>DASWDF010000229.1:0-52699 GCA_036395475.1 Casimicrobiaceae bacterium
CTGGTGAACAATGCGGGCATTGCCGGACCCACGGCGCCATGCGAGGACGTGCCGCCCGAACAATGGGATCAGACGCTTGCCGTCAACATCACCGGCCAATTCAACTGTGCACGGCTCGCGATACCGCATCTGCGCAAGAGCGGCAATGCGAGCATCATCAACCTGTCATCGGCCGCCGGCCGCTTCGGCTTCCCGCTGCGCACGCCGTACGCTGCGTCGAAATGGGCGGTGATCGGGTTCATGAAGTCGCTGTCGATCGAGCTCGGCGGCGACGGCATCCGTGTCAACGCGATCTGCCCGGGCTCGGTTGCCGGTGCGCGCATCGATCATGTGTTCGCGAGCAAGGCGAAAGCGCGCGGCGTCGACGCGTCGGTCGTGCGCGACGAAGCGCTTGCGCGCACGTCGCTGCACCGACTGGTTTCGGCAGACGACATCGCCAACGCCATCGTCTTTCTCTGTTCGCCCGCAGGGGCCAACATCTCGGGCCACGCGCTTCCCGTCGACGCGGACACGCAGGCGCTCGTGTAGTCCGGGCGCAGCGACATCATCCCTTGGCGGCCGTTGCCGCAGGTGCCCGCACATTCAGAAAGACGTTGCAGGCGAACGCGATCGCACCGGCCGCGGCAGCGAATTCCGACGCGGCCAGGATCGGCACCACTTCGCGATTGCCGAGCAAGAGCACGCACAATGACGCCATCATCACCGGGAGAGCCGCGTTGTGCAGCCAGAAGTGGATCTTCGCGAGCCGGCTTTCGCCGGCACTCGGGAAGACGGAGTAAATCAGTCCCGCCAAGGCGAGCGTCGCCCATCCCAGCAGGTTGATGTGCGCATGCACCGGGCGCTGCGTGAAGTTTTCGCCCGCACCCATGGCAATTCCGAGACCGATGCCGATGATCAGGCGTAGACCACCGCCAGCTTCAACCAAAGCGTCGCCGACAGCGAAAAGGAAATCGGCATAGGGGGATTGGCAATCTTTGCGTATTGCACGATCGTTCTCCTTTCAGATGGGGCGATGAGCGTTTGCGATACCCAACGAGCTCGATGACGCTTACGCCGCACGCGCCATGGCGAGCACTTCGACGCCGTCGCGCGCACCATCGCGGCGGCGCCACACCGACGTGGCGATGCCGTTGGGTTGCACGACGACAACGAACTCCTTGCGCAGCTTGCCGATCGCGTGGGCGGCGATGACATGCAGCCGTTGCGGTCTTGCGACCGCGAGCTTGTGCCTGCGCTCGAACACGAACAGGAGCAGCGCAAACAATGTCCCGCCGGGCAGCAGGATCTCGAGCAGCAGATACGGAACCGACCGCTGCAGCAGGCTCCTCAATGCCGTCAAGTTTTGGACCACTGTGGTTTTCACGCGATTCTCCTTGCTCCTGATGCGATGGGTGCATGACCTCGGGACTGGCAGCAGTGTGCGGGCGCGCGCCTTGCCGATCGCTGACGAATTCGCTCATCCACCGGCGAGCTGCGCGGTGGCGCGCGGCAACGAAGTGTCCGCGCCGTAACGCATTGTCGGGAAAAGATCTTTACGAAAGGACACGCAAGCGTTCTTCCGCATCGCGCCCGGGATCGATGCCCGCACGCTGCGGCCGTGGCGGCGACTTACCGATGACTTACGGATCATCCGCACGTCGCTTGCGTTGAAGGGTGTCAGCGGACGACATCGACCGTGCAATGTCGTCGCGAGCGGCGGTTGCATATTCAACGGTGGCTCGCTATCGTCTCCCTCCGGGTCCGCGGCTCGAAGCCGTTTGAGATGCCGGACACAGCAACGCGAGGAGGAGCGCAACATGAGCATCCGACGCAATGGGCACAGCGCGGTATTGGGCGTGCTGACCGCGGTTGTAACGGCCGCTTGGATCAGCGGCGCGACCGCGCAGACGCGCACCTTCAGCTTCGCCTACGACCAGCCGACGACGACGGCGTACGGCATCGCTGCCAACATCTTCGATGCCAAGCTCAAGGAGCTGAGCGGCGGCAAGATGAGCATCAACCAGTTCCCTGGCGCGCAGCTCGGGCAGGAACCACAGATGCTGCAGAAGATGCGCGCCGGCGACATCGATTTCGTCATCACGTCGACCGCGAACGCATCGACGCTGGCGCCGCAGGCAGGCGTGTTCTCGCTGCATTTCATTTTCCGCGATCAGAATCATCTGGCCAAGGCGCTCGCCGATCCGGCGATCGCGCAGGAATTTCGCGCCATGATCAAGGATTCGGTGCAGGGCGCGCAGGTGCTCGGCCTGCTCACGATGGGCATGCGCAACATGTACAGCAAGAAGGAAGTCAAATCGATCGACGACATCAAGGGCCAGAAGGTGCGCGTCCAGGCGACCAAGACCGAGGACACGTTGTTCCCGGCCTACGGCGCGCAGACGGTTCACATGCCGTTCGGCGAGGTCTACACGTCGCTGCAAACGGGCGTGGTCAACGTCGCCGAGAACGGTGTCAACGTTTATCTCGCCAACAAGCACTACGAGGTCGCGCCGGTTCTGTCGATGACCGAGCACGAGGCCAACAACAACTGCATCTGGGTCAGCGAAAAGACGTGGACCAGCCTGACGCCTGAACAGCAGAAGTGGGTCCAGGCCGCCGCGGACGAGGTGAGCAAGAAAGAACCTGCGATGGCGCTGAAGCTCGAGAAGGACTCGGCCGACAAGTTGAAGTCCATCGGCGTGAAGGTGGTCGAGAACGTCGACAAGTCCGGGTTCATCAAGGCCGCGCAGCCCGTCCAGGACCAGCTCGCGGCGGAGCTCGGTCCGCACGCCGTCAAGCTGCTGAAGCTCGTCCGCGATGTGAAGTAGCTCGACCATCCTCCTCGGGTCGGAGGCGTGTGAGCGCTTCCGCCTCCGCGTTGCTTGGTAGCCGCATGAACGACCGAGGGGAGAAATGGCCGATTTCCGAGCCCTGATCCTCCAGCGTCACCGCCAACTGAAATGGAAGGCGTTTGACCGGTTGGAGGCGCTGCTCATGATCCTGTGCGGCGTGTGCATCTTCATGTTCACGCTGACGGTCTTTTGCGACGTGATCACGCGCAGCCTCGGCGCGCCGTGGTTGTGGCTGCAGCAGGTCACCACGGCGTTCTTCGCGTGGGGCGTGTTCCTCGGCATGGCGGTTGCGACGCGCCGCAACGACCACTTCTACCTGACCGAGATCACCAAGCGGATGAGCGGCGCGCCGCGCAGCGCGATCGAGATTGCCAATCGCGTGATCGTGCTGATCGTCGCGCTGCTGCTCGTCGGGTTCGGCTGGAAGAATGCCATCCTCGACCTCGGCAGCTATCGGATGCCGTCGCTTATCCCGTTGACCGTCTATACGGCGATCGTGCCCGCCGCCGGCGTGCTCATCGTGCTCTTCACGATCGAGCAGCTCGTCAACGGTTGGCGACATGGCTTCGAAGGGCCGGAAGATCGCGACAATCTGCCCCAATTCGTCGCGGAGGAAATCGTCGAATGAGCGATCGCCGGGCCGCCCCAAGATCGCTCGCTCCCCCTCGGGGGGAAGGCGCGGAACGCGCCAAGGGGGCTCACATATGAGCGGCGGCGCAGTCTTGTGCCTGATGGGCATCCTGTTTCTCACGTTCGGCTACATGGGCGTGCCGGTGTCGTTTGCGCTGATGGCGGGCGTGTTCGTCGCCACCGCCTTTACACCGATCAGCCTTCAATCGATGGTTGGCCAGCTGTTCCACGGCATCGATTCCGAGACGCTGCTCGCAGTCCCTTTCTTCCTGCTGGTCGGCGAGTTGATGGCGTCATCCGACGTCGTGCATCGAATGATCCGGTTGTCGCAGACGCTGGTCGGACATCTGCGCGGTGGGCTTGCGCAGGTGGTGACGCTGTTCAGCATGTTCTTCGCCGGCATCTCGGGCTCGTCAGTGGCCGATGTCGCCGTTCTGAGCCGCACCGTTGCCCCCGAGATGGACAAGGAAGGCTATGACCGCTCGTTCACCGCGGCGCTCATCGCGTGCGCGTCGACGATGGCTAACCTGATTCCGCCTTCCATCATGGCGGTGGTTTACGGCGCCACGGGCAACGTCTCGATCGGCGGCTTGTTTCTGGCTGGCGTCGTGCCGGGTGTGCTGATCGGCATCGGCCTCATGGTGTACAGCTATTTCCGGGGCCCCGTAGGCGTGATGAAGCCGCGCGCGTCGTTCACCGAAGTCGCCGTCGCGGCGCGCGGTGCCGCGTTGCCGCTGATCATCCCGGTGATCATCATGGGCGGAATCCTGAGCGGGTGGTTTACGCCGACCGAAGCCGGGATGATTGCCGCTGTCTACATTCTCGTCGTGCTGATCCCGGTCCTGCGGCCGACCCATATCACGCAACTGCCGCGCGACTTCATGTACGCGGGCCTCCTCTATTCGCTGCCGCTGGCGGCGGTGGCGGGCGCCTCGGCATTCGGCTGGATGGTCGCGTACCTGCGCGGCCCTGACATGGTTGCCACCTACATCAGCGCATTCGCCGGTACGGACGGCCGGATGATCATGTTGCTGCTGGTCGTGCTGTTCGTGATCGTCGGCGACTTCATCGACGCCATTCCAGCGATCATCATCTTCATGCCGATCATCCTCAAATTGACGGAGGTGGGCCAGATCAACTCGCTGCACATGGGCGTGGTGATCATCACGACGCTGGTCTTCGGGCTGATCACGCCGCCCTACGGTTTGTCATTGCTGGTGGCGTCGAAATACGTCGGGGTCGGCTTCGGACGGGCGCTGATACGCTCGTTGCCGCTCTATGTCGTATTCTTGTTGACGATCGGCTTCTGCGTGCTCTTCCCCGAAGTGGTGCTATGGCTGCCGAAGCAGCTGCTCCCGGAATCGGTTGGCTGCTTCAAGAGCCCGAGCGGAACCGGTTATATCTGTCCGTGATCGAAGCTGACGAAACATGAACGCCACTATCGAGCTTCACCTGCCGTTCGCCGTGCGGCCGTTGACACCTAAGCTCGGCGCCGAGATATCGGACGTGAGACTTGCGGACGGCGTCTCGGACGAAGTCTTTCGCGCGATTTACCAGGCATTCCTGCGCTACCAGGTGCTGCTGTTCCCGCCGCAAGAGCTTCCGCCCGATCGTCAAGTCGCGTTCGCCCGGCAATTCGGCGAAGTGCAGATCCACGTGATGAAGCAATACCACGCCGACGGGTTTCCGGAGCTGTATCGGCTCTCGAACCTCGACGAGAACGGCAACCCGAGCGGCCGCCATCCCGACAAGGGCACGCTCGCCTGGCACACCGACGGATCCTGGCAACGCGTCACCGGGCAGGCGACGATCATCTATGGCGAAATCGTGCCCGAGAGCGGCGGCGAGACGCACTTTTGCGACATGTACGGCGCGTACGAACGGCTCGACGCGACATGGAAGGCGCGCATCGCGAACCTGCGTGCCGTGCACAATCTCGACTTTTCCCGCACGCGCCGCCATGGCGAGGATCCGCTGACCGAGGCGCAGCGGCGCGAAAAGCCGCCCGTCGATCACCCGGTCGTGCGAACGCACGCGGAAACGGGTCGCAAATGTCTGTACCTGGGCGACCACGCGGAATCTATCGTCGGCATGCCGTACCCGGAAGGACGCGCGCTGATCGAGGAATTGAACGCGCTCGCCATCCACCCGGATCTCACGTACGAGCATCGCTGGAAGCCAGGCGAATTGATCGTGTGGGACAACCGCTGCGTGATGCATCGCGCCACGGCCTACGATCCATTCACGCAGCGGCGCGTGGTGCGCCGTTGCACGGTGCTCGGCGAGGTACCGAGCTGATCGCGACGCTTACGCTCGCGGTTGGCCGCGTGTTTATTTTCCCGGGTCCTTCACGTCGGGACACTTGTCGAACTCGAGGTTGTACAGCGTGCCGTCGATCTTTTCGACGCGTCGTATGTAAACGGTCTGCACGATGTCGCGCGTGTCCGCATCGATCATGATCGGCCCGCGCGGGCTCAGCAGCTTCATGCCTTTCATCGCGGCGACGAACGTATCCGGGTCGACCGATCCGGCCGTCTTCTTCAGGGCTTCCGCGATCGCCGCCATGCCGTCATAGCCTGCGCACGCCATGAAATTCGCGCGCAGCCGAGTACCGTTGACCTCGGCATAGGTCTTGAGAAACGCCTTGTTCTCCGGCGAATCGTGCGCCGCCGAGTAGTGGAAGCTCGTGATGAGTCCCACCGTCGGCTCACCCATCGCCTGCAACACGCCGTCGTCGGTCAGGTCTCCCATCGCGATCAGCTTGATGCCCGCCTGCTTGAGACCGCGCTCGTCGTAACCCTATCGGTCGCTGCTAGACAGTTCCAGCGACGCGCTTGACGAGCTCCGGCCTGCGTATCTTGCCGGTCGGCGTCATCGGGAAGTCGTTCATGACGACGAGCGCCTCGGGCAATTTGTAGTCGGCGACGCGGCCTCTCAGAAACGCCACCACTTCGTCGAGCGTCAAGCTCACGCCCGGCTTGATGATCGCACAGAGGCAATTCTTCTCGCCGAGCCGCGGGTCGGGCGCGCCGACGATCGCCGCCTGCATGATCTTCGGATGCTGGTAGAGCAGCTCCTCGATCTCGCGAGGGAAATACTTCTTGCCGCCGCGGTTGACGATCTCCTTCTTGCGTCCGGCGATGCGCACGTTGCCTTCCTTGTCCGCATACTGGCCCAGATCGCCCGTGCGGAACCAGCCGTCCTGCGTGAAGCTGTCGCGGTTCGCCGCGGGATTGTCGAGATAGCCCATGTGCACCGACGGCCCGACCGCCGCGATCTCGCCCACCTCGCCGAACGGCACGTCGTTGCCGTCGTCGTCGAGGATGCGCAGGCCCATCGAATCGACGCAGTGTCCGACGGTGCCGTTGACCTTCAGCGGGTCGTCGGTGAGACGCGTGAACGAGTGATAGCCGGTTTCGAGCATGCCGTAGAGCTCGATCAGCTTCGCGTGCGGAACGGCGGTCTGGAACGCCTTGATCGTCTCGACCGCGGCCGACGCGCCGCCGGTGATGACGATGCGAAGCGAGCTCAGATCGCGCTTCGCGAGCTCGGGCGAGTTCAGCATCGCGACGATCGACGCAGGCGCCGTCGGAATGTACGTGACGCGCTCCTTTTCGATGAGCTCGAGCGCACCTTCGGCCGAGAAGCGCTCCATCAACACGACGCGCGCGCCCGCCATCGCCGCCTGCACGAGCGTCATGTACCCCCAGTTCAACCCCACCGGCAGGTAGTCGAGCATCACGTCCCTGTCCGTGACCGCGAGCTCGCGGTTGAACGTCTCGCATGTGCAGAGTGTCGTGTTGAAGCAGTGCAAAACGCCCTTCGGGTTGCCCGTCGTGCCCGACGTGAAGCACATGCGCATCACGTCGAGCGGCGACATGTGCACGCGATTCGCCGCGTCGATCTCCGGCGTGTCGTGCACGACCTTCGCGAAGCTGACCACGTCGGGCGCATCGACGTCGTCGACGCAGATCGTGAGCGAGAGCTCCGGCAGACGCGGGCGCAACTCGCGAATCATCGCAAGGTAGTCGAACCCCTTGAATTGGCTCGCGCATACGTATGCCTTCGACTTCGAGAACTTGAGGATGTACTCGACTTCGACTGCGCGGAAGTCGGCGCTGATCTTGTTCGCCACCGCGCCGATCAGCTCGAGCGAAAAGAACACGACCGGGAATTCGATCCGGTTCGGCAGCTGCAGCGTGACGACGTCGCCTCGCTGCACGCCCTGGCGGCGCAGGAACTCCGCGAAGCGTTGCACCTCGGCCCACAGCTTTGCGTACGTGATGCGCCGGCGCGCGTCGCAAATCGCCTCGCGATCCGGCGTTTCACGGGCGCGCACTTCGAGGATCTGCGAAAACGTCTGATCCTTCCACCAGCCCTTCGCGCGATATTTCGCGATGTCCTGTGCGCTTGGCGGCCTCGGTACTTCGATCATGCTGCTCCTCCTATCGTTCGTCGCCCCGCGCAGGCGGGGGTCCAGTTTCGTTGCCTTGCCAAATCGCTGAAGACGCTGGATTCCCGCGTTCGCGGGAATGACGGTTATCGTATTGCCCTCAGCAATCCGCCGTCGACCTGGATCGCCGTACCCGTGACGTACCTGCCTTTAGGCGAAACCAGCAGCGCGGCGAGGCTCGCGATGTCGTCCGGGGCGCCGATGCGCTTCATCGGAACCTCGTCGGTCAACCGCCGCTTCACGACATCCGCGCCCTCACTGCCCGCCGCAAAGACTTTCTGCAGCCGCGTCGTATCGATGTATCCCGGACAGATCGTGTTGACGTTGATGTCGAACGGGGCGACCTCGAGCGACAGCGTCTTCGAATAGCCGATCACGCCCGACCATGTCGCGACCGACAGCGCAAACCCCGGGACCGGCTGAATCGCGGAGATCGCCGTGATGTTGAGAATGCTGCCGCCGCCGCGCTCCTTCATCGACGGCACGACCTCGCGTGCCATGCGTACGACGTACATCAGGTTCTGCTCGACCGCCTTCGCCCACGCAGTGTCGTCGAATCCGAGCACCGGACCGAGCGGTGGCGCGCCGTCGTTGTTGACGAGGATGTCGATGCCGCCGAGCTCGCGGCGAACGGTTTCGGCCACGCGCACGCAATCGTCGGCGCGGCGGCAATCCGCCTGGATCGGCAGCACGTTGGCGCCGGTCTCGGTGCGAAGCCGCTCGGCGGCTTCCTGCAGATCGACTTCGCGCCGCGCCGTGATCGCGACCGCCGCTCCTTCGCCCGCGAGCGCGCGGGCAATGCCGTAACCGATACCCTGGCTCGCGCCGCCGACGATCGCGACCTTGCCATCGAGATCCAGGTTCATGTCCGTTTCACCTGCGCGAGAAAGCGCTCCGCGTTGTTGACGAATACGTCCGCGAGCACGTTTTCCGCGTAGCCTTCGCTGCGCCAGTCGCGCACCAGCCGCTCGTACGTGAAGAGCGGATAGTCGGCGCCGAACATCACGCGCTCGCGCAGCCGCCGCGGGATCTCGTGCTTGAGATCCGGCGTGAAGTACGTTGGAGACCAGCCATGCACCTCGTACCAGATGTTGCGCTTGTGCAGCAGCACCGCGATCGTTTCGGCCTGCCAGGGCCATCCGGGCCGCGCCGCGACGATCTGCAACTGCGGATAGCTGGCCGCGACGTGGTCGAGATGCCGCGGGTGACAGTCGTCGAGCACGATGCCCGCGCCGCCCGGCAAGCCCGCGCCGAGACCCGTCGTGCCGACGAAGATCAGCGCGGGAATTTTCGCCTCGATGCACAGATCGTAGAACGGCTTCCACGCCGGATCGCTCGGAGGCCCGCTGCCGGATCCGGAAACCGCGAAGCCGATGAACCCGGGCGCGCGATCGATGCAGCGGCGCAGCTCACGTACGCCGTCGACGCCGGTATGCGGGTCGATGTGGATCCAGTGGCCGATGATCGCGTCGGGATGCGCGCGCTCGGTGTCGAAACCGTAGTCGTGCACGCCCCTCGCTTGGTCGAGCGGAATGAACTTGGTGAACCCGAAATCGAGCACCGCGCGCACGTCGCTGCGGCGGAAGTAGTCGGCCATCTCGTCCTCGGTCGCGTACTTCGGCTCCGAGTTCCACGTTTTCTTCTGTTGCGCGAGCTCTTCCTCGGTGCGCAGCGTGTATCCGCGCTTGGTGCCCCAGTGCGAGTGAATGTCGATCATTTTCATGTTCTAGTGTCCGGCTCCAAGATAGGTCTTTTCGATGCGGGCGTCGTGCAACAGGTCGGACGCCGGCCCATCGAAGGCCACTGCGCCGTTCTCCAGCACGTAACAGTGATGGGCCATGCGCAGGACCTTGCGCGCGTTCTGCTCGGCGATGAGGATCGATGCGCCGGCGGCATGGATCGCGCGCACGCGCTCGAGAATCGCGTCGAACACTTTGGGCGCCAATCCGAGCGACGGCTCGTCGAGCAGCAACAGCTTCGGATTGCCCATCAGCGCTCGAGCGAGCGCGAGCATCTGCTGCTCGCCGCCGGACAGGTACGCCGCGGCGAGCCGGCCGCGCTCGCGCAGCACGGGAAACAACTCGTACACGAGCGAAAGCCGCTGCTCGATCGCCGTGCGGTCGGTCTGCAGATAACCGCCGAGCTCGAGGTTCTCGCGCACGGTCATCGAGCCGAACAGCATGCGTCCCTGCGGCACCTGGATCACGCCTTGCCGCACGACTTCATCGGGCAGCGCGTGGCTGATCTCGCTGCCTGCGAAGCTGATGCGGCCGCCGCGCACCGGATTCAGTCCCGAGATCGCGCGCAGCAGCGCCGTCTTGCCCGCGCCGTTCGGTCCGAGCACGCCGATGATCGCATTGTCGGGAACGGCGAGCGACACGCCTTTCAGCACGTCGATGCCGGTGTAGCCTGAACGCAGCGACTCAATGGACAGCATCGGCTTCCTCGTCGCCCAGATAGGCGTCGATGACCGCGGCGTCGCGCTGGATTCGCTCGGGTGTGCCTTCGGCGATCACCGCACCGTTCTGCATCACCGTCACGCTATGCGCGAGCGCCATCATGACTCGCATGTTGTGCTCGATCACGAGCAGCGTGATCCTTTCCGATTCGGCGAGCGAGCACGCAGCGGCGATCGCTCGGTCCGCCTCGGATTCGCTCATGCCGGACGTAGGCTCGTCCAGGAGAAGCAGCGCCGGCCGAGCCGCAAGCGCGCGCGCGAGATCCATGCGCTTCAGCACACCGAATGGAAGCTCGGCCGCAGCCGTGTGGCGATACGCGAGCAGATCGAAGCGTTCCAGGACGGCCATCGCCTCGCGCACCGCGTGGTCTTCACGCCGATGCGCGAGCGGTGTCGCGAGCGCCGCGTGCGCGAACGGCACGTGCGAATGGCGGCCGACACCGAGCAGCACATTGTCGAGCACCGACAGCTCTGCAAACGGCTCGACGTGCTGAAACGTCCGGCCGATGCCGCGGCGGCTGATCGCATGTGCAGGCAATCCCGACACGGACACGCCGTCCAACAGCACCCGACCGCCTGCAATCGGGACCGTGCCGGTGATCGCATTGACCAAGGTCGTCTTCCCCGCGCCGTTGGGTCCGATCAGCCCGCGTATTTCGCCCGCAGCGATACATAGCGAAACGTCGCGCACCGCGATCAGGCCGCCGAAGCGCACCGACAGGCGCTCGACGGTCAGTCGGTCGGTCACGGCCGTGCCTCCGCGGTCGCGGCAGGCGCGCGCGTGCGCATCCGCCGCGCAACGGCGTGCCAGAGCGTCACCAGACCGTTCGGCAGAAAGATCAGGAACCCGAGCAGCATCATCGTGTAGATGACGTCGCTGTACTCTTTCACCGAGCGCAGCATCTCGGGCATCGCGCTCAGTACCGCCGCGCCGATCACCGATCCGCCCACCGATCCCATTCCGCCCACGACGATGAACGTGATCTGGCGAAGCGCCGCCGAGACACCGAACTCGACCGGATCGATGAAGCCGACGACGATCGCCTGCAGTCCACCGGCCACGCCCGCAAAAGCCGCGGACAACGCGAATGCCGCGAGCCTCACGCGATGAACGGACACGCCGAGCGCTTGCGCAGCGTGCGGACTCAGTCGAACGGCGTTGAGCTCGCGCCCGACGCGCGACGCGAGCAGATTGCGCGCGGTCCAGATCGCGAGCACGCAGCAGCCGAGAACGACCAGGAAGCGCGCGTACTCGCTCATGCGCAGTCCGGCAACGGCCGCTTTCGGAACGGTCAATCCGCGCACGCCACCGGTCACGTTCGCGAATTCCTCGATGACGATCTGCACGATCTGCAGGAAGCCCAGCGTCGCGAGCGCAAGGTAGATGCCGCGCAACCGGCTCGCCGGCGCGCCGAGCAGCGCTCCCATCAGCGCCGCCAGCATCGCGCCCAACGGGATGGCGGCCCAGAACGGCACGCCGTATCGCGCGGTGAGCAGCGTCGATCCGTACGCCCCGATTGCGATGAACGATGAGTGGCACAGCGATATCTGCCCCGAATTGCCGGTCAGCAGATTCAGCCCGACCGCGGCGATGACGTTGATCATCGCGAGGCTGAGCAAATACACCGGGTAGCTGCCCATCGTCGCAGCGGCTGCTGCCAGCAGCAACACCGCAACGAGCGCGACGATGGCGCGATAGCGGCTCCGCATGTCAGACCCGCTTGATCTCCGCGGCGCCGAACAGACCCTGCGGCCGGAACACGAGCAGCACCATCAGCAGGATGAAGGGAACGAGGTTCTTGAATGTGCTTCCGATCAAGACGCCCGAATAGGTTTCGATCAGCCCGACCGCGAGGCCGCCGACGATCGCTCCCGGAATGCTCGTGAAGCCGCCGATGACTGCGGCCAGCAGCCCGCGCAGGATGAGTTGGCCGATCTCGGGATTGATGCCGATCAGCGGCGCAACGAGAAGACCGGCGAGCGCGCCGATCGCCGTGCTGATCGCCCACGACCAGCGGTAGACGGTTTCGACCCTGATACCCATCAGCCGCGCGGCTTCCGGATTGACGGACACCGCGCGCATCGCCTTGCCGAGACGTGTCGATCGCAGGAATACCATCACGCCGAGGGTCACGAGCGCCGTGCAGGCAAAGATCCACAGCGACGTCGGATTGAAACGCAGGCCCGCCGCCACGATCGGCTCGGTGCCGAAAGGCCCGTCGATCGTGTTCGGGCTGTCGCCGAATCGAATGGAAATGACGCCCTTGATCAGCAGCCCGATCGCGAACGTCGCGATGACGAGGGTGAACTCGGGCGCCTTGACGATCGGGCGGATCAGCACGCGCTCGATGACGACGCCGCCCGCGGCGCCAAGCAATACGACGCTCGCAATGACGACCGGATAGGGAAGCGCGAGCTGGGTGAGGATCAACGCGGTGTACGCGCCGAGCGTAACGATCTCGCCCTGGCCGAAATTCAGCACCCCCGACGATTTGAACGGGATGACGATCGCCAGCGCGACAAGCGCGTAGATGCTACCGACGCTGATGCCGGCAATCGCGAGCTGCAGGAAGAGGGTGAGGCTCATCGCTCGACGCGTGTCGTCCTCGCGAAGGCGGGGACCCAGTGACGTTGCTTGTACGACGCTGGATTCCCGCCTTCGCGGGAATGACGAAGTGGACAGGCGAGCGTCGCGCTTACTGGTACCGACTGAGTATGTCGCTCTGCCGCGTGCTCGACCACTGCACCGGTTCCCATTGACCGTCCTTCACCACCATGGGCACGAGTGCGAGATTGCCGATGTGGTGCTTGGTCGAGAACGTCCGCGGCGTGGCGACCGGGCCCACGCGGTAGTTCTGGATGCCTTCCAGCGCACGGATCACTGCGTCCGCGGTAAGGTTCTTGCCTGCCCGCTTCATGCCCTCGGCGAGCACGTATGTGTCGCCGTACGCGAGCAGGTCGAAGTTATTGGGACGTCCGGCGGGTGCGTTCGGGTACTCCTTCTTCCAAGCCGCTTCCCATTTGACCATGTCGGCCGCCTTCGACCCCGGCAGGTACGGAATGAGCGAGAAGCCCATGACGCCTTCCGCTGAGCTCTTGGCAGCCGTCACCAGTCCCGGATCGACCATGTTGCTGCCGACGAAAAACGGCTGCTTGAGGCCGAGCTCTTTCGCTTGCCGCATCGCGATCGCCGCCTCTGCCGGATTGCCGAAGAACGCGATCACGTCGGGATTGGCCTTCTGTACCTCGACCAGTTGCGGCGTGAAGTCCTTGTCGCCGATGTTGAACTCGACGCGCACGGCCGGCGCAGTCTGGAACCAGTTCTTCAGCTTGTCGACGGTCGCGTCGCCTTCGTTGCGCGGATACTCCTCGCGCCCGCTCATGATCGCGATCCGCTTGGCCTTATAGTGCGTGGACAGAAATTCCGCATACAGCTCGCCGTAGCGCGCGGTTTCAGTCGTGCCGCCGCGGAAAAGGTTGCGCGCATGCGGCCACGTCACCTGCGGCGCCGACGCAATCGATACGTAGTAGGGGATGCCCTTCTCTTTCATGTAGTCGACCGCGCCGACCGTCGCGTTGCTGCCGCCGACCGACATGACGGCGAACACCTTGTCCTGCTCGACGAGCTTCTTGACGGCGGCGAGCGCCTTCGTCGGCGAGTGGCCGTCGTCTTCGAACACGGCGACAATCTTTCGGCCGTTGACTCCGCCTGCGGCGTTGATTTCCTTGATCGCGAGCAGCATGCCGTCGCGACCGGCAAGACCGATGTAGGCAGCGGGCCCCGTGATCGGTCCGTGCGCACCGATGGTGATCGTGTCCGAGCTAACGCCCTGCTGGGCAGCGACGGGCAGTCCAACGGCGAGCAGCGCCGCGCCGGCGGCGATCAGCAGCCTCTTCATGGTTCTCCTCCTATGGCCGATGTCGGCTCTTGGCAAAAACTGACTGGGCGCTCAGAATAGGACCGCGCGAAGCGTCCTGTCAATACGGCAAGGCGGCAAATTCGGCGTGATCCGCTAGGAACCCAGGCCAGCTCTTGGCGGCGGCGGTTACTGCCTTGCCCGGTGATCGAACGCTACGCTAGATTGACCGGGCGCTCAGAAAAGAGGGATTGACGTGGAGTCGCAGCAAAAGACCGAAACGCGGCGTTCGCTGCAACCGCGGCGCATCAAGACCGCAACGAAGAATCCGGATCGCGTGCGCGAACGGCGCGAGCGTCTGATCAACGCCGCCATCGCGGTATTCATGGAAAAAGGCTTTCACAACGCGACGGTGCGCGACATCGGCCGCGCGGCGAACATGACGCAGGGCACGATCTACAACTACGTCAGCTCGAAGGACGACATCCTGTACATGGTCTGTGATCGGATCGTAGCCGAATACAACGACCAGGCGCGCAAGGCGCTCGACACGTCGCACGACCCGGTCGGACGCGTGCGCTCGGCGGTGCGCGCGATCTCGCAGGTGATGTATCGGCATCGGCGTGAGATTCTGCTGATCTACCAGGACAGCCACCTGCTCGACAAGCGCTCGCGCCGCGTGATCCTCGCGCGCGTCGAGGAGTTCATTGGCATGTTCGAGCGCATCATCACCGATGCCGCGCGGGAGCTGAAGGTGCCGCTGCGTTACCCTCACCTGTCAGCGAACATGCTCACGTTCCTGCCCGTGATGATCGCGTTGCGCGGCTGGTCGCTGAAGAACGATGTGTCGCCCGAAGAGGTGATCGAGCAGATCACGGCGTTCATCGTGCGCGGACTTGGCTTCGAGTAGCCTTATCGAGCCGCCGCCGATCCGATAGCCGGCCGAGCGAAGGGTCGTCGCAGCGGATGGCCGCGCTCATTCGGATTAGAATGCCCGAATTTGGGTGAGGGGATAAGGCAGAATGGACGTGCATATCAGCTGGATCCTCCTGGCGGTTATCGGCGTCGGGTTGTTTGTGCTTTTCGGCTATGTCTTGTGCCACATGGCGAGCGAGCAAGACCGCGCCGCACGTCACTCCGAGAAGGAGTTTTTCCCCGAATCCGACGTGACGATCACCCGCTCCGGGCAATAGCCTGCGAGGCGGGTGTCCAGCGGATACCGAAGGCGCGGCACGCAGACGAGATGACAGACTCGTCGACCCGTCGCTTCGACGCCGCCTCGTTACGCGCGTTCGTCGCACGGACATTCGAAGCGGTCGGCATGCCGAAGCCGGACGCGAGCGTCGTGGCGGAGCTGATGGTCAGTGCAGATCTCGGCGGGGCCGAGGGCCACGGCGTCTTCCGGCTGCCGCAATACGTGCGCCGCATTCGCGCCGGCGGCATCAATTTGCATCCGAACATCCGCATCGAACGCGAGCGCGACGGCATGGCGCTCATCGACGGCGACAACGGCATGGGCCATCTCGTGATGAAGGTCGCCGCGCAGCATGCGATCGCCAAAGCGAAGCGCGCCGGCGTCGGCTGGGTCGGCGTGCATCACAGTAACCACGCAGGTCCCGCATCGCTTTACGCGCGCATGCCGATCGAGCACGACATGATCGGGCTCTACCTCGCGGTGGGCAACGCGAACCATCTGCCGCCGTGGGGCGGCATCGACTTGCTGCTGTCGACCAACCCGATTGCCGTCGCTGTGCCGGCGCTGGAAGAGGCGCCCGTCGTGCTCGACATGGCGTCGACGGTCGCGGCGTACGGCAAGGTGAAGACGAAGGCGCAACGCGGTGAGCCGATGCCCGAGGGTTGGATGATCGATCGGCAGGGCAAACCCTTAACCGATCCGCTGCGCGCCGACGAAGGCTTCCTGCTGCCGATCGGCGGCTACAAGGGCTACGGACTTGCGCTCGTTTTCGGTCTGCTCGCCGGAACTCTCAACGGGGCGGCGAACGGTCCGGATACGATCGACTTCAACAAGGACGACCGCACGCCGACCAACACGGGACAGGCGATCGTCGCGATCTCGATCGAGGCATTCTCCGACGTCGACGCCTTCAAGCGGAAAGTCGATGCGTTGATCGGGGCGCTGCGCAACTCGCGGCGTCTGCCCGATGTGGATCGCATCCGGCTTCCCGGCGAGCAGAGCCACGCGAAGCGCATTGCCTACGAGCGCGACGGCATTCCGCTCGCGCCGGAGCTCGTGCGCAAGCTGAACGATCTCGCGGCCGAGCTCCGCACGGCGCGACTGTCCTGACCCGAGGAGAGGATCCATGCACCGAGTCGGTCGAGCAATTGTCGCGCTCACGCTCTGCACACTGGCGCTTTGCGCATCCGCCCAGTCGAATTATCCGAGCAGGCCGATTACGATGATCGTCCCGCTCGCCGCCGCGAGCGCGGTCGACAATGCCGCGCGCATCGTCACGCAGCGAATGTCGATCAACATGGGGCAGCAGATCGTCATCGAAAACCAGCCCGGCGCGGCAGGCCTGATCGGCGCCGAACGCGTCGCGAAGGCCGCGCCCGACGGCTACACGATCGGCGGGTTCAACGACAGCATCATGACGATGCTGCCGAACCTCTATGCCAGGATGCCGTGGGACATCCTGAAGGACTTCGAGCCCGTGTCGCTCGTGGCGACGGTGGAATGGGGGCTCGTCGCGAGCAACGACTCGCCGTACAAGAGCGCAGCGGATCTGATCGCAGCCGCCAAAGCAAATCCCGGCAAGATCTTCTATGCGTCCGGTGGCAATGGCAGTCCCCAGCACATCGCGATGGCGTTGTTCGCGCACACTGCCGGCATCAGCCTCACGCACGTGCCTTACAAGGGTGCAACGCAGGCCGCAGTCGACATTGCAAGCGGTCAAGTTCAGGTGGGGTTCCAGGGACTCGCGACCGTCGCCTCGCTCGTGCGTGGCGGCAAGCTCAGGCTGATCGGCGTGACGACGCCTGCGCGTTTGCCGGCGTTCGGCGACGTACCCACGGTTGCCGAGTCCGGATTGCCGGGCTTCGAGTTCAACTCGTGGTTCACGATCATGGCGCCGGCGGGCACGCCGAAGGAAATCGTCGCGCGCCTTAACGCCGAGATCGTGAAGGCGCTCGCCGATCCGGAGGTGCGCGACAAGCTGGCAGCGCAGGGACTCACGACCCGCGGCACGTCGGCGCAGGAGCTTGGAGTCGCCACACGCGAGCAACTCGCGAAGTACGCCCGCCTCATCAAGCAGTCTAACATCACGATGGATTGAGCGGCGGCGACGCCGCACGGTGGCGGCGTCGCGACACGTAAGGCCGGGATCAGTTCATCCTGGCTGCCATTTCCGGATGTTCGACGATCGCCTTCAAGCCGGCGAGGCCCGCCTCGAAGTCGCGGCCGACGATGCTGTCCATGTCGAAGAACATGTGAACGATTTTCCCGACGTACGGGCAGCGGCCATGCATCGCCCACGTGACATTCGTCGCGTCGGCGTTCGGTTCCAGCGCGAACTCGACGACATTGCTGGCCTCGAACGGCTCGAGCATCACCAGATTCATCGTGACCTTGGACGCAGGCGACGACTCGACGATCTCGATGCGGCCCTTTCCCACATCCGTGTTGCCTTGGAACGCGTAAACTGCGCCCTTGCCTTCTGAGGTACCGCCGTAGCTGCCCTTGATGTCGGGATCCTTTTTCTCGTAGGGGTTCCACGTGTTGAAGGCGTGCAGGTCGTTGATGAGAGGAAAGATGCGCTCCGGCGGCGCTTTGATGCTCGCCGTTCGCCGAACTTCAAACGTATCCGGTCTGGTCGCAGCGACGACGAGAACGCCGCCGATCAAGACGACGACTGCAATTGCAAGCACCTTGAGTGCGCGCATGATCGTTCACCTCGCCGGAGCGCAGTCCGCGCCATCGAACAGCTGGCGGACCTCGCATTCGCCGTTGTACGAGGGTCCGAGGACCTTCGCGTGCAACTCCATGAACTGCTTGCCGAGCTCGATCGCCTCTTCGCGCGACTTCGCCTGAACGATCGCATAGCCGCCGACGAGCTCCTTCGTCTCGGTAAACGGTCCGTCGATGACGGACAGCTTCCCTCCGGAAACGCGGACTCGGGCGCCTCTCGAGCTGGGAAGTAGGCCTCCGGTGTCGAGCAGCACGCCGGCTTTGGCCATGTCCTGGGAGAGCTTCCCGATCGCGGCGATCAGTTCGGGCTTCGGAGGAAGCCCCGCTTCGTAGTCCTTGTCGGCTTTGACCATCATCATGAATCGCATTGCGATTTCTCCTTGAAAACAAACGGGGTACGGGCCCCGAACGTCATGGGGTGTACTTCCATAGTCGATCGGCCGCGTGGCGAATCGACATCCCCGCGTCAATTTTTCAAGCGGACCAAGCCGCGGCTCGAGAAACCGCGCTTTCGCTGCGGCTGGGCCTTTTCGAGCCAGCTACGGATGCGATAGCGCGGCCGCAGCGCCAGGATCCGAGAACTCAGCCAATCTGCGGAACGCCCGCACCTTCTCGGCGCGATCGATGTGCGCGCCGTTCAGAGCGTGCCGCATCACCTCGATCGTCCCGTCATAGGTCTCGCAATCGACGGGAAATGGCGTCCCATCCTTGCCGCCGTGCGCGAACGAAAAGCGCGCCGGGTCCTTCCAGCTTGCGTGCGTGCCATAGATCAGCTCGGAGCTGAGCGCGAGCGCGCGCAGCGTCTTCGCCCCTACGCCTTCGATCGACAGCAGCGACTCGAAATCGGCGGGCGCGGCCTCGTAGGTGCGCAACAGGATCTTCTCCAGGTAACGCGGGTTGATGTCCGTCGTGTCGACGTGATGACGTCGCGGCATCTCGAGCAGCGGCAGATGGCCCAGCGTCTCGAGCGTCACCTCCGGCTTCTGCGCGGCGAGCATGGCGGAAGTGGATCGCACGTCGGAGCTTTCCGCCGCCACCAGGTTCAACGTCTGCGCGGTCGTATCGCAGCAGATCGCGGCGTGCGGCTCACTGACGTAATCGGTCACGCTGTCCGAGAGCCAATGATAGCGGCGTGCCATCGACGTCGCATCGTTCATCCCCTGTTGCACGATGCACCACTGGCCTTCCGCCGTGAAGACGAACGTGTGATGGTAGAGCTGGTAGCCGTCCTGTACCGCGGCACTGTCCACTTTCGCCGAGATGCGACTGGCGTACACGAGCGCGTCGGGATCCCGCCCGATGCCATCGCACGTGGCCGTGATCTCGGCCGGTGTCTTGCGAGACGTTGCCCCCTTGCCGCCCGCGACGAAGATTCCAAGATCTTTCTCAAGCCCGCGCAGCCCCTCCTTCAGCGCACCGCAGACGGTCGTCGTGAGTCCGCTCGAATGCCAGTCGAAGCCGAGCACGCAACCGAACGCCTGGAACCAGTACGGGTCGGAGAGGCGCCGCAGCACTTCCTGCCGACCGAACTCGCCCACGAGAAACACCACGATTTCGCGCGACAGCGGAACCATTCGCTCGAAGAGATAGCGCGGCGCCTTGCCGCCGTGCAGTGGGAGATGCGCGAATCCGGTGCGGGACATTATGATGATGGAGCTACGATGAAAGAGAAGTACATTATTAAAGCCTTCGCGCCCGACCCAAGACTAAAAGGCCCTCGGCGCGCTGACAAGTCGACCGACGACGACTTGGTGAGAAGCCGGACTGAATTGACCGAAATAGTGCGTGAAACCGCCAGGTCGTGTCGCGGGTGGCCGCCTCAGATCGTGCCTGGTGCGCCGCCTTGCGCGTATTTCGCGAACTTCTGATCTTCGCGAGCGACGTGGTGATTGAGCCAGTTCTCGACGAAACGAAGCGCCGCATGTCCGAATTGCCCGTCGGTCTCGACGTCCCGGATGTGGCCGCAGAGCTCCACGAGCATTCGTGTATGAATTCGCGCGTGCTCATGCCGATCTGGATAATCGACGTCGGCCATGTAATTTTCTTCGCTCGCGAAATGAAAAGTGGCGTACTTCTTCACCTCGTCGAGGATCTTGAGTAAGCGATCTAGGACGCCATTGGATGCGAGCGCTTCCTTTAGCTGGACAATGAGATAGAACAGCATCGCGTGCTGCGCGTCGATATAGTCATCGCCGACCGACAACCGAGGGTCCCATTCGGGGAGGTCAAGCGCGCCGTTCATAGGTGTGAGCTTGCCGCGATGTTCTTAGGCCGGTCGCCGCGCGAATCGTTGATGTGACGAATTGTAGCGGGAACGGGTCGAGGCCCCGCCTGGCATCGAGAACATGACTGCGCAATGCCAGTGACTGACGGTGAGGCGTTTCATCACGGCTGCGTGAACTTCAACAACACGGTTTCGTGGTCTGCACAATAGCTCCCCCGAAACCAAGTCAGCACTTCAATCTTCACGAAGTTCTTGACCTCGGGTGAGTACCAGTAAGTGTAGGTGGCGGAGTCGGAATTGCCGAAGGTCAAATTGGTCCACTGCCCCTTGCAGACAAATCGGTATGCTTCGAATTCTCCGGCGGGCACTGATACCTTTTCCAAAGGTCCGTGCTCGCACGTCAAGTCCGTTCGCAGTGGACCGTTGATTTGCGAATTTACGAGCATCCGCTGTTCCCATTTCTTCCCTGGCACTATCGGAAAATTGAACGTGTCCTGAACGTTGCGAGTGCTATTGACTTCCTGTAGCTCCCCCAAGCTGGAGTTGAGCCGAATCTCGCGACTACCACGTTTGAGCGTTACGCCATCATCCCCCACGCTTTGCACGACGACGGAGAAAGTGGAAGCGCCGCTGGGGTTACAGGCATTCATGCGATGCGGTGACAGCCGATAGAACCAACGTTCTCCGACGACCAGTTTCGGCAGGTCGGGCGAAGAGTTTGGAGCTTTCCTGGCTGGTGTGGGCGGAAACGCGGGAAAAGGATCGTCGGCGGGCAAGGAGGCGCCTTCTGGCGCCTGTTGTTTCTCCTGCGCAAACCCAGCAGCCAAGAACGTCGCCAGCGAGCAAGCCAATGCGGCTTTTTGGAAAGCCTTGGTCATGGTGCGTAACCCTTCTTGGCACTTGCGCGATTGCACTCGCTGCTGCGAGAACGATACCGTCGGATCGCCGGCAAGGTGCATCCGACCACGTTTTCATCGTGTTGATGTCGTTGAGCTCGAGTACTGTCAGGGTCGCTCGCCGCGCGCCATGTTCTCCTCTATTGCGTCGAGGCAGGGCATTACGTCGGCGATGCTGTCGACCACGTAATGGGCGCCGGCCTGGTGCATCCGTGTGTAGGCGCGGGTGCGGCGCCGCGCAAGCTCGGCGGGATCGAGCTTGCGGATCTCATCGAGGGGAAGACCGATCTCGTTGCCCGAGAGCGCGAGACCGATCGTCCACATCCCGGCGTTCAATCCCTCCTCGATGCCCGGGACGGTGTCGTCGATCTTGACGCAAGCCGCCACCGGCGAGACCTGAAGATTGATGACGTTCTGCAGGCACATGTACGGGTAGGGACGGCCCGCGGGCACGTCGCTCGCGCAGACCGTGGAGTCCGGCTCGTAGCCCTGACGCTTGGCATCCCTCAGGTTGATCTCCATCATCTCGCGGAGATAGCCGGTGGTCGAGCCGATCTTCATGCCGCGTCTGCGCATCGCGGCCGCAGCCTCGAGCGCGCCCGGGATCATCACGGAATACTGCGACAGGCAATCGAGCTGCAGCGGCACGAATTCGGCGAACATGCGGTCGACATCGGCGTCGTTCGGCAGCCTGCCATGCGCCTTTTGCCACCGCTCCCGGACCGCGTCGAGCTGCCCTATCTTCTCGATGTGGACGCGCTTGTGCGCTCCCATCGGCGCGCGCGCCTCCTCCATCGTGATCGGCACGCCCTGGCGCTTATAAACCTCCACGAACACCACGGCCGGCGCCATGCATCCGTAGTCCATAGTAGTCCCGGCCCAATCGAGCAGCACGGCTTCGATTTTTCCGCGATATTGCCTCTGATAGGTGAAGGACATCTTTAGGCTTCTCCTAGTGATCGCACTGAGGTGTTCGACGCGCCGACGGGAGCCCCAGAGAACCTACACTGCCTTTGCAATGCTTATAACCGCTTGCCAGGAATTGGCCACCCACGTGTAAGCTGCCGGTACCCCTGCCGCGGCGCGGTCAGGCCGCCAGCGGAACGACTGCCCTAGCAATCGCTTTCCCCGCCACACGCGCAGCCACTTCCAGATCGTATTGCGCCTGCAGGTTGATCCAGAATTCCGGTGTCGTGCCGAACAGACGCCCAAGGCGCAACGCCATTTCCGCCGACACAGCCGCCTCGCCACGACATATCAAGTCGATCCGACGTTGTGGCACATGGATGTTCTTGGCCACACGATAGCGAGAAATCCCCATCGGCTCAATAAAGTCCTTGAGCAGCACGTCGCCCGGATGCACTGGAGCGAGACGCTTGCCGCTCGAGACATCGGAGAAGTCGGTCTTCCTGAGTTCGTCGCGTCGAATAGTCATGGCTCTCTCGTTAGTGATAGTCCGTAATCCCTACATCATGTGCGTCGCCGCTTTCCCAACGAAAACATGCACGCCATTGGTTGTTGATGCGGATGCTCCACTGCCCTTTCCGGTCTCCCGACAGTTTTTCCAATCGGTTACCGGGCGGGACGCGCAGATCCTCGATTGCTTTTGCCGCGTCGATCGCCTTGAGCTTGCGCCGTGCCACGTCCTGCACATGCGGAGCGAACGCTCGGACCCGGTGGCCATCGAATACCGCTGCGGTGAGCTTGTCGGCGAATGAGCGGATCACGACATATAGTAATGTGTCGCATTAGTAGTGTCAATGATTAGTACTGCCGTCATTAATGGAAATCAGCGCCGGAGTCGCCGCCTGCGTTCAGTTCGCAATGGGATGGAGACTTAGATTGCCAGAATGTAAATGGCATCCAGTAACGAAGAAAAAGGAGGGGTTCACCTTCGACGGAGCAGCGTCCAGCAAAGGTTGCATCCAGTAGAATGCCCGGGCATGACAATTGCTGACGCCGAATTCCTCGCACCACTGGTAACGCCGCGCGGCCACCTCTTGCTGGTGTTGGATTCTGACGCACCATCCTTGCCCGCCGCGCTTGCCCAGCGTCTCACCAATGCCTTCGCCCTTGGTTCCGGGCATGGCCTGCTGCAACTTGGGGCGGCTGAAGTCGGCAGCATTCTGCCACCCTCTTGGGCCTGGTGGCGTGATCTTGCCACGCGTTATATGACAGCGCTGTGCGCCACGCCGGAGGGTGACGCCATCGCCACGCCCGACAACAGGGCTCTCGATGCCCTAATCGCCGACGCGCCTCCGATGGCTGGCGTGGAGTATCTGACGACGGAAGTGCTTACCACGCTTTGGACCGATGTCGATAACGCCTTGGGCGACGAACTTGTCGCATCGAAAAGCTCGCTCCAGGAATTTCTCAAGACGCGTCATCCGGTCTGGAATCTGGTTGGCCGGGTCCATTTCAATCTTGCAGACAATCGCAAAGACCCGGAAGCGCCGTTCGCATTTCTCGCCACCTACACCTCGCGGGTGTCGGCGCACGGCAAGGCCCAGCATATGCCGCTATCGCAGGCGCTGGCTGAGTTTTCCGATGGCAAAAGCCAGGCGCGGCTCCTCTCCCTGCTGATGCCAGTTCAGCGCGCGGCGGAGCAATGCGCCTGGCTGCGCGCCATGGTTGATTCTCGCGACATCTATCACCCACTGCGCTGGCTACCGGCGGACGCATATCAGTTCCTCACAGACGTGCCCAAGCTCGAGGCTGCCGGCATCATCGTGCGTATGCCGGGCACGTGGCGGGCAGGTCGTCCCGCCCGCCCGCTGGTCAAGGCCAGCGTGGGCGCGAAACCGCCTTCGTTGTTGGGGAAAGACGCACTGCTGGACTTCAGCATGGAGGTCACGCTTGATGGCGAGCGGCTCAGTGCCACCGAGATCAAGGCACTGCTCTCCGGTGGCAATGGCCTGCAGTTCATCCGGGGGCGTTGGGTCGAAGTGGACCGGCAGAAGCTGGGCCGCATGCTCGAGCGATTCCAGGCCATCGAAAAGACAGCGGCCGCAAATGGTCTGCCCTTTGGGGAGGCGTTGCGTCAGGTGGCGGGGGCCTCGCTCGATGACGCGGACGAGTCCGCCGATGCCGAGTGGTCGCAGCTGGTTGCCGGCCCTTGGCTCGCCGAAATCCTACAGGGGCTGCGTCAGCCAGACGGTCTTGCGCAGGTCAGCCCCGGGCCAGAGCTCGAGGGCACATTGCGGCCCTACCAACAGACCGGCGTTCGCTGGATGTATTTGCTCGCTCGATTAGGGCTGGGGGCGTGTCTCGCTGATGACATGGGCCTTGGCAAGACCATCCAAGTGCTCGCGCTGCTGCTGATACTCAAGCGCGAACACAAGGAGTCCCGCCCTAGCCTGCTGGTCGCTCCGGCGTCGCTATTGGCTAACTGGGCCGCAGAAGCCGAGCGTTTCTCCCCCGGCCTGCGACTGCTGATCGCGCATCCGTCGGAGCTGCGGGCGGTTGAGTTGCAAGCGTTGGATGCGGAGCGATTGAGTGGTATCGATCTCGTCGTAACCACCTACGGTACTCTGCCGCGCTTGCCCTGCCTGCAAGACGTGCAGTGGCGCGTGGCCGTGCTGGACGAAGCTCAGGCAATCAAGAATCCCGGCGCGAAGCAGACGCGCCAAGTGAAGAAGCTAAACGCGCAGTCGCGTATTGCGCTAACCGGCACACCCGTAGAGAACAGGCTTTCCGATCTGTGGTCGATATTCGACTTCACCCATCCCGGTCTCCTGGGCACGGAGAAAGTTTTTGCCAGCTTTACCAAACGATTGGCCAAGGCTGAACACTTCGGTCCGTTGCGTTCTTTGGTACGCCCTTACATCCTGCGGCGATTGAAAACCGACAAGCGAGTCATCGCCGACCTGCCAGACAAGAGCGAACTCAAGGCCTGGTGCCATCTTAGCCCGCCGCAGGCAGCGCTGTATCAGAGCGCGGTCGAAGAACTGGCCGCCGCACTGGAAGATGCCGAAGGGATTGGTCGCAAGGGCGTGGTGCTTTCCTTCCTCATGCGCTTGAAGCAGATTTGCAATCATCCTTCGCAATGGCTGGGCGATGCGGCCTGGCGCGCGGCAGACAGCGGCAAGTTCGCGCGCCTGAGCGAGCTCGCCGAGGTTATCGCCGCCAAGCAAGAAAAAGTACTCGTGTTCACCCAATTCCGCGAAATGACTGAGCCGCTGGCGTCCTTTCTTGGCGTCATCTTCGGTCGCGAAGGTCTGGTGTTGCACGGTGGTACTCCGGTGGCGAAGCGCCGTGAGCTGGTCAGGCAGTTTCAGGAAGACGAACTGACGCCCTTCTTCGTGCTCTCCCTCAAGGCCGGCGGAGCCGGACTTAACCTTACGGCCGCCTCGCACGTTATACACTTCGACCGCTGGTGGAATCCCGCCGTGGAAAATCAGGCTACCGATCGTGCGTTTCGCATTGGCCAGCAGCGCAATGTGCTGGTACACAAGTTCGTCTGCCGCGGCACCATCGAAGACCGCATCGACCAGTTGATCGAATCAAAGCAGGAACTCGTCAGGGATGTGCTGGAGGGCGGCGCGGAATTACTGCTCACCGAGATGAGCGACCGCGAGCTACTCGATTTGGTAAAGCTCGACATTCGTGCTGCGCAGGAAAGCTGATCGTAAGGGAGAAATCAGATGACCTTCTATGGCTGGAAGGCCTATGTCTCGGCCGCTGAGCGTCGCAAGAAAGCTGAAAAGGCGGCCGCCAAGGCAAACAAGAAGGGCTCCAACCTGTCGCCGGTGACGGCTTCTCGTGGTGCCATCGCCAAGACTTTCTGGGGCAAGGCATGGTGCGACAACCTGGAGCGTTACAGCGACTTTGCCAACCGTTTGCCGCGGGGGCGTACCTACGTGCGCAACGGTTCGGTAATCGATCTCAAGATCACGGAAGGCCAAGTGAAGGCACAAGTAGTGGGGTCGAGCCTGTACAAGGTCGCCGTCAGTGTCATCGCTGTTCCCGGCACGCAGTGGCAGTCCATCAGCGCCGACTGCGCAGACTCGATCGATACGCTGGTCGAGCTTCTACAAGGACGGCTTTCCAAGGCCGTGATGGAACGCATCTGTAAACCGAAGACCGGGCTCTTCCCCGGGCCGAAGGAAATTCAATTCAGTTGCAGTTGTCCGGACTGGGCTTCCATGTGCAAGCACGTCGCTGCCGTGCTCTATGGTGTGGGCGCGCGCCTTGATGAACAACCTGAATTGCTGTTCACTCTGCGCCGCGTCAATGGCAAGGACCTCGTCACGCGGGCAGGCGCTGGCCTGCCGAAAACAAAAAGCGGCGCGCCTGTCGGCAAGGTACTCGATGATGCCCGTTTGGCTGACGTATTTGGCATCGAAATGGCTGATGTCGCTCCGGCGAAGAAACCAACCACCCATCGCCATAAGTCGACGGCAACCAAGATGGCCGAAGCGGCAGTCAAGGTCGCTACCACGACGAATCGCAAGCCACCCATGGCCGGGAAGACTGACGCCACCAAGAAGACGACAGCGGGCAAAAGGCCAGTAAAGGCGAAGGTGCCAACCAAGACTTGTGCTAGTCCGGGCAAGTCAGCAATCAGCAAAGAAAAGACTGCGGCGACAACAATGCCGGCGGGCGATGCTGCGACAACGGGACATGTCGCCGGTCGAGTGGCGAAAGAAAAATCTCGATGACACAAACTTCCGGACACCCATTTGTCGTCGCGACGCAGTGTTCGTACGAGTACCACAATGGTGGGTATTGGCGGATTGCAGCCTATCGCGAGCATCAATTCAAGATGACCTCGTTGTCGCCCGCCTCTTATCGATTCGGAAGTCCAATGCCCCATCAACCTTCGTCATCGCGCGCCCGCATATCGATTCCGTGACA
The DNA here is from genome assembly GCA_036395475.1 of Casimicrobiaceae bacterium. Taxonomy (GTDB): domain Bacteria; phylum Pseudomonadota; class Gammaproteobacteria; order Burkholderiales; family Casimicrobiaceae; genus PALSA-1003. The sequence goes on from DASWDF010000229.1 coordinate 27,131, forward strand.
TGCGCCGCGATTACCTCGGCAACTGCATGGCGCTGATCCTGTACTCGCAAGATTCCGACGACGTCGAACGCCGGATCGAAATGATTGAGAGCGAGATATCAGATTGCTCCCGGCGAAATGGCCAGATCGCAAATGTGTTCGTCTGCTCGTCGCGGATTTGAACCTGCGACCGGCTTGCCGTATACCAATCCAGTAGCGTCAAGGCACATTCGCGGCACAAGCGACCACGGCATGTCGCGAAGCGTGCGGACGTAGCGTTCACGCGTTGTACGCATGGCGCGAGAGTTCTGACATACGGAGCTACGTCGCAGAAGGTGCGCTGCGGCTTGGCGATAGTCGTCCGCCTCACCCGGCGCAAGCCAGAATCTTCCTGATTCGAGGGACTGCGACATCGGACAAATGTAGTGTCTCGAGACCCGCCAGCAAGTCGCGTACCATGGACGCGTTCACCTGGCCGCGAAAGCTCCCCGTTTTTCGCGCTCTTTTCGGGTTGTGGGCGCCGACCCAGGCTGGCATCATCGGACTAATATGCCGTCAGTGGAGACAACGACTGACGGCATACAGAAGGTTTGTTCGCACGCAGCGGCCGCGTGCTGAGGTCAGGGCCGCCGCAGAGAGTGATGATCGTCGCCATGACGATCGAACGGAGAGTCGCCGGAGATTGATGCGGTGACAGTAGCGGCAGCCCGTCGGAGACGATCTCCGAGGCAACATCCTGCAACGGGATGGCCCGGCGTCCGCGTCCCCTGGGCGGCTGGTTCATTGGAAGCGATCGGCCGACGTCGTTCGTTGCCGATCACGGACGCCAAACGTCCGGAGCGACGTGTCGGTTCCGCGCTCGACGCAGATCGATACGCCTAGCGTCGTGCGGCGCGAATAGCGGTACGAGTACGCATTCCGTCCGCGCAAATTGCGTCATCGAAGCTTGCTGAACGAATAACGCTTCCTGCCCCGACGGCAGCAATTAGCGCGCGACGGATTGTCGCGGCCATCAGAGATAATGGTGCGTCAGGTCACAGCGTCGGCTAGATATGCGACGGCGCGCATTGATTTGCGTCAATGCGATGCCCGGTGCGACCTTGACTGTCGCACCGGTAGCGGCATGAACATAACACCTGCGCGCTGAATACCGTGGGCGGTTGCGAAGCCGGCGCCCGCGCACAAACGACTTTGGACTTGGGGAGAATTCAATGAAGCGAAGCTTGCTTGCGATCATGGTAGCTGCCGTATGGACTCTTGCGCAAGGCGCAAACGCCTTGGCGCCGCTAGACACTGCTGTAAGTCATGGCAAGGAGCCAATCGCCGACGAGACCGGCCGCATACGATACATCGTGGACCTTACGGCAGACGCCGCGAAACCATATCCCAGCACTGTGAGTCTTGCCATCCAAGCGCGCTTTGACCAACGTCACCCCGCGAATGTCCAGAATCTCGTCGCGGCACTCGAGGGGCAATTCGGGTTCCTTCATTGGGACATGACGAGCTGGGTAGGCAACAGTGTGACGGCATATCTGACGTCCGACCAAGTCGCCTCGCTCCGCACGGATGCAAGGGTAACCGCGGTCACGGAGGATTGGCAGGTATCGTTCAGCAGCAATCCGCTCTGGAACGACATCACATATGCTTCAAGTCAGCCTCCCTACACAGAAACATCATCGTGGGGCCGCGTCGCCGTAAATGGAAAGGTTAGCAGCGGTAGCATCCGCGTTTACGTGATTGACGGCGGTGTGGCCTGGCACGAGGATTTGCTGAACGTGGCGTCCCGTGTCAACGCTTCATGCGGGACAAATAATTCGGGTTGTCCAGGCAGGGCGGTCGTCGGGTGCTATCCACATGCCACGCATGTCGCAGGAATCATCTCGGCCGCTTATGGCAACAAGGGATCCGCTGGAGTCGACGCAAACGCAAAGCTGATTTCGGTAGATATTCTGCCGAACGACGCAAGTCCCGCCATCTGTTCGGACCCGCTTTCGCTCGCCGTCTCCTCGATTGCAACCGGCATGGACTATGCGAAGTGGGATCTGGTGACGAACGACCCGTACCACGTAGGCATCGTCAACATCTCGATCAATGACCCATCGTTCCAGCCGGGAGCGGTTCTATTCAGTAAGATGCTTAATCTCGCTACGCCGGTGTTCGGATCGTATATCTATAGCGGAGCGTTTGTTGTCCAGTCGGCAGGCAACAATTTTGACAATGCCTGCCACTACACCTTCAATTGGTCAGGCAGCCAACACACAGATGACGGTATAATGATTGTGGGCGGGATCGACAAATACGGCCAGCCGGTTACACCAGACAACGGCGGGTTCGTCAGCGACTACGCTGCGTATCAGCCGGGATCCAATTGGGGTCCGTGCGTCGAGGTATGGGCGCCGGCGAAAGACATCTACGCAACCTGGGGCCCATTAACGCCATGGAACGCGAGCAACTCTGCAACATGGCAGAGTCAGTTCGTTACGTACAACAACTATATCTTTTTCGGTGGAACGTCGATGGCGGCTCCGCACATCGCTGGCGTTGCTGCATACTTGGCGGAAACACAAACACTGGGTTCACCAGCCGCCGTTGAAGCAGCTGTTCGGAACCTTTTCTATTCCACCGGGCAGGTCGATGTGACAGGACGTACTGTTTGGCTCGTACGGTTGCCGTAATGCAAATGCCACCGCTGCCACTGCGAGGGGGTGTCATGGTGCGATCATATTTCTTCGCCTTCTTGGTGCTTGTTGCGCTCGTCGCGGCAGCCATGCGGCCTAGCGCAGTGGTGGCGTACGACTTCGTGACGCCGACATGCAACTTTCCGGGAGGTTGTCTCCAGTTTTCGCCCTCGGTCCCAACTTCCAACGATCAAGTTGGCGTGCTCGCCGTTGTACGATCGGGATGGCCGAGCGGTGCGTGCGTAACAAGTCTGACAACGCGTGTTGTGGCGCAGACCGTTTATATTGATTCGACATATGGCACGATTCCGGGCCTCATCTGTTTTCCGTTCAACCTAATCCCGGAGATATCGACGACGCTGCCGCCACTGTCGCCGGGAACGTATGCCGTTCGGTTTACGGCGCAACCCGATTCGGGTTACCCGTCTCTAGGTTGGGTTTTGGGCCCAAACGGCTGGATACAAGCAGCGGTCCTCATCACGGCATCCCTTGATGTAGGAGCTCCGCCATCTGCACATGACAACTATCAAGGTCTGTGGTGGAACACAAGCGAGCCGGGCTGGGGTTTAAACGTGGCGCACCAAGGCGACCAAATCTATGTCACTTGGTACACGTACGATTCCGCGGGCCGACCGGCCTGGCTTTCAACGCTCGCATCGAAAGGTCCATCTGGTGTGTTCGGGGGCGATATCGTTCGGTTTCGTGGGCCCTCTTTCGAAAGCAGTCCGTTCGCTCCTATGCCTCTAGGCAGCGTAGTCGGGACAGCAATGATCGCCTTCACGGACGCAAGCAGTGGCAGCTTCTCATACACAGTTGACAACGTCGCGCAAACGAAAACAATCACGCGATATCGATTCGGGCCAGAGCCGATTTGCACGTACGCTGCAGCCCCCGACTTCGCCGACGCAACCAATTACCAAGACCTATGGTGGGACTCGGCGGAGCCCGGCTGGGGCATCAACTTGACTCACCAAGGAAGTCAGATTTACGCCACCTGGTACACGTACGATATCGATGGCTCGCCTATGTGGCTCGTGTCCCTGATGGCGCCAAGTGCGCCTAGCACGTACACCGGATCGCTGTTGCGATTCACCGGCCCGGCGTTTTACACGCTTCCGTTCGGGCCGCCGCCTACGGCGACAACTGTGGGCGGCGCCAGCCTCATGTTTGCCAGTGGCAACGCAGCCACGTGGAGCTACACGGTAGGCACGATCAGCGGAAATAAGTCAATTAGTCGATTTCTGTTCGCCGCGCCTGCGGGGACACTCTGCCACTGAAGGAACGTCACGTACCATAGCCGAGCTCACCCGGTGGCGAAAGCCATCTATATTTACGGGCATTTTGGGTTGTCAGCAAGCTCATCCCCGTGCATCATCGGAGGAACGTGTCGTCAGCGGACAACGAACGACGACATACATAAGGCTTTTTCGCACGCCGCGGTCCCGTGCTGAAGTCAGGGCCGCCCCAGAGAGAGTAATGATCGTCGCCATGACGATCGAACGGAGAGTCGCCGGAGATTGGCGACGGTAGCGCAGACGTCGCTGAGACGATCTGCGAGGCAACATCCCGCAACGGGATGGCCGGGTGCCCGCGTTGAGTGGGCGCCTGGTTCATCGGAAGCGATCGGGCGACGTCGTTTGTTGCCCGATCACGGACGCCAGACGTCCGGAGCGACGTATCGGTTCTGCGCTCGACGCAGGGTCGGTACGTCTAGCGTCGTGGTGTGCGCCTTGAGCGCTGCCACGACGCTCGTCACCGTCGATGCGGTAGCGCCCGCAGAGATCGCAGGCGCTCGCCCGCCATCTGAGCACGACCCCAAAAGCGCCGCCACACAAGCGGTGTGATGCGCGCGGCTTGACGCCGCTCGCGTGAGGCGAGCCATCGAGCTCGCCGGGCGCGAGGTGGCGTTCGGCCGCTGCGCTCACGCACCCGCGCTCGCACGCTGCGCGCGTCGTTACTGCGGGCCCCCGCAGTGACGTACACGCGCATACCACGATCGGCGCGCCTTTCAAGGGCATTGGGTCGCGTGACGGAGGGTTCCGATGTGCGTGACGGCCGCCTGGAGCGGCCGCCACGCGTCAGCAAGCCGGGAGGTGCAACGCCTCCCAACGAGTGATCCGCGAAACGGATCGAACAGTAACGACGCGCCTTAACGGCGCTCCTTGAGTCCTGGGTCAATGACTCTCGCGATCAAGCGCGTCCCCGGGGCGCGCCATCGCGGCGCCAAGAAAGCGCCGTGCGGCGCAGGGCGAGCAACAAACCAACCGCACCAAACGAGAGGGTGTCTCTCGTTGCTCGCACTCTACCACTGGGGTCGCTACGGCGCCCTCAGGCGAGCAGTAACACTTACCCGACTGGTTCAACACCACGGCAACAACGAGCGGCGCTCTGGCGCCTTTCTACCACGTTCTACGAACGAAAATGCAGCATGCGCAGGAAACGATTCAAGAAAGGAACCATGCGTCAGGACGGCAAGCCGGCAAAGGGCGGTGCGCCGGTGTTGGACCAGTCACTCGAGAACTTGGCGGCGGCGCTGGAAGCGATCGCGGCGATGGATGCACTGCCGCTCGCCCCTCTCCGCCTCCGCGCAAGAGGAGGCGCCGATGCGCGACTTGAACGACAACGGGCGATTGCAATAGGTTGCGTGGCGAGCGAGCGGCGCCAGCGTAACAGCGCGTCCGGCGGGCAGCGCCCGCCGGCCTCTGTTAAGCTCTTCGTGCCGCTCCCCGAGGATGCGTTGGTCACAGCAGTGAACGGACCAGTGGCTCCAACACTGCGGATCGAATACTTGCGCGGGACAGCCCATCGAGTACGGCATCGTCGCTCGATGACCGTTTTAGAAAACGACAACCTGGCGCACCGCCTTACCCTCGCGCAAGCGATCAAAGCCCAAGTTGATTTCGTCGAGCCGCAATCGTCCGGTCAGCAGCCGATCGACCGGCAAACGCCCCTGGCGGTACAGCGCGACATAGCGCGGCAAGTCCCGCACCGGGACGCAAGTGCCGATGTAACTGCCCTTGATCGTGCGCTCCTCGGCGACCAGGTTGACCTGCGGAATCGCGAGCATATGCGTCGGTGGAGGCAGGCCCGCGGTGACCGTGGTCCCGCCGCGCCGCGTGATCTTGTACGCGAGCTCCATCGCCTTGACCGATCCCGCGAGCTCGAAGGCGAAGTCGACGCCGCCGGCGGTGGCCGCCTTGACCTCGTCGACACAGATATCGGACCCCGCGTTGAAGGTGTCGGTAGCGCCCAGGCCTTTTGCCAGCGCGAGCTTGTCGCCGGCGAGGTCGATCGCCACGACGCGGCTCGCCCCCGCACTCACTGCGCCGATCAATGCGGCGAGTCCCACACCGCCCAAACCGATCACCGCAACGGTCTGGCCAGCGGCGACCTTCGCCGTGTTGACAACCGCACCCACACCGGTGAGCACCGCGCAGCCGAATAGCGCTGCTTCATCGAGCGGCAGCGCGGGATCGATCTTGACCAGCGAACGCCGCGACACCGTCGCGTACTCGGCGAATGCCGAGCAGCCGAGATGATGGTGGATCGGCTGTCCGTGACGGGAGAGGCGGCGCGCGCCAGAGAGCAGTGTCCCCGCCGTATTGGCCGCAGCACCCGGTTCGCACAGCGCGGGACGCCCTTCCGCGCACGGCAGGCAGTGACCGCAACTGGGCACGAACACCATCACCACGTGATCGCCCTTTTGGAGATCGGTAACGCTGGCCCCAGTTTCCTCGACGACACCGGCGGCCTCGTGGCCGAGCAACATCGGCGTCGGCCGCGGCCGGTCGCCGTTGATCACCGACAAGTCGGAATGACACAACCCCGCCGCAGCGATTTTCACCAGCACTTCGCCGGCTCCTGGCGGATCCAGGTCCACGTCCTCGATCACCAGCGGCCGCGACCGCGCATAAGGGGTCTCGGCGCCCATTGCCTGCAACACCGCTCCTCGGATCTTCATGAATGCGCACTCCCATCAAGTCATTGCAAGAGAATGGATCACCCACGCAGCGACGCGTCCTCGTGCACCTCGCCGCGATCGATCATGAACACGCTGTCCAGCATTTCGCGGGAGTGCGACAGATCGGACTCCGACAAAATCACCGAAAGGCCTTCCTGCTTGAGTTGGGCGATCACTTCGACCAGCCGCTGACGCAGGACTGGCGCGACGCCTTCGAACGGCTCGTCGAGCAGCAGCAACCGGGTGCCGCACATCAACGCCCGCGCGAGCGCAGCCAGCTTTTGCTGCCCCCCTGAGAGCTGCAAACCTTTACGCTGCGCGAACGCTTCCGCTTCCGGAATGATCTGGTAAACCTTGGCTAACCGTTGCGCGACATGGCCCACCTTTGTCGCCCAAGCGGGCAAAAGCACGTTCTCTTCGACCGTCAGCGCCGGGATCAGGCGGCGATCTTCGGGCATGTATCCGATGCCCAACCTCGCGCGGCCATGGATAGGCAGCGTGGTCAACGTCCTATCGTCGAAGATGATCGCGCCGTTCCGGCACGGCAGAATCCCCATGATGCTGCGCATCAGCGTAGTCTTGCCCGCGCCGTTGCGCCCGATCAATCCGGCGAAGCGGCCGGACGGCACGCTCAAGCTCACGTTGCGCAAAATGCCGACCGAGCCGATCGACACGTCGAGGCCGTCAACGCGCAGCATCGCTGGCGGCTCCTCCGGTCACCCGCGCATCACGGGTGCCGGTCACATACTTGCGCACCTCGTCGTCGTCCAGCACGGTGTCGGGTGTGTCGTCGGCAATGATGCGGCCCTCGTAGAACGCGAGGATGCGCTGCGTGTAGCGACGCACGATGTCCATGTCGTGCTCGACGAACAGGATGGTGACGCGGTCGGCGCGCACCGCGGCCATCACCGCGTCCATGATGACGAATTTCTCGTCGGCGCTGACTCCGCTGGTGGGCTCGTCGAGCAACAGGATCCTTGGTTTCACTACCATCGCCATCGCGATGTCGAGCAGCTTGCGTACTCCTTCGGGCAGCACGCCGGAGAGCATGTCGCGATAGTCGTCGAGACCGAAGCGCGCGAGCGCCCCGTCTGCCGCTTCTTCCACATGATCCGACGCGAGCGTCGCACCGGATGCCCAGTGCTTTCCGCGCAGCACCACCACGCCCAGCGCAACCAGCAGGTTCTCGCGCACGGTGAGGCTTTCGAACAGCTGTGGGATCTGGAACGAACGGCAGATTCCGAGTTGGGTTACGCTGCGCGGAACGAGTTGCGTGATATTGCTGCCCGCATAGCGGATCGTTCCAGCATCCGGCTTGAGATAGCCCGTCACCATATTGATGAACGTGGTCTTCCCGGCGCCGTTGCCACCGATAAGGCCGACAACCGTATCGGGGTGGATGCTGACATTGATGTCGGCCGCCGCGGTGACCGCGCCGAAGCGTTTGGTGAGGCCTTCGGTTTGCAGAATTGCCGGCATGTCAGGCGCCCTTGCCCCGGCGACCCAGGAGCGACCACAGGCCAGCCGGCAGGAACATGATCACGAGGAGCATGGCGATCCCCAGTACCATCTGCCATGTGTAGGGTGTGTATTGATACGCGACGCTCTTGATCCATTCGAACAGCAGCGAACCGGCAAATGGCGCCGCGACATTCGCAGTGCCGCTCAGGATCGCGACAAACACGAATTCGCCGGAGGTCGTCCAGTACGCGAGGTCGGGATCGATATGGCCGATCGACAGCGCGACGAGACCGCCGCCGACGCCGGCCAGCACGGCGGCAATCACATAGTTCAGATGCACGATGCGCCGCACCGAAGCCCCCATGTATTCGACACGGAGTTCGTTGTCCCGAATCGCCGGCCCGAGTCGCCCGCGATGTGAGCGAAGGTATCCGTTCAGCGCGAGCATGGCGACAAACACGATAATCGCTGCCACGGCGTACAGAGAGTAGAGGTGCGTCCCCTGTCGTAGCGCGACGCCGGCCGCGGTACCGTACGCAATGTTGAAGCCGTCGCTGCTGCCCAACACCGACATCTTTATCAGCAGGCCGTAGAGGATCATCGAGAACGCGAGGCTCAGCATCGCAAAAAAGATGCTCCGATAATTGGCGAGCAGAAACCCGAGGATGAAGGCGATCACTCCCGCGACTACCCCACCGAACAGGGGCATTAGCACGGCGTCGGATGTCAGCAGCGAGTCGGGAAGGCGAAAGATCTTGGCGACCGATACCGCGGCGTACGCGCCGAGGCAGTAGTAAAGGCCCTGGCCGAACGAAACCAGGCCGCAGCGCATCAGCAGCAACAAGCCGAGCACCACCATGCCCTTGCCCAGCGCGAGAATGACGAGGCTTTGCGCCCAGCTCGGCAGCCACCATCCTCCCGCGAGAACGACGACCAGTCCCAGTCCCAGCCACCACGCCGCGCGATCGCGCGTCAAATCTTGCGCGCCTCCGCCGCGCTGAACAGGCCTTTAGGACGGGCGATCAACACCAGCGCCATCACGAGATAGATGCTGAACAATTCCACTTCGGGCAGGTAGTGCACGGCGGCCGACCGTACCAGTCCGACGATGAAGGCACCGAGCGCAGCGCCCGGCAGGCTGCCAAGCCCGCCAATCACCACTACGGCAAAGGCGAGCACGATCACCTCCACCCCCATCGCGGGCACCACCGACACCTTGGGCGCGATGAGCGCGCCGCCCAGTGCGGCGAGCATGGTACCAATCGTAAACGTGACCAGATAGACGCGCTCGACGTTGATGCCCATCGCTGCGCTCACCTCGCGGTCATGGATCACCGCAAGCAGCAGCTTGCCCTGCCGCGTGCGCGTCAACACGAAGGTCAATACGACGCCGACGAGGAGCGCGACGACGACCAGCAAAGCGTCGTACACCGTGTACGGAAGATCGCCGACATTGAAATTGCCGAGCAGACCGTAAGGCTGATAGGCCGAATAGGACTCCACGCCCCACACCAGCTTGATCACGTCCTCGAGGATCAGAAACACTGAATACGTGACGAGGATCAGGACGACCTCGTCCCTGCCGTACATGAAGCGCAACAGGCCGCGCTCGATGATCGGCCCCGCGACAACCCCCACCAACAACGCGGCGAGGCCGAGCAGCGCGAGACTGCCATACGGATTCATACCCGCGTTGAACCACGCACCGACCATCGTGGCCGCGACATAGGCGCCCAGTGCGTACAAGCTGCCATGCGCCATGTTGAGGATCTTCATCACGCCGTAGATCAGCGTCAGCCCCACGGCGATGATGAACAAATACGAGGAGTAGATGACGCCATCGATCAGCACGGAAACGAGATCGGTCACACAGAGCTCCTCCGCATGTCGGGGCGGCGAGCCGTCCCGACACAACGCTTCCGTTTGGCGACAGACATCCGCCGCCGCTCGATGCGCTAACGCGTCATTTCGCTGTCTTGAATCCCGACTTTATCCACTCGTCGCTCTTGACTCCGTCGGGGGGCGTGACTCGCGATGCCGCGAAGCGCTTGACATTGGCGACGGTGACCTTGCCGCCGACGTTCTTGGTCACGCCATACGCGGTGCCCTGCACGGCCTGATGGCCCTTGCCCAGCGCCATGTCGACCTTGCCTCCGGGCGCCTCGAAACTCAGATTCTCGAACGCCGCGATGATCTGCTCCTGGCTCGGCCGCTTGCCGCTATTCGCCGCCTGCGCCTTTTCGTAGGCGGCCTTCACGCCCAAAATCGCCTGTGCCATTTTGTACGCGGGGTAGCTCGGGGCTACGGAATAGCGGTCTTCGTACGCCTTGCGGAACCAGCGGTTGAGCTCCGTATCGGGCGCGAACATGTCGAACGGCCCGCGAGCGCCGATGACCGTACCTTCGGGGACCTGCGTGCCCAGCCGTACCAGTGTCGGCTCGCCGGCGGTCATGACGACGGTGCTTTTCTTGAACAGGCCCCGCGGCGCACCTTGCAGGATCAGCGCTTCGGCGTCGCCGCCCCAGAAGCTCGAGTGCACGATGTCCGCACCGCTGGACAGCAGCGCGGAGATCTCGGCGCCGTACTCACCGGCGAGCAGCTTGGGCATCTGCGAGGTCGCGATGTCCACGCCCGGCTTCAACACCTTCATCGCCGCTTCGAAGTCGCTCCACGAATCCTGGCCCCAGGCATAGTTCTGATTGATGCCGGCGACTTTCTTCAACGCCGGTTTCATTTCGGTCACGTACAGCGCCGCGGCGGTGTTGTCCATCGTCGCCGTCGCCCCGGTTCGAAACAGGTACTTGTAGCTGGCATCCTCGAAAATGCGCGGCGTGCCACAGTCGAAGAACACCGTCAGGCGCTTCAGCTCGTCGGCGAGCGGCGCGATGGCCAGGCAATCGCCGCTCGAGATATAGCCGATCACCACGTCGGCGTTGTCGCGCTGGACGAGGTTGCGATATTCGTTGACCTGCTTGGTCGTGCCGCCGGCTTCGTCAACGAATACGACTTCGATCGGCGTGCCGCCGAAACCGGCGGTCGCGTGCGGCGCCGGCAACTTGCCGGCGTTGAGCGTCTCGGAGACGACCTCGGCACCGTTACGCGCTGGCACGCCGAACGGTCCCGCCGCGGCACCGGATAAGAACGTGACCACGCCGATCTTGATCGGCTTGTCCTGGGCCATGGCTGGTGCGGTTGCGGCCGCCAGTGCGATCGCCAGCACCGAAGCCGTAACCGAAAAGATGCGCGCTCCACGTGCGCGATTGCTGTTCATTTGCTCCTCCTTCGCAGTGGTAGCTACGGGGTGGCTAACGTTCGATTCCACCGACGCACAAATACTTGACTTCGAGAAACTCTTCAATCCCGTACTTCGACCCCTCGCGTCCGAGACCGGACTGCTTCATGCCGCCGAACGGCGCCACTTCGTTCGAGATGATTCCGGTATTGATGCCGACCATGCCGCATTCGAGCGCCTCCGCCACGCGCCAGATACGTCCGATGTCGCGCGCATAGAAATACGACGCGAGGCCGAATTCGGTGTCGTTGGCCATCGCCACCCCTTCGTCTTCGGTGCGAAAGCGGAACAGCGGCGCCACAGGTCCGAAGGTTTCCTCACGTGCGAGCTTCATTGCCGGCGTCACATCAGCCAGCACCGTCGGCTCGTAGAAGGTCCCGCCGAGCGCATGCCGCCTGCCACCGGTGAGCGCGCGCGCCCCTTGCGAAATGGCGTCGGCGACGTGCTCCTCGACCTTGGCGAGCGCATTGTCGTCAATCAGCGGGCCCTGGGTCGCGCCGGGAGTCATGCCATTGGCGACCTTGAGGCCGCGCACTTTTTCCGTCAGCTTGACTGCGAATGCCTCGTATACGCCGTCCTGCACCAGGATGCGGTTGGCGCAAACGCAGGTCTGCCCGGTATTGCGGTACTTGGATGCGATCGCGCCGTCAGCCGCAGCGTCCAGATCGGCATCGTCGAACACGATGAACGGCGCGTTGCCGCCGAGCTCCAGCGACAGCTTCTTCACCGTTCCCGCGCATTGCCGCATCAAGATCTTGCCGACCTCGGTCGAGCCGGTGAACGTGAGCTTGCGCACCAGGGGATTGCCAGTCATTTCGCCGCCAATGGCGACCGAGTCGCCGGTGACGACATTGAGCACCCCCTTGGGGATGCCGGCCCGTTCCGCCAGTTCACACAATGCCAGCGCGGAAAATGGCGTCAGTCCCGCGGGTTTGATCACCATCACGCACCCTGCCGCAAGAGCGGGGCCGGCCTTGCGCGTGATCATTGCCGTCGGAAAATTCCACGGCGTGATCGCGGCACAGACGCCAACCGGCTGCTTGATCACGACGAGCCGCTTGTCGGATTGCGGTGGCGGAATTACGTCGCCGTACACGCGCTTGCCCTCTTCGGCGAACCATTCGATGAACGACGCCGCGTAGGCGATCTCGCCCTTGGCCTCGGCGAGCGGCTTGCCCTGCTCGGCAGTCATCAACGCGCCAAGATCGTCCTGATGCTCGAGCAGCAGCTCGAACCAGCGGCGCAAGATGCTCGCCCGGTCCTTTGCGGTTCGCGACCGCCACGCGGGCCATGCGGCGTTGGCCGCGGCGATCGCCCGCCGCGTCTCGGCCGCGCCGGCGTTGGGCACGCTCCCCAGGAGCGAGCCATCGGCCGGATTCGTCACAGCCAACGTGGAACCATTGTCGGCGGCAACCCATGCGCCGTCGACATAACATTGCTGCCGGAACAATCCGGCGTCCTTCAGCTTCATCGACCGACCCTCCGCAAGACGTTGGCGCCCGGGCGACCCCGCATGGGGCGTACGGCAAAGATACACCGCCCTTGCTGTTTGTCCAGTATATCGAATAGTATTCACTATACTGAACGCTGCCGCAGAACTGCGATTGCCACCCGATGGACAAGATCCCTTCACCGCAACACACCTTCGGCAAGACCGCACTGGCGACCGAGCACGGGCCGCAGCCGCCGAAAAGAGCGGTACCCTCGGTTGCCCGCGCGGTGCATCTGCTGGACATGCTCGCCGAAGCCCCGCAACCGATGTCGCTAGTCGCGCTCACAAGCGCTCTCGGCCTGCCCAAGAGCAGCGTGCACGGACTATGCACGACGCTCGTCCATGCCGGCCTGGTGACGCGCTTCGAGAACGGGACCTATCACCTGGGTCTGCACGTGATGGACCTTGCCCATGCCTTCCTGGCGCGCACCGATCTGACCATCGAGTTCGTGAAGCTTTGGGAATCGCTCGCGCTGCTGCCCGAGGAAACGATTATCCTGTCGGTGCTCGACGGCGCAGACGTCGTCTACGTGGCCTGCCGCAATGGCTCGCGACCGCTGGGTGTGAATTTCCGCATCGGCATGCGCCTGCCCGCCAACTGCACGGCCAGTGGCAAGGCGCTGCTGTCCAGCTTGCCGCCGGAGCGCGTCAAGGCCATGTTGCATGCATCAGGGTTGCGCACGCTGACCAAAAAGCGAACCGGCGGACTCAAAGGCTTGTTGAAACAACTCGCGCAGGCGCGCAAGCGTGGCTACTCGGTGGACGACGAGGAAACGCGCGACGGCATGATCTGCTTCGGCGCGCCAGTGTTCGATTCCAGGAGCGGCGAAGCCGTCGCCGGCGTAGCGGTCAGCATGCTCAAGGCCGCGGTCGATCAGCGTCAACGCGACCTCGCCGCGGAGGCGGTGAAAAAGATGGCCCAGGCATTGTCGAAACGCCTTGGCGCGCGGGGCATCTCTTTGGCGTAAGGCCGCGCCCTTGACAGATATTCAGATATTCGGCCGCGAATTCCGGTTCCTTCAATTGCTCGTACAGCCAATCCGCGTGGGGATGCCCTTACCTTCTTACACCACGACCGGGCGCTACCTACGCGTTCTGTACTGATGACCAACTAGTGGTGAATTTAGACCAAGCGGCTGATCTAGCCACCGCGAGAAACATCACGCTCGCGCCCTCGGCGCGAAGCTCGTCGGCCGCTTTCACGAGCGCGCTGGGATCGACACCGGCGTCTCGCAGCAGCACCGTGTTGCCGAGCAACAGATCGCGGCCTTCGACGCGGCCCCGCACGCCGATACCAGTCCCAGACTCGAACGACTCGGGCTTCGCGAGCGGCAGCTTGCGCTCTCGCGCCGCTGCGACGATCGCCTCGGCGAGCGGATGCTCGCTGCCCTGGTCGAGGCCCGCCGCGAGGTGCAGCACGTCGTCCTCGCTGAACGGAGCGACCGCGAGCGCACGCTCGAACACGGGTTTTCCGAGCGTCAACGTGCCCGTCTTGTCGACGATCAGCGTGTCGACGCGACGGAGTGTCTCGAGCGCTTCGGCGTCCCGGAACAAGACGCCTGACGTGGCCGCGCGGCCTGTCGCAACCATCACCGACATCGGCGTCGCAAGGCCCAGCGCGCAAGGACAGGCGATGATCAACACGGCAATCGCATTCAGCACCGCATAAGCGCCGCGCGGGTCGGGGCCGACGGTCCACCATACGATCGCGGTCACAATCGCGACGGCGATGACGCCGAGCACGAACCAGCGCGCCACCCCGTCGGCGAGTCGCTGCATCGGCGCGCGACTGCGCTGCGCTTGCGCGACCATCTGCACGATCTGCGCAAGCACGGTCTGCGAGCCGATCTTTTCCGCGCGCACCACCAGGCTGCCCGAGCCGTTGATCGTCGCGCCGATCACGCGGTCGGCGGGTGACTTTTCGACCGGGATCGGCTCGCCGGTCAGCATCGACTCATCGACGCTCGACTTGCCTTCGATCACCGTGCCATCGACCGGTACCTTTTCTCCCGGGCGTACCCGCAGCACGTCCGCGACGTGCACATCGACCAGCGGCACGTCCTCCTCGCTTCCGTCATCGCGGATGCGGCGTGCCGTCTTCGGCGCAAGTCCGAGCAACGCCCGGATCGCCGCCGAAGTCTGCGAACGTGCACGCAGTTCGAGCACCTGGCCGACCAGCGTCAGCGACACGATCACCGACGCCGCCTCGAAATACACTCCGACCCGACCGCCGGAGCGAAACGCGGGCGGGAACAGATCGGGGGCAACGGTCGCCACGACGCTGAACGCATACGCGGCGCCGACACCGATGCCGATCAGCGTCCACATGTTCGGGCTTGCGTGACGGATCGATTGCGCGCAGCGCACGAAGAACGGCCACCCCGCCCACAGCACGACCGGCGTTGCGAGCACGAGCTCGAGCCACGACATCGCCGTTGGCGTCAACGGAAGGAAGCGATGCCCGATCATGGCGATCGCGAGCCCTGCGATGGTGAGCGGCAATGTCCACCAGAAGCGTCTCGAGAAGTCACGCAGTTCGTGATTCTCTTCCTCCACTGCGGAGGGCAACTCGGGTTCCAGCGCCATGCCGCAGATCGGGCAGTTTCCCGGCTCGCTGCGACGGACCTGCGGGTGCATCGGACACGTGTAGATGACGCCGCTCGGCTCGGCATCCGGCGCCGCAGCTTGCGCTGTGCCCGGCGTCGCCAGACACCGTGACGCGCCGGGTGCCGTCGAGGTCTTCCCTGCTGCCACATACTTCGCCGGGTCGTGCCGGAACTTCTCGGCGCAATGGCGGCTACAGAAGCGGTAGACGACACCTGCATAGGTCGCCGAGTCGGGAGCATCGGGGCCGACGCGCATGCCGCACACCGGATCGACCATCGCAACCGCGTCGGAATGAGGTCCGTGACCGGCGTGGTGAGCGTGTTCGTTCATGAACGTCTCCGCTTCGCTATGGGCTGCGCCCGAATTGATGGACAAGGTCGGCGGCCATTTGTTGTACGCACCAATGCGCGTAATAGCGCCCGAGCAGCGTCGCGAGCCAGCGTGAAGGACGGCTCTTCGGCAGCGTATGCTCTATCCCTATGGTGACGCGACATCGCGCGTCGCGAGGTTCGATATCCACGCTCATCCGGTATCGACCGATCACGAGCAGCCGCGGTTCGCCGAGCGTTTGCCATGCCTTGCGGCGCGGCGGATCGCGCTGCAAGATCTCGCCGTCGACATGAAGCTCGATGCCGAGTATGCGTCCCGCCAGATGGATCCGCGAACCGACGGCCCGTCCGCCGTCGCGATCGGTTTCGATGACCATCGACGAACCCGCAAGCCACCACGAGCGGCGCGCCATATGGGCCGACAATCGCTCCGGCTGGTCGATGTAATCGAATACCGATCCGGCGTCGGCCGCGACGTCGCATTGCGCCTCGGCGTGCCGCCAAACCTCATCGCGAGCTTGCGAGGGCCTGTCCCGCGCGCGGGGGCTTGCCTCCATGTTGCTCAGCCGATCCTTCCGAAGGGCGGGGAGGCTCCGGCCGGCTACATCGCCAATGCCCCGATCGATGTCATGTGCGAGCGAGCTTGTCGCGTACGCGCTCGAGTCGCGTGCGCACCTCGCCTGCCAGCGATGCGATGTCGGGATTGTCGGTGAGCTTCAATACCGCCACCGGATCCATGAAAGCGACCGTCACCGTCCGATCGGGCTCCTCACGGACGACGACATTGCACGGCAAGAGCAATCCGATATCGGGATCGGCGCTGAGCGCGCGGTGCGCGAGCGGCGGATTGCAAGCGCCCAGTATCCGATAAGGGCTGCCGTCGACGCCGAGCTTCTCCTTCATCGTCTTCCGGACGTCGATGTCGGTCAGTACGCCGAATCCTTCCGTCCTCAGCGCATCGGTAACGCGAGCAATCGCGCTGTCGAACGTGTCCTGCAATCGAACGTTGAATCCGTACACGTTGCCTCCTTTGACCGTCGCGATGGCTACCCTTTGGCTTCTGCCGCTCGGCCGATGCCGATACGCGGAAAGAACGCGGGGGTGCGGGCGGCATAGCGCCGATATTCGTCTCCGAATTCTGCGGCGGCTTCGCGCTCCTCGCGTCTCGCCAGCAGCACGTACATCGTCACGAGGATCGGAAACAGCACAAGCGTCACGATCGTCGGCCACTGCAGAAGAAAGCCCGACATGACGAGCACGAAGCCGACATACTGCGGGTGACGCACGCGTGCGTACGGTCCGCTCGCGGCGAGCCTGTGTGAGCGCTGCGCAGCGTAGAGCACGGACCACGCCGACGCCAGCAACCAGAAGCCGCCGCCGATCGTGAGCGCGCTCAGCAGGTGGAACGGTCCGAAGTGCGGATTGGTGCGCCACCCGAACACCATTTCGAGCAGATGACCGGCATCGTGAGACGCCCAATCGATATTCGGGAAGCGCGCCGTGAGCCAGCCCGAGAACAGGTAGATCGTCAGCGGAAATCCGTACATCTCGGTGAATAGCGCCACCAGGAACGCCGAGAATGCGCCGAATGAGCGCCAGTCGCGGCGCGTGCGCGGCTTCGCGAAGCTGAACGCGAAGACGATGAAAACGAGCGAATTGACGATCACCAGCGACCATAGGCCGTACGCCGGCGCGGTGTCAGTCATGGCTGCTCCCTGCAGGAGCCGTGGCCGCCGTGATCGGCGGCCTCGTCACATGTTGCTCACCGCTCGGCTTCGACATCCTCTCGGACGTGTGGTCGGACTGCGGCGCGAGCGCCGCGTCCGCCTGATCACGTCCGTGATGACCGCCATGGCCGCCGTGCATGAAGAAGTGCATCAGCGGGCACGCAGCAAGGAAGAGCCACGGCAGGTAAGGAAGCAGGTGGGCGCGGTGCTCGGCAATGAGAAGGAACGCCCCAATCAGCGCGAATACGCCAAATGCGAGCTTCGCGCGAGCACCCCAGACGGCATTATGGTCCGATTGCGATGTCATCGACGTTCCTGCAGAAGAAGGATTCATGGCCCTTCGGAGCGCGCCGCGAGTTCGCCGCTCCCTAAGCGTGTCGTTCGCACACCGCATGACGCGCGCTCCTGCGAGTGCGCCTCGCACGACGGGGCGGCACCGTGCGCCCCGTCGCGGCCAGCGGGTCATGCACCGTGTTCGCCGAATGCGCCGAGCTGCCTATTCCCCGGAACGGTCGCAACCGCCGGCTTCGGGTTGTTGTAGGGAACGCAATCGGTCGTGTGCACAAGCTCGCCCGCGACGAAAACGAAGCTGTGCGCACGCTGCTCCCATCCCCTGTCGCTCGCCGAGTAAACATACAGCCCGTCGGTCGATACATCGCCGGCGCGTAGCAGCGCCGGCTGCACGCTCGCGGTCGCCGCGGCGGCCCTATTGGCGAAAAATGCGGCGGAATCATTGTCGGGATTCACGATCGCAGCCGATGCCGCGAGCGACGCTCCGAAGGCAGTCGCGGTCAAGGCAAGCATCAATACGGATTTCCGGGTCTTCATCGTCATTCCTTTGTCAGTGGCTGTTGCTCGCGCTCGCGCGCGGGATGCGAAACTTCGTTCTCGCACAATTGCCACTCTACGACCCGGTCGCCAACCGGACGGTGACCTCGGAATTACGAATCCGTAACGTCGGTCTCTGACTGCGACAGCACGCCGCGCACATTCGAGCGCTCAGCCGAAACCCTCCGATGCGCGACCATCGTGCGAAGTCGCCGCGTCCGAGCATCGTCACAGGAGGAACGCTATTTCTTCGGAGCTGGGCGATCGCCAGTCATCCCCTGCTGGTCCATCATCATCTGCATCATCATCTGCATCATGTCCATGCGCTTCTGCATCGTCTGCATCTGGGCGTTCGGATCCGCTGGCGTGCCCATGTGGCCCATGCCGCCCATCATGCCGCCTTGCATCATCGCACCCATCATCCCCATGCTGTCCTGCATGAGGCGGCGGTGCTCTTCCATCAGCTTCTGGCGCTCCTCGGGCGTCTTCGCATTCGCCATCCGATCGTGCATCGCCTGCATTTTCTTCATCTGCTCGTCCATGCGGCCCATTTGCGCATTCATGTCCATGCCGGTAGCGGGCTGAGATGCTTTGGGCGTCGAGGGCGCCTTCGTATCCTGCGCGTATGTCGCGCCGGCGCCGAGCAACAGCACGGCCGCAAAAGCGATTGCCAACGATTTATTCATCGAAATCTCCGTGGAGTTCGTTGCTCGCAACGACCTCGCGGGCGCGTGACGCGTCAGGAGATCATCGACGAACGGTTTCATTGCACGCGTTCGACCCGCGTGACCGTGTACTGGCCGCCCACCAGCTCCACCGCGAACCTGACCTTGTCACCGGCTTTGAGTTGCTCGAGCATAGCGGCATCCCTGGCCTTGAACATCATCGTCATCGGCGGCATGCCGAGGTTCGTGATGGGACCGTGCTTCAGCGAGATCCTGCCCGCTTCCCGGTCGACCTTGCGGACCTCTCCCTCGGTAAGCGCGGCCCCCGGCGCGGCTGCCTGAGTCTGGACGAAGTGATGCGAGGCATGCTCGTTCGCGTTCTGGGCGAGCGCCGGGCTGATGTAGACAACGTACCAACCATACCTGCAACAATCATTGCGTATCGCATACGAATACTCCTGTAGATGGAAACAAGTCGCGGCCATCAGTCGAGCGCCCCTGAATGGGCCGCATTCGGTGCGGCCGGCAAGAGCATCTCCACGCGCGTGACGCCATCGGCCGAGAACGCTTGCACCCGTCCCCGATGCGCGGTCACGATCGACTTGGTGATCGCCAGGCCCAGTCCCGCCCCCTCGCTCAGGCGCTGCCGCGCCGGATCGACGCGATAAAAGCGATCGAAAAGCCGCGGCAGATGTTCAGGGGGGACCGTGTCGCCGCGGTTTTCGACCGAAAGCAAAACGTCGCCGGTGTCGTCGTTGTTGTCGATGCGTACGCTTACGCACCCGCCGCGCGTGGAATGGTTGACGGCATTGGAGAGCAGGTTGCCGATGGCGCGACGAATCATCAGGCGCTCGCCGCACACGCTTCCTTCGCCGTTCACCGTGAGTTGAACGCCTCGTTCCTCGACCAGTGCGTCGTAATAGTCGAACAAGTCGCGCACCTCGCTTGCGAGGTCGACCGCCTCACTGCGCGGCACAAGGAGTCCGTTGTCGGCCTTCGCGAGGAACAGCATGTCCGCGATCATCCGCGCAAGACGATCGAATTCCTCGACGTTGGAATAGAGAACCTCGCGATATTCGTCCGCCGAGCGGGACCGCGACAACGCAACCTGCGTCTGCGTCATCAAGCTGCTGATCGGCGTGCGCAGCTCATGCGCCAGGTCGGACGAGAACTCGGTCAGGCGTCGAAACGAGTCCTCGAGCCGCGCCAGCATCGCGTTGAATGAGCTGGCGAGATCGACAAGCTCGACAGGCAGCTGCTCGACCTCGAGCCGATCGCGAAGCCGGCTGGCGGTGATGTTCCGCGCGACAGCGGCCATTTTCGCAACGGGTGCGAGGCCGCGACGCGCCGCGACCCACCCGAGAAGCGCAGTCGACAGAATCCCCAGGCCGATCGCGGCCCACAGCGCCCGGTTGAATGCGTGCATGAACGCGCGGTGGTGATCGATGTTGATCCCGAGTGCCACGCTCAGCGGAGGCGTATCCATCTCCGTGGGAGCAACGGCTCGGATACCGCGGAAAAGGTGACCGTCCTGCTCCCAGGTGGCGAGCTCATCGGCCGCGGTCGGTTCGACGCGGTTCGCCGGGGACAGCCACGCCGGCGGAAACGGTGAGCTGCGCGCTTGATAGACGAGCTTGCCATCGGGGTCCGTAATCCGGACGAATGCATCCATCTGGCCGACCAGCGCCTCGTCGATTCGGCCTATTTCACCGAGCTCGGCGGGCGAGCGGATCTTTGCGAGCACATGCCGTACGAGATCGCGCTTCGCGTCCAGCTCGGCTCGATCGAGCTCGACGAAATGTCGCTCGACGGCGACGCCCACCAGGGCGCCGATAGCGATCAGAACCGCGGTCGACGCGAGACCGAACGACAACGCGAGTCGTAGCGTCAGGGAGTTGCGCATCAGACCGACTGCGGTGTCTCGAGCACGTACCCCATACCCCGAATGGTGTGGATTAGCTTGGGCTCGAAGCCGTCGTCGATCTTCGCGCGAAGGCGTCGCACCGCGACTTCGATGACGTTGGTGTCGCTGTCGAAATTCATGTCCCAGACTTGCGACGCGATCAGCGAGCGCGGCAGCACTTCGTCGTGACGGCGCAACAGCAGCTCGAGCAGTGCGAACTCCTTCGCGGTGAGATCGATACGCTTGCCCGCGCGCGTGACGCGCCGCCGGCGAAGATCGAGCTCCATGTCGGCCACGCGCAGCACATCCGGTTCCACCGTCTTGCCCCGTCTGAGCAGCGTGCGAACGCGAGCAAGCGCCTCGGAAAACGCGAACGGCTTGACCAGATAGTCGTCCGCCCCGAGCTCGAGCCCCTTGACGCGATCTTCGACCTGGTCGCGAGCGGTCAGAAAGAGGACCGGCATGCTCTTGCCCGCTTCGCGGATCGCACGTAGCGCCGACCAGCCGTCGCGCCCGGGCAACATGACGTCAAGCACAACAAGGTCGTAGTCACCGGTGGTTGCGAGATGGACCGCATCGTCGCCGTCGTCGGCAAGATCGACATTGAATCCGGCCTCGGAAAGCCCCTGCTTGAGGTAATTGCCGGTCTTCGGTTCATCCTCGACGACGAGGATCTTCATGGCAGACTTCCGTCATTCCTACGACGACGATTCTCACACGTTCCGAAGGCATCGCGCTCGCCTTTCGCAATTGTAATTCTGCCGTCACCATCGTGTTTCGAAGCGAAACGAGCCTTGCAGGCCGTCACGCTGGACTGCAATGGCGTTTCAGCAAGATCGGCCGGGCGGCAACGCACCGGATCGCGCCGCGGGCGCTGCTGCAAGCGAATGTGAAGGCGGCAGGAAGTTACGCAGCGCCGGGCGCTTCATTCCGGCGCTGCGCCGATCTTCAACGGCAACATACCGAGGCGAAAAGCGGCAATGCGCTCGCAGGCGTCGGTTACGGGTGTCCGAATTTGTACCAGCTCGGCCTCGCTTTGACGTCGGCCGCTGCCGACGTGCCGACAAATTCACTTTGCGACGAATTCTTCGCGAAGCTGTAGGTATTGTACTTGTGATCGTACACGGCGGTCGTGTTGGCCGGAGCGCTTGCGCACCCGGCGAGAAACAACGCGGCGACGGCCAATAGGATTGCGCGCATGATGGTCTCCTTGATGGTCTGGACGGTGAGCCGCTCTTCATTGCGACTCCGACTGCAGCTTGCCGGCCGTGCATGGCGGCAATCATGCGGCAGATCAATGTTCCGTCCTTCCGCAGCCACATTACGCATTTGTAATTTCGGCGTCAGGTCGGTAGCGGGCAGCCCCCTGCTCGGCAGCGCTCGAGTCCGGACGCGACGCGCTCTGCTGGGAACCCAATCCCGGCCATGTTGCCGAATCGCGACAGCAGGTCTGTGACGGTGCATCGTCAATTCGCGCCTGCCACCACGAATCGGATAGCCCCTTTCTCCTGGAGTCCGCCATGAACCAGCGCGCATTTGGAAACGTTGCTCTCCATTTCTTCTTCACGTGGGGAGCCGTCGCCTTTCTCGCGGCCGCCGCCGCAGCGATTGCCCAAACATCAGCAGCCTCACCCGACCCGTCAGGGATGCCAAACGCTCCCGCCGCGGTCGGCATGCCAATGGCCAAAGACACCATGTCATCTGCAACGCCTGCCATGGGTGCCAGCGGAAACATGCACGATTCCATGACAGGCATGATGAAGAATATGGAAGCGATGAAAACGAGCGGGGACACAGACCGCGACTTCGCGGCGATGATGAAGGTGCACCATCAGGGCGCGATCGACATGGCGCAGATGGAACTGCAAAATGGAAAGGACGCGAAGATGCGCGCGATGGCCAAGCGGATCATCGAAGCGCAGCAGAAAGAGATCAAGGAATTCGACCAGTGGCTCGCAAAGCGCAAGTAAGCTGGTCCGACGAGGTCGAGGCCGCAGCCCTTAAACGGGCGCGCCTCGCGCCGATATCCGATATCCGATGAACGCCGAGACCGGTGTCGGCAACCTCGGAGCCCTCGTCGCAGGCTTCGTGTCGTTCCTTTCGCCGTGCGTTCTGCCGTTGGTACCCGCGTATGTCACGTACATCGCGGGCGACGCTGTCGACGAAGCGCGAAAGCGGGTCCGTCATGCGCGCCTCGCGACTGTCGTGCTCAGCGCGTTCTTCGTACTCGGATTTTCGGCGGTGTTCATCGCGCTCGGCGCGAGCGCGACCGCGATCGGTCGTGTGCTGCTGCATTACAAGGAGCAGGCGAACGTCATTGCCGGCGTCGTCGTCATTTTCTTCGGCGCACTCATGCTGGGTGGTGCGCGCTGGTTCACGTTCCTGCAACGGGACTTTCGATTCCATATCGCCCGCGTCGCCGAGAATCCCGTCGCGGCGTTCGTGCTCGGTGTGGCGTTTGCCTTCGGCTGGACGCCCTGCATCGGTCCCATCCTCGGCGCGATCCTCACGATGAGTGCGGCGCAAAGCGACGTAGGAACGGGTATCCGGCTACTCGCGTGGTACTCGCTGGGCCTCGGCCTGCCGTTCGTGTTGACGGCACTGTTCCTCGGCAGCGCGGTCACCCACCTCAAACGGCTTCGCGCCATGGGCCGCTATCTTCATTGGGTGGCCGGCGGCGTGATGATCGCGCTTGGGCTCGCGATGGTCACCGGACAACTGACTGCGCTGAGCTATTGGATGCTGCGCGTCTTCCCTGTGCTGGGCCGGATCGGTTAGACGCAGCCGCGACATCCAAGCGGAGATCCTTGGCGCGACCGCGAGACAGGAGATTACGGGCTTGTAATCTCGCTGACAGTTTCGGGCTGCATCGCGGGTGGCGAATCAGGAGAAGTCGCTCGTGTCGATCGCGAGCTTGACGTGCCTCAATCGGCAGACCCCGCGGCGTTGATAGATTGGCCAGGCAGCGAGATCGAATGCGCTGCTCTTCGCGCCGCGGCGCCGCACTGTAGGGCTTTGGAGGCACCGATGTTCAGAATTCTTGCGATCGCGTTGATGGCCCTGGGGCCGGCATCTGCCTCTGCGGCAATGATGGACGGACCGATGTCCACGTCCAGTTATTTTCCGTTGGTCGACGGGGCCCGGTACGATTACATGTACACCGGCGGGCCTTGGTCCACTGCGATTACCGTGATGCATGCCGGACAGACGTGGGCAGGCGTTTCGGGACTCACTGCCATGCATACGACCTACGCCTGCACTGCAGGGATGCCCTGCGCGCCCGATGCGACCGACTTTTTCAGGATGGATCCGGACGGGATGCGCTACTTCGGCGGTACCGGTGCGAATGCCGCCGGCACCCAGTTTTCGATGATGACGTTGACCAGCCCGGAATGGCTGCTGAAGAATCCGGTCACCCCGGGAACGATGATGGGCGACGGGACCTATCAGAACATGGAGATGTGGCAAGCCAATGTCATGGGCACGGGAAGCATGATGGGTCCCCAGAACTACATGAGCGGCTACCAAGCCCTTGCGCTGGAAGCCGTCGCGACACCCGCGGGCACTTTTGCCAACGCGTTGCATGTGCGCGAGCAGCGTGGTTCCGGCGATGTCCGCGATGTGTGGTATGCGCCCGGCGTCGGCATGGTGAAGATGATTGACGGGACCAATACCGCGTTGCTGACGGCTTACACGATTCCCGGGCCGCTCGCCCCGCCGGATGGCGGGCCGACTCCGTTGGCCTTTACTCCGACGACCGGATTGTGGTGGAACCCTAGCGAGTCCGGTTCCGGCTACAACATTCAAGTGCAGCACGGGGTGCTGGTCATGACGATGTACAGCTATGCTTCCGGCGGCGACCCGATGTGGTATCTCGCCGTTGGGCCGCTGACGAACGCAGGCGGAGGTGTGACGGCAACGGGAACGCTCGACAAGTTCCGCGGCGGGCAGTGTGCCTCGTGCACTTATCAGATGCCCTCGATGATGGGCAACGATGGTGCGGTCATCTTCAACTTCACGTCGCCGAGCATGGCTACGGTGCTCTTGCCCGGGGGCCGCGTTTCGCAGATTCAGCCGTATGCGTGGTAAATGGGGAAATACCCGGCGCCTTTTGCGGGAGCGAGAAGCGGTCCCGGCCAATCGGGCAGGCGGAAAGGTTGAGCTTCCCGGCCTCGCGTCGCATGCTGTCGCGTCGGATTTGCCATTGAGTGCGGGTGCGGCGGAAAGATCATGACCTCGTCGCACCCCTATAGGGAGAACGGCGCCACCCACAAGGAGTACATGCGCCACTCCACATGAAGGCTATAGACGCGCTGTAAGCGGTCAATGAACCGCGTTCTTGCGCAACCGCGCGGAGCGTGATCGGCGGGAACGGATCGAGCGCTGGCTACGGCGCCAGCCTGATGCTCCAGGGCAGCAGCGCTTCGTAGTCGTCGCTCTTTTGCAGTGGGTAGAACCTGGAAGAGATAGCGCAGATAGCGATAGGGCTCGATGCCGTTGGCCTTGGCGGTTCATGCCGAGCGCCGGACTATGCCGAGCGGGCATGCGAGCAATGCGATTAGACACAGGTCCTTCGTCAATAGCATTGACAGCCCCCTCGGCATAGTCTCACTTCGCTACAGGGCGTTGAGGAACGCAAGCAATTGA
>DASWDF010000230.1:0-8010 GCA_036395475.1 Casimicrobiaceae bacterium
CGGCACGTGGCGCGCCGCGTTGCCACAACACATCCGTGCACCTTCGCCCTGCCATGCCGCGTGCCCGGTGAACGGCGACATCGCCGAATGGATCGGTCGTGCGCGCGTCCGCGATTTCCGCGGCGCGTGGGAGATCCTCACCCGCCACAATCCGTTCCCGGCGGTGGCCGGGCGCATCTGCCATCACCCGTGCGAGGCCGCCTGCAATCGCGCGGGCCTCGACGGGTCGCTCGCGATCTGTCGGCTCGAACGGCACGTCGGCGACACGGCGCTCGCGGAAGGCTGGGCGTTCGCGCCGGTCGAAGCGTCCCGCAACGAGCGGATCGCGGTTGTAGGCGGTGGGCCTTCGGGACTGTCGGCGGCGTTCCATCTGCGACGGCGCGGTTACGCGGTTACGCTGTTCGAATCCCGTCCGGAGCTCGGCGGACTCATGCGCTACGGGATCCCCTCGTATCGCCTCGGGCGATCCGTGCTCGACGGCGAGATCGCGCGCATCGTGGCACTCGGGATCGACGTGCGCTGCGGTGAGTCCGTCGAGAAACCCGAAGATTTCGAGCGCGTGCGCTCGGGGTTCGATGCCGTGTACCTCGCCATCGGCGCCCGGTGCCAGAAGCGCTTGCCACGACTCGATTACACCCGGCCCTGGGTGATCGACGGAGCCGACTACCTGGCGCGGGCGAACGCCGGCGCGCCGCCTTCGTTGGGTACGCGGCTGGTCGTGATCGGCGGCGGAAGTGCCGCCATTGACGTCGCACGCAGCGCGCGGCGCGCGGGACACGCCGTCACGATACTCGCGCTCGAAAGCGTGGCGCAGATGCCGGCGCAACGCGAGGAAGTTGCCGAAGCGCTGGAGGAAGGCGTTGCGCTCGTCGACGGCGCAATGCTGACCGAGGCCATCTACACCCGCAGCGCAGGCCTCTCGCTCAAGTGCGTGCGTGTGCGCTTCGAGGCGGGCGTAGCGCGCGGACAATTCACGGTGACGCCGATCGCGAACAGCGGATTCTCGCTCGACGCCAATGCCATCGTTCCCTCGATCGGGCAGGATCCCGACCTCGCGCCGCTCTCCGCTGGACTCGAAGCCGATGGCGCCCTGCTCAAGATCGACTCGCGTCAGGCGACGAGCGTCGAAGGCGTGTACGCCGGCGGCGACGTCGCGAGCATGGCGCGCTTCGTGACCGAGGCGATCGCCATGGGCAAGCGCGCCGCGCGCGAGATCGATCGCGAGTTTCGCGGAAGCGCACAAAGCGAGGCTTTCGACGCGGAGCGCGTCGTCGATCTCGCGGCGATCAACACGTTCTACCACTCGAGGCAGGCGAGGGCGGTCGAGCAGCGGCTGCCCGCCGCCCAGCGTCTCGCGAGCGACGCCGAGGTTCAGATCGGCTTCGATCTCGAGCGGGCGCTTGCCGAAACCGAGCGCTGCTTCTCCTGCGGCACGTGCATCCAGTGCGATAACTGCGTTCACTATTGTCCCGATCTCGCGGTGAAGCGCGAAGCCGGCGGCTACGTGGTGCTGACCGACTATTGCAAGGGTTGCGGCATCTGCGTCAGGGAATGCCCGACCGGCTCGATGACGATGATCGAGGAGGCGCGATGAACGCGCGCGACGAAACGACCGCGCGCGAGAAGCCGATGCTGCTGACCGGCAACCACGCGGTCGCGTGGGCGGCTCGCCTTGCGCGACCCAAGGTGGTCCCGCTGTATCCGATCACGCCGCAAACGCCGGTGCTCGAGAAGATCACCGAATTCCAGGCCGACGGCGAGTTCGATGCCGAGATCATCACGCCGGAGTCCGAGCACTCGGTGATGGCCGCGTGCATTCCCGCCTCGCTTGCAGGCGTTCGGGTGTTCACGGCGACGGCTTCGCAGGGCCTGCTGCTCATGCACGAGTTGCTCCATTACGCGAGCGGCGCGCGCGCGCCGATCGTGATGGCCAACATCAACCGCACGCTCGCATCGCCATGGGCGTTCTGGCCCGACGAGACCGACAGCCTCGCTCAGCGCGACACCGGCTGGATCCAGTACTACGCGGAGAGCGCTCAGGAGTCGCTCGACACGGTGATTCAGGCGTTCCGAGTCGCCGAGCGCGTGCTGCTGCCGGCGATGGTGAATCTCGACGCGTTCTATGTTTCGCATGCGCTCGAGCCGGTGCGCGTGCCGTCGCAGGAAGTGGTCGACGCGTTCCTGCCGCCGTACGCGCCGCCGCATCGCCTGGACACCGCGAACGTCGAGTCCTGGGGAAACGTCGTGACGCAGGACATGTTCTATCGCCACCGGCAGGCGCTTGGCGAGGCAATGGAGCAGGTGCCGGCGCTCGCATTCGACGCGGACCGCGAATGGAGCGCGCTCACCGGGCGCAGCTACGGCGTGATCGAGCGCTATCGCTGCGAAGCTGCGCGCATCGTCATCGTCGCGATGGGCAGCCTGTGCGGCACCGTGCGCGACGCCGTCGATGCGATGCGCGATGAAGGCCTGTCGGTCGGGCTGCTGAAAGTGCGGCTGTTCCGGCCGCTCCCGGTGCCGGCACTGCGCGTCGCGCTGGCCGGCATTGCCGACGTGCTTGTGCTCGATCGCAACTATTCGCCCGGACACGGCGGCGTGCTGCATCAGGAATTGCGTGCCGCGCTCTACGGCCTGCAGGACGCGCCGCGCATTCACGGTTATCTGGCCGGTGTGGGCGGCGTCAACGTCTCGCCGGAAAAGATCGCCGAGTTCGTCCGCATGGCGAGCGCGAGCGAAGCGCAGCCGCATTCGGTCTGGGTGAGGTGACGCGCATGCACGAGGTCGACATGCAACGAGGCGACATTCTCTGTTCAGGGCATGCGGCGTGCCCGGGTTGCATCGATGCACTGTCGGTGCGGCATGTGCTCGCCGCGCTCGGACCGAAGACGATGGCGATCGTTCCGCCGTCGTGCATGGCGATCATCGCGGGTCCCCAACCGTATAGCTCGCTGCGCATTCCCGTCTATCAGCCGACGCTCGAGTCGAGTGCCGCCGCGGCATCGGGTTTGCGCCGCGCGCTCGACGCGCGGGGCGAGCACGACACGCACGTGATCGTCCTCGCCGGCGACGGCGGCACCTACGATATCGGCTTCCAATGCCTGTCGTCGGCAGCCGAGCGCAACGAGAACTTCATCTACTTCTGCCTCGATAACGAAGGCTACATGAACACCGGGGCGCAAAAGTCGTCGTCGACGCCTCATATGGCGAGCACCGGCTCGACGCCGGCGGGCAAGACCTCGCGAAAGAAGAACCTCACCGAGATCATGGCCGCGCACGAAGTGCCATACGCGGCCACTGCGTGCGTCGGGTTCCTGCCCGATCTGCTCCGC
This sequence comes from Casimicrobiaceae bacterium, assembly GCA_036395475.1. Lineage (GTDB taxonomy): Bacteria > Pseudomonadota > Gammaproteobacteria > Burkholderiales > Casimicrobiaceae > PALSA-1003. Next base: position 3,330 of record DASWDF010000230.1, read on the forward strand.
AAGGTCGAGAAGGCAAAGGCGATGCACGGCACGCGAATCATCACGCTGCTCATCCCGTGCCTCGACGGCTGGGGGCTGCCCGACGACGCGGGCCTGACCGCTGCGCGTTATGCGGTCGAGAGCGGCGCGTTCCCGCTCTACGAAGTCGAGAATGGCCGCACCTACACGATCACCTACAAGTCGAAGACGCGCCCGTTGAGCGACTATCTTTCGCTGCAACGCCGCTATCGGCATTTGACGCCAGCCGACATCGATGCACTGCAAGCCGAGGTCGACGACGGCTGGGCGAGACTGGAGCAGCGGGTCGAGTTCGGGGAGCGAGCTTCGGGCGGCGCCCGATCACCGAGTGCCGGGCGAACGTAGATCGGATACGCCGTTCCCGCTGTCGTCGTCGACACCGAAGACCGCGTACGATTACCAGTGTCTGCTACTTGCGGGCCACCGCCATCGCTTTCTGGTAGGCCGGACGCGATTCGATTCGCTTCAGGTACGCGAGGATGTTCGAGTACGGGCCGAGATCGTAATCGAGGAAGAGCCGCATCGTCGTGAACGGGAACACCATCATGACGTCGGCCGCCGTGAACGCCGCGCCGGCAAGGTAAGGTCGGTTGGCGAGCTCGCCATCGACGAAAGAAAGCATCTGCTTCAGTCGCGCCAGCACGCGGGTCCCGGGCGGGCTCGCGCTGCCCTCCGGCACGCGACTCAAGACCAGCGCGATCAGCATCAGCGACATCAGGCTGCCTTCGGCGAAATGCAGCCAGTAGACATAGTCCGCGTATTCCGCGGCCGTCGGCTCGACGGCGAGACGACCGCCTCCGTAGCGATGGACGATGTAGTCGACGATCGCGCCCGATTCGGCGAGCACCGTATCGCCGTCGCGGATCACCGGGGCTTTGCCGAGCGGATGGATGGTCTTCAGCGCATCGGGTGCGGCGCCGCTCGGCTCGCGCTGAAACGGCTCGAGCTTGTATTCCAGGCCAAGCTCCTCCATCAGCCAGACGATGCGCTCGGAGCGCGATGTCGAAAGGTGATAGATCGTGATCATCATGCGGCTCTCAAGCGACGCGTCGCACGCCAGGAGGTACCCATCGCCCATCGAGCACGTCCTGTTTCGGCCAGTAGACTCGCAGGATCAGGTTGAACCCGCTATTGGGTGCCGGCAGCCAGTTGGAATTCTTATCCGTTCCGGGGTCGGCATTCTGGATGTAGATGTCGACCGAGCCATCCGGGTTGGTCCTGAGCTCGCCGCTGTTACCGATGTTGTAGCGGTTCAACGGATTGGCCACGAAACGCTGCTTATCGTTGTACAGGCTGAGCGACCAGAAGCCGTCCGCGGGCGGCGCGTTCCCGCTGTCGAAGTGAAGCACGTATCGATGCGTGCCGTCGAGCCGTTGCCCCCCGCCATCGAAGTGCGCCGCCATGAAGATCGCATCCTCCGGCGCGTTGACGCCAAGCCCCTTCCATGCGCTGACGGCGCGTTTGCCGTAATCGGTGCCCCAGCGCCCGAGCGCACGGTCGATCGTCCAGCCGTTTCTGATGTCGGCGCTGCCAGTCCCTTTGGCCGCCGTTACGATCGCATCGAGCGCGGACTGCGCGCCTTCCCGTACGCTGCGCCCGGAGATTTCGTCGAGTTTGCCGAGGTCGAACGGTTGCCCTCCGATGACGCCGAGCTTCTTGATCTTCTCGACCATCGGCGCGTCGTCCTTGAGGGGCGGATTGCCGGGAAGCAGCAACGCGAGGCGCGAGTAGAACGTGGCCGCGTCCATCATCGCGATCTGATCGCGCGGGTGGGATTTCAAATCGGCGCGCTCCTGCGGCGCGGCAGTCGCCTGGCCGGCTTTACCGACGCGCTTGCCTCGATGCGAAAGCGGCGCGAGCTTGTATTGATCCTGAATCCTGGCGGCCGCCGCCTGGTCCGCGCTGTTCTCGGTTCTCGTGCGGCCGAACAGCCATGCGGTCTCGGTCGGTGACCTGACCTCCGAAACGCCGGGCGGCAGCGTCCCCTTCCACCGTGGACCGACGATCGCGAACTCGCCCTTTTCGGTTCCCGTCGTGCGCTTGCCCAAGGAGGTGGCGACGTTCGTCCAGGCATCGAGCATTGCAATCAGGTAATAGCGTCCGCGCGTGTCAGGAACCGAGAGGACGAGCGGTTCTTTCGATAGATCGAGCCACGCGTGCGAATACAGGAAATCGGCGTTGGGACCGACCACGTCGGTTGACGACGCATCCGGAAGACTCCGCTTGTGCTGGAACTCGTTGAGCGGGGTCTTCGCCGTTTGCACGCGACGCGTGACATCGGTCAGCACGATCGGATACGCGTACACGTAAACCTCGGCGGCGAGTCGTTTCAGCTCCTCGTTCAGCGCGGGAGCGGCGGGCTTCGGCGGCTCGGCTTTCGGCGGAGGCGGCGTTTCAGGCTTGCTGCACGAGACGACGCATAACGCGACGATCACCGCGAACACGAACGACCGGCATTCCGGTTCCACGAGAGAATTTCCTGTCGATGGGCGATTCGGACGGCCTACTTGAACGGACTCGGCTTGTGGCGCTCCAGCCAGTCGTTCACCGGCTTGGACATGTTGCCCCCGAGAAACCAGGCCACTTCGAACGCGACCAGCGAAAACTTTTCTCCGCGTATCCTTCCGAACTGCGCGCTCATGTTGGCTTCGGGTTCGGCCGACGCGAAGGCGATCGCGCTGGTGTGTTCTCCGAACCCCATCAGTACGAAATCGTTCTTCGACAGGAAGGCGACCGTGTTCTTCGCTTCGGTCACCAGCTGATTGCTGTCCTTGAGCGACGAGTAAAACATCTGAACGACGTAAAGCCGCACGATTCAATCCTCATGGAGGTGAAATAGTGAAGTGTAGACCAGGTCGGGCGCCCGCAAACATGCAGAGCCTGCGCGGCGTCGGCTAGGACGTGCGCTTCGACGTCGTCGTCGTCGGGGCGGGCGCCGCCGGCATGATGTGCGCGGCGGAAGCGGGACGGCGAGGCCGCCGGGTTCTGCTGATCGAGCACGTCGCGAAAATCGGCGAGCGGATTCGCATCTCCGGCGGCGGCCGCTGCAACTTCACCAATCGCGACGCGGGGCCGGCAAACTTCCTGTCGCAGAATCCGGACTTCTGCCGCTCGGCGCTTGCCCGCTTCACCGCAGGCGACTTCATCGCGCGTATCGAGAAGCGCGGCATCCGCTATCACGAGAAGACGCTCGGCCAGCTCTTCTGCGACGAATCCTCGCAGCAGGTGACCGACCTCCTCGTCGACGACGTCAATGTCGCCGGCGTCCAGTGGGCGCACCCGTGCGTCGTGCATCGCGTCGCGACGTTGGAGGACGCCGGGCAGGACAACGATCGATTCGAGCTCGCCACCGACCAGGGCGCCTTCCGATGCCGATCGCTGGTGATCGCCACCGGCGGGCTCGCGGTACCGAAGCTCGGCGCAACGCCGTTCGGCTATCGAGTCGCGGAGCAGTTCGGCTTGCGCATCGTCGCGCCTCGACCCGGGCTCGTTCCGCTGGCGCTCGCCCCGGAGACGCTGACCACACTTGCGCCGATCTCCGGCGTGTCGTTCGAGGCCGACACGGTACTGGGCAACGCGCGGTTCCGCGAAAAGGTGCTGGTGACGCACCGTGGGTTGTCGGGTCCCGCGATCCTGCAGATCTCGAACTACTGGCAGATGCAGAGCTACGACGGCGCGACCGCGAAGCGCGACGTGACCATCGATCTCTTCCCGGGCGATGACGCCGCCGCATGGCTCGCGCGGCGCGCGCAATCGCGGGCGCTGCTGTCGAACGTGCTCGCCGAGCGTCTGCCCCGCAGCTTCGCGCAGGGCTGGTGCGCGTTGCACGGCTGGGATAGGCCCGTTGCGGATCTCGGCGGCGCGGAGCGCGAGCGCGTCGCCGCGACGTTGAACCGGTGGCCGATCTCGCCTTCGGGAACGCTCGGTTACAACAAGGCGGAAGTCACGCTCGGCGGGATCGATACCGATGAGCTGTCATCGAAGACGATGGAAGCGCGCCGCGTCCCGGGCCTGTATTTCATCGGCGAAGTCGTCGACGTTACCGGTTGGCTCGGCGGCTACAACTTCCAGTGGGCGTGGTCGTCCGGTTGGGTGGCGGGGCAGTTTGCGTAAGGCGGCGCGATCATTTGCGGATCAAAGGTAATGCATCTCCGGCATGCTTCTTCTGCTGCTTGATCGCCTTCTTCTCTTTCGGCGAATGTTGCGGTTGCTTCTTTTGCTGCTTCGGTGGCTGATGGGCCATGGGGTGTCTCCTGAGGGATTCGATCAGAGTCGTGGAGCGAATCAGACTATACGCGCTTGAGTGGCCGCTGAACTGCAATCGAATCGGCTCTCGAGTGCGACCATCCTTTATGACCGGTAACGGCGATTCGATCGGGCAGGCCGCTATCGACCGCCACTCCGGCCATTGAGCCCCACGAAAACCGGACGCTCAACGCTCCGGTTCAGCGGCGGCGGAACGCCGTCCGCTGCAACCGATAGTCGGGCGCTTTGACCCGCTCTCCAACTATGGCGTGAACTCGACCAACATTCGCATCGTCTCGACCTTCAGGCCGTCCTCGCGCATCGCCTTCTGGCCTTCGTCGGACCGCAGCAACTCCTGGAATTTCGCCATATCGGGTATCTCCGCCATGACGCCCGTCGCATTGGGGTTGTTGGGGTC
>DASWDF010000231.1:0-7303 GCA_036395475.1 Casimicrobiaceae bacterium
GGATCACGGCAAAAATCAGGATCAGCAGGATGCCGATCAGGAACGTGGGCAGCGACACGCCGACGAGCGACACCGTCAGCAACACCTGCGCCAGCCAGGAGTTGCGCTTCAGCGCCGTGTAGACGCCTCCCGGAATCCCCAGTATCAGCGCCAGCAGCGCCGCGGCCGCGGCGAGCTCCAGTGTCGCCGGCAGGCGTTCCTTGAGCAGCGTGGACACGGGCCGGCCCTGCCGCAGCGACAAACCGAACTCGCCCTGCACTGCGCGACCGACGAAACGCGCGAACTGCACATAAAAAGGCTGATCGAGGCCGAGGTCGGAACGCAACTGCGCCCGCTGCTCCTGCGTCGCATCCTGGCCGACCATGAATGTCACCGGGTCGCCGGTGAAGTTGAACAGGCCGAACGCAATGAACGCGACCACCGCCATCACGACGAGGGACTGCAGGATGCGGCGAAGGATGAACGCGAGCAAGGGGTGTCTGCTTCAGCGCTGAGAAACGCGCTCGTGACGGTTTCGTGACGCGCTGCGATGATGCCCAAAGCGCAGGGGAGCGTCAACGTAGGCCGCCGCGGTGTAGCCCGGGCTGAGCCCGCAGGGCGAAGCCCGGGAGCGACGCGACGGTTCCGCGCATTGCGTTCCACGTAGCCTGGGTTGAGCGATAGCGAAACCCGGGAGCAACGCAATATTGGACGCTCGCCCCGGGCATCGCTGCGCTCAGCCCGGGCTACGCGCGCTACGACGCATTACGACAACTCCGTTACGACAATTCCGCGGCGCGGATGCAGGCAACCCGAATCGTGCCGAATGGCTCCAGCCGGGGCACGACGGCCCGGCAGCGTTCGATGGCGTGCGGGCAGCGCGTGTGGAACGGACAGCCCGGCGGCGGATTGAGCGGCGATGGCAGCTCGCCCTTGAGCGCGATGCGTTGCCGCCGCGCCGGCGCCTCGAGCGTCGGCGTGCTCGCGAGCAGCGCCCGGGTGTAGGGATGCGCGGGCCGGCCGAACACAGCGTCCTTCGCGCCGGTTTCGACGATCTTGCCCAGATACATCACCGCCACCGTATCGGCGATGTGACGCACCACTTGCAGATTGTGGGAAATGAAAAGATATGCAATGCCCAGCTCTTCCTGCAGATTCATGAGCAGGTTCAGTACCTGCGCCTGGATCGACACGTCGAGCGCCGAAACAGGCTCGTCGGCGACGACCAGTCGCGGATGCAGCATCAGTGCCCGCGCCACCGCGATGCGCTGCCGCTGTCCCCCCGAGAACATGTGCGGATAACGGCCGTAGTGCTCGGGCTTGAGGCCGACCCGCGCCATCATCGCGCGCGCGGCGTCGCGGCGCTCCCTCGCGCCGAGCTTCGCGCTGATCGCCAGCGGCTCCTCGAGCAGCGTGCCCACCTTCTTGCGCGGGTTGAGCGAAGCATACGGATTCTGGAACACCATTTGCACCAGCGGCCGCAGCCGCTTCATCGTCGCCGGCGCAGCCGACACCACATCCTCGCCGGCGATGCGCAACTCGCCCGCAGTCGGCTTTTCGATCATCGTCACTGCCCTCGCCAGCGTCGACTTGCCGCACCCGGATTCGCCGACCACCGCGAGCGTTCTGCCCTCGTCGACCGAGAACGAAACGCCGTCGAGCGCGCGCACGAGCCCTTTGGGCCGGAACAACCCCTGCGACACTGCATAATGGCGCTTGAGCGAGCGCGCTTCGAGCAGAGGACCGGCGGGCCTCATCGTTTCATTCCTCGACGGGCACGGTCTTCGGCTCCGGCCGCCAGCCTCGCGTCGGCCGCCCCTCGGCATCGAGCGGGAAATGGCAGCGCGCCTTCCGGCCGCTCGCCCCCTCGAGCGGCGGCCGCTCCACGCGGCAGCGCGCGACCGCGTAGTCGCAACGCGGGTGCAGCAGGCAGCCCACCGGCCGGTCATGCGCTCCGGGGATGACACCCGGGATCGCCTTCAAGCGTGCGCGGTCACGATTATGTTCCGGCAACGCCGCCAGCAGCGCCTGCGTGTACGGATGCTTGGGCGCTTCGAAGATCTGCGGTACCGGGCCGGTTTCGACGACCTGCCCCGCATACATGACGAACACGCGCTGCGCCGTTTCGGCGACGACCGCGAGATCGTGCGTGATCAGCAGCAGCGCCATGCCGCGCTCGCGTTGCAACCGCAGCAGCAGCTCCAATACCTGTGCCTGCACGGTCACATCGAGCGCGGTCGTCGGCTCGTCGGCGATCAGGAGCTTCGGATTGCACGCGATCGCCATCGCGATCATCACGCGTTGCGCCATACCTCCGGAAAGCTGATGGGGAAACGCTGCCAGTCTCGCCTCCGCGTCCGGAATCTCGACCTGCCGCAGGAGCTCGAGCGCACGCGCCCGGCGGAGCCTCGCGCTGGCACGCTCGGCGTCGCTGCCGTGAATGCGCAGCGTCTCGGTCAACTGAAAGGAGACGGTGAAGCACGGGTTCAGGCTCGCGAGGGGATCCTGGAAGATCATCGCCATGTCCTTGCCGACGAGCGCCCGGCGCTGCGCATCGGAGAGCGCAAGGAGATTCCGGCCGGCAAAGGCGAGGCGCCGGGCGCGCACGCGCCCGGGGAATTCAATGAGGCCCATCAGCGCCAGCGCGGTGACGCTCTTGCCGGATCCCGACTCGCCGACGCAGCCGACGACCTCGCCCACGTCCAGCGCGAGATCGATGCCGTCGACCGCGACGACGGGCGCAGCCTCGGCGCCGAATTCGACGCGCAGATCCTCGATTTCGACCAGGGCCATGCGTTGATCCTCAGCCCTTGAGCCGCGGATCGAGCGCGTCACGCAAGCCGTCGCCCATGAGATTGAAAGCGAGCACGGTGACGAGAATCGCCAGACCCGGGAAGGTCACGACCCAGGATGCACGCTGAATGAACTCGAGCGCGTCGGCGAGCATCGAGCCCCACTCGGGCGTCGGCGGCTGCGCCCCGAGGCCGAGGAAGCCCAGCGCCGCGGCGTCGAGAATCGCCGACGAGAAGCCCAGCGTCGCCTGCACGATCAGCGGCGCGAGGCAGTTGGGCAGGATGGTATTGAACATCAACCGCAGCGCGCCCGCGCCGGCGATCTTCGACGATTGCACGTATTCCCGGCCGGCTTCGGCGATCACCGCGGCGCGCGCGAGCCGCACGTAGTGCGGCAGCAACACGATGGCGATCGCGTACATGGCGTTGATCAGTCCCGGACCGAGGATCGCGACCACCGCGATCGCGAGCAGCAGGCTCGGCAGCGAAAGCATGACGTCCATCAGGCGCATGATTGTGGTCTCGACCCAGCCGCGCACGTATCCGGCGATCATGCCGAGAACCACGCCGAGCGAAAGCGAGATCGCGACCGAAATGAGGCCGATCAGGAGCGACAGCCGCGTGCCGTAGATCAATCGCGACAGGATGTCGCGTCCGACGGGATCGGTACCGAGGATGAACTCGGCGCTGCCTCCCGGCTGCCAGACCGGTGGCGTCAGCGTGAACTCGCGGTACTGCTCGTAGGGTGGATGCGGCGCGACGACGCCCGCGAAGATCGCGAGCAGGACCAGCGCGATGGTGAGACTCAAGCCCAGCAATGCACCGCGGCTTTGTGCATACGCGTGCCAGAACTCGCGCCAGGGGCCTTCGACCCGATCCGGCGCGGCGTCGCGAGCAACGGCTGCAAAGGCTTCGCTCAATGCCCCCTCACCCTAACCCTCTCCCCCGTCCCGGGGGAGAGGGAAACAGTATTGCTTCTGCCCGCGATCCGGGGGCCGGGGAAACAGTATTGCTCCCTCTCCCCGCTGTGCGGCGAGAGGGCTGGGGTGAGGGGCGATAGATCATGCGTGCCGGATCCGCGGGTTCACGACGCCATAGAGCAGATCGACGATGAGATTGACGCTGATCACGATGGTGGCGATCAAGAGGATGCCGCCCTGGACCACCGGATAGTCGCGCGACTGCACGCCGTGAATGAGCCAGTTGCCCACGCCCGGCCAGGAGAAGATCGTCTCGGTCAGGATCGCGCCGGATAACAGCAGGCCGACCTGCAGGCCGATGACGGTGATCACCGGGATCAGCGCATTGCGCAGCGCGTGGACGAGGATTACCTGCCACCGCGGCAACCCCTTGGCTCGCGCGGTGCGCACGTAGTCCTCGCGCAGCACTTCGAGCATCGCGGAGCGCGTCATGCGGGCGATGACCGCCAGCGGGATCGTGCCCAGCGCGATCGCGGGCAGGATCAGATGCGAAACGGCCGAACGCAACGCCTCCCAATCCCGCGCCTTGAGCGTATCGATCAGCATGAATCCCGTCGCGGCCGGTACGTCGTACTCGACGGCGATGCGGCCCGATACCGGTGTCCAGCCGAGCTGCACCGAAAAGAAGAGGATCAGCAGCAGCGCCCACCAGAAGATCGGCATCGAGTAGCCGGTGAGCGATACCCCCATCACCGCGTAGTCGGCCACTGTGTTGCGCTTGAGCGCGGCGAGAATGCCGGCCGGCAGACCGATGCCTACGGCAAACAGCATTGCGAAGAACGCAAGCTCGATCGTCGCGGGGAAGAGCGTCAGGAATTCGTCGAGCACGGGCTCGTGCGTGGTGAGCGACGTCCCGAGATCGCCTTTCGCCACCTGCCCGACGTACTCGGCGTATTGCACCGGCAGCGGGCGGTCGAGTCCGAACTCATGCAACAGGCGTTCGCGCCGGGCGGGATCCATTCCACGCTCGCCCGACAGGTTCTCGACCGGATCGCCCGGGATCAGGTGGATCAGCGCGAACGCGAGGAGCGTAACGCCGATGAACGTCGGGATGATCAGTGCCGCGCGGCGGAGGATGAAGGCGAACATCCCGCTATGACGTCATTCCCGCGCAAGCGGGCGTAGCCCGGGGTGAGGCTTTTGCGAACCCCGGGACTGGCCGCCAGACCCCGGGATTCGCTGCGCTCATCCCGGGCTACACCCGCTACTTTGCGGCGAGGTCGGCTTTGCTGCCGGCGATCTCCGCCTTGTCGAAATAGTGGTGCGCAGTCGCATCCATCTTGTAGCCCTTCACTTCCTTGCGCACCGGGTCGAAGCGGATCGAATGCGCCAGCGTGATCCACGGCGCCTCTTCCTTGAAAATGACCTGCGCCTGCTCGTAGAGCTTGGCACGGTCGGCCTGCTTGGGCGTCTGCGCAGCTTTGATGATCAGGTCCTCGAACGCCTTGTTGCACCAGCGCGCCGAGTTGCCGCCGCCCTTGACGGCCTCGCAGCCCAGGAGCGGCACGAAGAAATTGTCGGGGTCGCCGTTGTCGCCCGACCAGCCGAACATGATCACCGTGTGCTCGCCGCCCTTGCTGCGCTTGCGATATTCGGCCCATTCATAGGTCAACAGCTTGGCCTTGACGCCCACCTTCTCCCAATCGGCCTGGATCATCTCGGCCATCCGCTTGCCGTCCGGGTTGTACGGCCGCGTGACCGGCAGGTACCACAGCTCGAGCTCGAAGCCGCTGGGAAACCCCGCCTGCGTGAGCAACTGCTTCGCCTTGGCCGGATCGTAAGGATAATCCTGTACCGCGTTGTTGTAGCTCCAGAGGATCGGCGGAATCGGATTCTTCGCGACCTGGCCGTTGCCTTGATACACGGCCTTCAGGATCGCGTCCTTGTTGGTCGCGAGGTTCAGCGCCTGGCGGACCAGCTTGTTGTCGAAAGGCTTTTTCTCGACGTTGAAGGCGATGTACCCGATGTTGAGCCCTTCCTTCTGCAACACGGTGAGCTGCGGGTCCTTCTTCATTTCGTCGAGATCCGCCGGCTTCGGAAACGCCATCACCTGGCATTCACCCGTCTTGAGCTTGGCGTAGCGCGCGGTCGCGTCGCGCGTGATCGAGTAGATCAGGTTGTCGATCTTGGGTCGCCCGCCCCAATACTTGTCGAATGCCTTGTAGCGGATGGTCGCGTCTTTCTGGTAGCTCACGAATTCGAACGCGCCGGTGCCGATCGGATAGACGTCAGCCGCGTTCGGCGTACCTTTCTTCTGCATCGTTTCGAAATATTCCTTCGACAGGATCGATGCGAAGTCCATCGCCATGTCGGCGAGAAACGGCGCCTCCGGGCGCTTGAGATTGAAGCGCACGGTGGAGTCGTCGATCTTCTCCACCTTATCGACGATGTTCTTCATGCCCATGTCTTCGTAGTACGAGAACGTCTGGCCGGCAGTCATCTTGTGGAAGGGATGATTGTCATCGGCCATCCGGTTCCAGGAAAACAGCACGTCGTCGGCGTTGAAGTCGCGCGTCGGCTTGAAGTTGGCGTTGCTGTGAAATTTGACGCCCTTGCGCAACTTGAACGTATACGTCTTGCTGTCGGGCGATACCGTCCAGGATTCGGCGAGCGCCGGCACGATGTTGGTGGTGCCGATCTCGAACTCGACCAGGCGGTTGAACATCGGCACCGACACCGCGTCGAACGTCGTGCCCGTGGTGAAGAATTGTGGCTGGAAGCCCTCGGGGCTCCCCTCCGAGCAATACACCAGCGTGCCTTTCGCGAGCGCGGTCGAGCATGACAGAAGCAGGCCGGCGATCAGGGCGGCTCGAAGCAATGGATTCGTGCGTGCGAAGCAATGATTGAACATAGTCTCCTCGATGTGGTTTCTTGGCGCGCGTCGGCGCGCTTGTGATGCGCCAATGCTAGCCGCCTGCGTTGACGAAGGCAACAGGGCTGTACCGCGACGCGAGTCTACTCTCTAGCCGCGAGCAGCGGACGCGGGCGCGTCAGGACCTCGGGTTGCAGAATCTCGTCGAGCCTTTCCTTCGACAGGAGCTTCTTCTCCAGCACCAGGTCATAGACGCTCTTGCCGGTTATCAACGCCTGCTGCGCGACTTCGGTCGCGTTGGCGTAGCCGATGTAGGGATTGAGCGCGGTGACGACGCCGATCGAATGCTCGACCGAAGCGCGCAGGTGTTCGCGGTTGGCGGTGATGCCGCTGACGCAGCGCTCGGCGAGCGTCAGACAGCCTTTGGACAGATGCGTAACACTCTTGAACAGGCTGTGGGCGATGATCGGCTCGAAGGCGTTCAATTGCAGCTGCCCCGCCTCCGCGGCAAAGCTCACCGTGACGTCGTTGCCGATCACCTCGAAGGCGATCTGGTTCACGACCTCCGGGATCACCGGATTGACCTTGCCGGGCATGATCGAGGACCCGGCCTGCATCGGCGGCAGGTTGATCTCGCCCAGGCCGGCACGAGGACCGCTGGAGAGCAAGCGCAGGTCGTTGCAGGTCTTGGAGAGCTTCACCGCGACGCGCTTGAGCACACCGGAGAGCTGCACGAACGC
>DASWDF010000232.1:0-27280 GCA_036395475.1 Casimicrobiaceae bacterium
CTATGAAGTGGTCGCCAGCGACAACGGCGAGGATGCGATCCTGAAGGCGAGGACCGTCAAACCCGACCTGATCCTCATGGATGTGATCATGCCTGGGCTCAACGGCTTCCAGGCGACGCGCGCGATCAGCAGGGACCCCGCGACGCGCACCGTCCCGATCATCCTGTGCACCTCCAAGAGCCAAGAGACCGACAAGATCTGGGGGTTGCGGCAGGGCGCCCGGGACTACATCGTGAAACCGGTGAAGCGCGACGAGCTGCTCGCGAAGATCACTGCGTTCAGTTGATCCCTTCCCAAGCTCGCGATGGCTCGTGCCGCAAAACTCAATCTTCGCGCGTTCCAGCAGGAGCTGGCCACGCGGCTTGCCGCGAAGACCACGGCGCAGGTGGAGCAATCGCGTCTCGGCATCGCGTGCGCCGACGAGCGATGGCTGATCCGGCTCGCCGATGCCGGGGAAGTGATCGCGGTCCCGCAGATGGCCACGGTGCCACTGACCAAACCGTGGTACCTGGGAGTCGCCAACATTCGCGGCAATCTTTACGGCGTCATCGATTTCGCCGGTTTTCTCGGCCAGCCCCTCGAGCCGGTAACGCCCGGTGCAAGTCAGACGCGGCTGGTGCTGTTCGGGCCGCGCGTCGGCGAATTGCGCGCCGGCCTGATCGTGCATCGCGTGCTCGGCCTGCGCAATCTGGCGGACTTGTCGCGCAACGATACGCCGGGGGGCGCGCCGGGCTGGTACGGCTCGCGCTGGGCCGAAGCGAACGGAGATATCTGGCAGGAAATCGATCTGGCACGGCTCGCCCAGGACCCGGCGTTTCTGCAGGTGGGCCTGTGACCAATGGTGCAAGGATGCGGAGCGACCCTTCAGGGGAGAGAACATGGCGCTTAGTCTGAGAAGCATGTTCGGCGCGGGAGCGGGGCGAAAATTCGCGAATGATGCCGAGCTCGAAATGCCGACGACCACGCAGGTCAAGATGAATCCTCCGGCGCAGGGCTACGATCCGCTCGGAGCTGCATCGATCATGGAGCAGCTGCGCACCGCGGCAGCCGAGAAACGGCAACCGGGGCGGCTGTGGTTCATTGGCCATCTGCCGGTTGCCAAACAGGAGCAGATAATCGGTGCGCTGACCGCCGTCTTCGTTGTCTTGGCACTCGTCATGCTGTTTTTCTACATCACGCTTAACAGCAAGACTGCCGCCAGCTCGGGCACCGCGACCGAGATGCAGATGCTTTCGCAGCGGCTAGCTCGCGGCACGTCGCTCGCGGTGCAGGGGAACGCGCAGGCGTTTGAGAGCGTCAAGGACTCGCGCGACCGTTTTCGCACCGACCTGGATGCGCTGACCAAGGGCGGGACGATCAAGGGTGTGAGCATCGATGTCGCTGGTGCCGAGCCGTTGCAGACCCAGCTCGGCGAGGTCACCGGCCGCTGGGAGCGCGTCGAGAAGAACGCCACCGCGGTTCTCGACAACCAGCAGAGCCTCGTTTCGCTGTCCAAGGGCCTCGATGGCATCAACCAGGGCAATACCGCGCTGCTCGAGCTCGCGCAGCAGGCCGCATCGCAAGCCGCCGCCGGAGGCGGCAACGTACGCGAGATCGATTTCACCAATCAGCTTGCGATGCTCTCGCAGCGGATCGCGAAGAACGCTAATTCGCTGGTATCGTCTGAGGAGATCGATCCCGAGGTCGCCTTCCTGCTCGGCAAGGACACCGGCACGTTCCGCGACATCCTGAACGGGTTGCTGAAGGGCAGCGAGCCGCTGCGCCTTTCCGGAGTGAGGAACGAAGAAGCGCGCGCTACGCTGACCGACCTGCAGAAGCGCTTTACTGCGTACGAAGCCGGCGTCAATGCGATCTTGCAGAACATGCAGCGGCTCGTCGTGGCCAAGCAGGCGGCACGCGGCATCAACCAGGACTCCGAACCGTTGCTCGCCGACACCACCAATCTCGCCAACAGCTACGAGAGCCAAAACACGGGACGACTGTTCACCCTGGGTGCGGCCATCGTTTTCGGCGTCGTCGCGCTCCTCTGCGCAGGTGTGCTCGCCAAGGTCCTCTACGACGAACAGCGGGTGAGCGCATTCGAGAGCGAGCAGGAGAACAAGCGCAACCAGGAAGCGATTCTGCGGCTGCTCAACGAAATGGGGAACCTTGCCGACGGCGATCTGACGGTGCAGGCTTCGGTCACCGAGGACGTGACCGGCGCAATCGCCGACTCGATCAACTTCACCATCGAGGAGCTGCGAACGCTGGTCAAGGGCATCAACAGCGCGACCGACCAGGTGGCCAAGGCGACGACTGACGCGCAGGCGATCTCGAATCGACTCTTCGAAGCATCACAGCGGCAGAACAAGGAAATCCAGCAGGCTTCCGCATCGGTGCTGCAGATGGCGCAGTCGATCAACGAGGTGTCGCAGAGCGCGGCGCAGTCGGCGCGGGTGGCGCAGCAATCGCTGGCCGCCGCCGAAAAGGGCGGCCAAGCGGTGCAAAACCAGATCGCGGGCATGAACGAAATCCGGACGCAGATTCAGGACACCGCCAAGCGGATCAAGCGCCTCGGGGAATCGTCGCTCGAGATCGGCGAAATCGTCGAGCTGATTTCGGACATCACTGAGCAGACGAACGTGCTGGCTCTGAACGCAGCGATCCAGGCCGCTTCCGCCGGCGAGGCGGGCCGCGGCTTCACGGTGGTGGCCGAGGAAGTGCAGCGCCTGGCGGAACGCTCGGGCGAGGCGACCAAGCAGATCGACGCGATCGTCAAGACGATTCAGGCCGACACGCAGGACGCGGTGGCGGCCATGGAAAAGAGCACGGTCGGCGTCGTGGAAGGAACCAAGCTCTCTGACGCTGCGGGGCAGGCGCTGGACGAAATCCGGCGCGTGTCGCGCGAACTTGCCGATCTGATCGGTGGTATTTCCGCGCAAACGCAAAGGCAGTCGGCCTCGGTATCGGACGTGACGCGAGGCATGCAGGGCATCCTCAAGATCACCGAGGAGACGACGGAGGGCACCAAGCAAACCAACGTGTCGATCGGCCAGCTCACCAAGCTCGCAGCAGAATTGCGCAGCTCGGTCGCGGGGTTCAAGGTGTAGGGAGATCGCGACGGGAGCCGCGCGGCGCGCTTCTTGCTTCCGGGCTCCAGGAGCGATCCGGCTCGGATAATCCCATGGTCATAGACACTGCCCCGGAATTCGATCTCGGCCCACTGTCGTGGGTGCAGGGTGAGATCGACCATGCGCTCTCCCGTGGCGTCGAAGCGCTGGCGGCGTTCAAGGCGTCGCCGCGCGACGCCACCGCCCTTAAGCATGCACGGGCGCACATCCACCAGGCGGCAGGAGCGATCCAGATGGTCGGGCTCGATGCCGTCACCGCCTATACCGACGAGCTCGAGCGCCAGCTCAACCGGATGGAGGAGCTACCGCCGCCCGAGGCGCAGGCGGCGTGCGAGCTCCTCGACCGCGCCTGCCGCAAGCTCAAGATCTTCTTGGACGAGCTGGTCAGCGGCGCGAATCCGGTGCCGCTCAAGCTGTTTCCCGAATACGAGCTGATGCAACAGGCGCGGGGCGTGAGAGCAGCGGCGCCGACAGATCTTTTCTATCCCGATCTTTCGCCGCGGGCTCCGAAGATTGCCAGCGCGAAAGCGGTGACGCCGAAAAGGCTTCCGTCGTACCTCGTCAAGCAGCGCCGGTTGTACCAGCGCGGATTGCTCGCGTGGCTGCGCGGCGACGAAGAGGGCGCGCGTGTGATGCGCGACGCGGTGCAGGGCATCGAGGACGTGCAGACGCACTCGGCGCAGCGCTCCTTCTGGTGGGCGGTGGGCGCATTGCTCGAGAGCATCGTCGAAAAGGGTGTCGAGAGCGGCTTCGGCGTGAAGCAGTTGTGCGGCCGGGTCGATCTGCAGATTCGGCGCTTCGTGGAAGGGTCGGCTAAGGTCGCCGACCGGATGCGCCGCGAGGTGCTTTATTACGTCGCGATCAGCGCTCCGGTCGGTCCGCAGGTGCAGGCGGTGCAGCGTGCGTACCGACTACCCGGGCTGATTCCGACCGCCGACGTATTGTCCGCCGACGTCGTGCGCATGCAGCCGCATCTGCGCGAGGCGCGCGACCTTCTGGCCACCGCGAAGGACCTGTGGCTCAAGTTGACCGGCGGCCGCATCGAGAGTCTGCCCAAGCTCAAGCAGACGCTTTCCGCCTTGCGCGACAAAACCGCGGCAATCGGCGAGCCTTCGCTGTCGAAGTTGGCTGCTGCGCTGGCCGACCGGCTGGACAAGCTGTCCAGCGGACCGGTTGCCGAGGCGCTCGCCATGGAATACGCGACAGGACTGCTGCTCGCCGAATCGGGAATCGAGAACTATGCGACGGTCTCGCCGGAGCTGCCTAGGCAGGTCGACGCGATGATCGCGCGTCTCGATACGAGCCGGCCCGCGGTCGGCGTCGCCGCGCCGTTCCTCGACGAAATGGCGCGCCGTGCGCAGGAGCGTTTGCTGCTGGCCCAGGTCGCGCGCGAAATCCAGGCGAATCTGCGGCATATGGAGCAGGTGCTCGACGCATTCTTCAGAGACCACGACAAACGCGCCGACCTGGCGACGCTCGCCCACGACAGCAAGCAGATCATGGGCGCGCTGAAGATGCTCGGCCTCGGGCACGCCGAGCAGCTGCTGACGTTGTGTCAGCAGCAGATCGACGCATACGCGCAGCCGGATGCGCGGGTCGCCGACGAGGACCTCGAGCTGCTCGCGGAATCGCTGTCGGGTCTCGGGTTCTACATCGAGGCGGTCGAGCAGCAGCGACCCGATCGCGACCGGTTAATCGAGCCGCTGCTGGCGAAGCGTCTGGGCATGCCCGCGAAGCCGCAGGTCGACGAGCACGATACGGTCGAAGCGGCAGTAAAGGATCTCAAGGCCGCACTGCCCGCGACGCTGGCCGCGTTCCAGCGCTCGCCTGGCGAAGCGAGCGTCCGCGAGCGCCTCGAGGCGGAGCTCACGACGCTGAAGAACGACGCCGAGCTGATCGGCGACGCGATTTTGCAAGCCGACGCCGACGCCGCGCTGGAGCTGCTTGCGCATGCCGGCACCGGCGACACCGCGGCGTTGCAGGACGCGATCGCCGCGATTGCGGAAGGGCGCGCGGCCGCACCGGCGCCTTCGCCGTCGGAAGAAACGATGCGGCTGCTCGAAACCGACGCAGCGCAATTCGACGCGGAATTGCTGGATATCTATCTGACCGAGGCCGACGAAGTGCTCGACAGCGTTGCCTCCAACGCGGCTCGGCTCAAAGCGCAACCGGATGACCGCGACGCGCTTACCACCGTGCGCCGCGGATTCCACACGCTCAAGGGCAGCGGACGCATGGTGGGTCTGACCAAGCTCGGCGATATCGCCTTTGCCGTCGAGAAAGTGCACAACCGGCTGCTGGAAGAGGAACGGTCGGCGTCTACTGCCCTGCTTGCGCTCATCGAGACTGCGCAGACGAGTTTTCGGGTCTGGGTAGATACGCTCCGAAGAAAAGGCCGCGTGACGCCGGACGCGACGGCCTTGCGCGCCGCGATCGAAAAGGTCGACGCCGAGTTCCCGGCGCCGATCGTATCGGCAGATGCAACGCCGGTCGCGGAAGTTGACGCCGCAGCTTCGGGCGCAGAAACGCCCGTTCCGGCGCCAGCAATGCCGACGACGATACCCAAGCTCTCGAGCGCGGCGGTGATCGAGGTCATCGAACTCGACGAGACGCTGCCGGCGGAGCCGAACGCGCCAGTCGGTGCGGCACAGGCGGCGAGTGCCTCGGCAGAAATCATCGAGTTCGCGCCCCGGGAGCGGCCCGCGGCGCCGGCGATGCCTCCCGTTGGACCGCCGGAAGGCGCGGCGACGCCCGAGCCGGAGGAAGTAACGATCGGCGACGTGACGCTTTCGACCGCGCTCTATCGGATCCTTTGCGACGAAGCGCAGCAGCACCTCGCGACTCTCGACGCGGAGTTGCAGGCGCTGCAATTCGATACCGCAGCAACACCATCGCAGGCCATGATTCGGGCAAGCCACACGCTCTGCGGCATACATCGCACGGGCGGCTTTCCGCTGGTAGCGACGACCGCCAAGGCGTTGGAGCAATGCCTGCTGGGGCTCGAGGAACGCGGCGCGCCGCTACCCTATGCCGCGCAACCGGTGCTCGCGCGTGCCTTCGCCGGATTGCACGCGCTGACCGCGCGTGTGCGCTCGCGCTCGCCGTTCAATGCCGGCGATCAGGCGGAAGCGGCCGAGATCGTCGCCGAGCTCGAGGCCTTGCGGCACGAGGCGGCACCGGAGGCCATGGCCGACGACAGCGAGAGCGTCGCCGCGCGCGTTGCCGCGGAAGACGAGGCGCAAGAGCGCCCCGCAGCGACCGCGGAGCTGCCTGCGCCGCTGATTTCGCCTGTTGCGCCCGAAGCACTGGTCGTTCCGATCACTGCCGCCGGCAGGCTGGTGCGAGCGAGCTCGGCGGAAGCGGAGGTTGCGCCGCCTATTGCAGTACCCGAGGTCAAGGAAGCAATGCCAGCTTCGGTGACGCCAATCGCGCAAGCTGGCGAATTGTCACTTGCCAACATTCACGACGATGTCGACGAACAGGTGCTGCCGATCTTCCTCGAAGAAGCAGCAGAACTTTTCCCGCAGGCCGGCGAGCAGCTTCGCGCATGGCGGCGCAATCCTGCCAACGCCGACGCTGCGCAGGCACTGCGGCGCAGCTTGCACACGTTCAAGGGCAGCGCGCGAATGGCTGGCGCGATGCGCTTGGGCGAGCTCACGCACGGGATGGAGAGCCGCCTGCTCGCGGGCGACGCACTCGCCAAACCGACACCGGAATTGTTCGAGACCCTCGATACCGATCTCGATCGGTTGGCTTTCGTGCTCGATCGCCTGCAGAAAGGCGAAGTGAACACACTGCTGCCATGGCTCGAGACGGCAGCGCCTGCGCCGGCCGCACCGGCACCGCTTACGGTCGTCGCTGCCGGGCCGGTGGTACCACCGCCCGTCGTGGCCGCGCCGCTGGCCACCGCCGCGCCGCCCGAAGCCGAGGCGGCTAGAGCGGCGATGCTGCGCGTGCGCGCGGACTTGATCGACCGCCTTGTCAACGAGGCGGGCGAAGTCGCCATTGCACGCGCCCGCGTCGAAGGTGAGCTGCGCTCGCTCAAGGGCAACCTCCTCGAGCTCACGAATAGCGTCATCCGCATGCGCTCGCAGGTGCGCGAAATCGAGATCCAGGCCGAATCGCAGATCCAGTCGCGGACTTCGCACGTCAAGCCGGGCGAGGCCGATTTCGATCCGCTGGAATTCGACCGTTTCACGCGGTTCCAGGAGTTGACCCGCAGCCTCGCCGAGGGGGTGAACGACGTCTCGACCGTGCAGCAATCGCTGCTGCGGAATATCGACGATGCTGACGCGGCGTTGCTCGCGCAGGCGCGCTTGTCGCGCGACGTGCAGCAGCAACTCTTTTCGATACGCACCGTTCCATTCGGCAGCCTGTCCGAGAGACTCTACCGGATCATGCGCCAGACGGCGAAGGAGCTCGACAAGCGCGCGAATCTGGAGATTCGCGGAACGCAGGTCGAGCTCGACCGCTCGGTGCTCGAGAAGCTCGTCGGTCCTCTCGAGCACTTGCTTCGTAACGCGCTCGATCACGGCATCGAAAGCAGGCAGGAGAGAGTCAAGCGCGGGAAACCCGAGACAGGAGAAATTACCGTCACCGTCCGCCAGCAGGGCAATGAAATCGCGATCGAAATCGCCGACGACGGCGCCGGTCTCGATTTCGACTGCATCCGCGAGAAGGCGCAAGCGCTGGGCCTTATAACCGGTGACGCCGAGCCGACCGAGGCGCAGCTGACCGAGTCCATCTTCGCGCCGGGATTCTCCACGGCGGCCAAGGTCACTCAGATTTCGGGTCGTGGCGTGGGCACCGACGTCGTGCGCTCGGACATTGCGGCGTTGGGCGGCCGCGTCGACGTCGCGACCACACGCGGTGGCGGTACGACGTTCTTGCTCTACCTGCCGTTGACGCTGGCTGTCGCGCAAACTGTGCTGGTGCGGGCTGGAGGTCGGCTGTGGGCTGTTCCAGCGCCGATGATCCAGCAGGTACAGCAGATCAAGGACAAGGCTCTGATCAACCTATATCTCACGCGGGAAGTCGTGTGGCAAGATCGCAAGTACCCGTTCTTCTACCTGCCGCGCCTGCTCGGAAATGCCGCGCACAATCCGGAAACCTTGCGCTACAACTCGGTATTGCTGCTGAAGAGCGGCCAGAGCACCGCCGCCGTGCACGTCGACGAAATGGTCGGCAATCAGGAAGTCGTCGTGAAGAACATCGGCCCGCAGCTTGCCCGCGTCTCCGGCATCGCGGGCGCTACGGTACTCGGCACGGGCGAAGTCGTCTTGATCATCAATCCGGTACAGCTCGCGCAGCGCACCGATGCGGAAGCCCAGCCGCCGATGGTCGTCAAGACGATGCAGGCGGCCAAGGCCGCCGCCGCCAGCGCGGCCGCCTCCGGACCGCCGCTGGTGATGATCGTCGACGACTCGTTGACCGTGCGCAAGATCACCAGCAGGCTGCTCACGCGCGAGGGCTTCGAGGTCATTACCGCGAAAGACGGACTCGACGCGCTGCAGATGCTGGGCGAGCACACACCGGATGCCATTCTGCTTGACATCGAGATGCCGCGGATGGACGGCTTCGAGTTCGCGAAAACCATGAAGGCCGATGCTCGGATGGCCCACATACCCATCATCATAATCACGTCGCGCACGGCCGAGAAGCATCGCAATCGCGCCCAGGAACTGGGTGTCGAGGTATATTTGGGCAAGCCGTACCAGGAAGAAGAGCTGCTCCGGCATTTACGCGAAATGCTGGTGCTTCACGCCGCATAGGCCTCTCGCGGTGGCAGCAGCGTCCCCGCGCCGATACTGGAGGCACGCCGGCATGACCGGCGACGGCTACCGGCACTGCTGGATTTGATGGTCGATCAAGATCGATCGCTCGCATGACGGCGAGTGGGGCTAGGCGGCGCGGATTCCCGCGCCGCTTCGCTTTTTGCCTGCCCATTGGCGGCCTTTCCCTTCGCGGCCCCGCGGTTTTGTTTAGAATGAACGACACGGCAGAGATCCATCAGGAGCAGGCATGGCGCATTACGGCACAGAAAACATCCGCACGATCGCGCTGGTCGGGCACGGAGCATCCGGGAAGACGACGCTGGCTGAGGCCTTGCTCGTCCGCGCGAAGGCGATTCCCGCGCCCGGCAGCGTCGAGCGCGGCACTACAACCAGCGACTTCGATCCACTCGAGAAATCGTGGCAGCACTCGCTGCGTGCATCGGTGCTGCACTTTGATATCGACGGGACGCGCATCCATCTGATGGATACGCCCGGCTTTCCCGATTTCATCGGTCAGGCGATCGGCGCACTCGACGCGGTCGAGACCGCCGCGGTCGTGGTCAACGCGCAGGCGGGAATCGAGATGATCACGTCGCGCATGATGGACTGGGCGGCGCAGCGGAAGCTCTGCCGGCTCATCATCGTCAACAAGATCGACGCGGAAAACGTCGATGCGGCCCAGATTCTGGCGGCGATTCAGGCAACGTTCGGCAAGGAGTGCCTGCCAATCAATCTTCCCGCTGATGGCGGCAAGCGCGTCGTCGACTGTTTTTTCAACCCTGCGGGCGAATCCGACTTCTCCTCGGTTGCCGATGCGCACGGCGCTCTGGTTGACCAGGTGGTCGAGGTCGACGAGGCGCTGATGTCGCTCTATCTCGAACAGGGCGAGATCGCACCCGAGCAGTTGCATGCGCCGTTCGAAAAGGCGCTGCGCGACGGGCATCTCATGCCCGTATGCTTCGTCTCTGCACGCACCGGCGCAGGCATCGCCGAGCTGCTCGACATCCTGGTGAAGCTCGCTCCCAACCCGACCGAGGGCAACCCGCCGCTGTTCACCAAGGGCAAGGGATCGACGGCAGTCGAGTCTCCTTCCGTGCCCGACCCCAAGAAACACGTGCTGGCTCACGTCTTCAAGGTGGTCATGGACCCGTTCATAGGCAAGCTTGGCATCTTTCGCGTCCACCAGGGCACGATCACTCGGGACACCCAGCTTTTCGTCGGCGACGGGCGCAAGCCGTTCAGGGTCGGCCATCTGTTGATGCTGCAGGGCGGTAAGCAGGTTGAAGTGGATCGCGCCGTGCCCGGGGACATCGCCGCCGTCGCGAAGGTCGACGAAATCGAATTCGACTGCGTGCTGCACGATTCGCATGACGAGGACCAGATCCACATGCGGCCGCTCGAGTTCCCGACGCCGATGCACGGCTTTGCCATCGCGCCGAAGAAGCGCGGCGACGAGCAACGCATTTCCGACGTGCTGCACAAAATGATCGCCGAAGACCCGACGCTCACGCTCGAACACGACGCCAACTTGAACGAGACGGTCCTGCGCGGCTTGGGAGAGTTGCATCTGCGCTCGGTCTTCGAGCGCATGTCCTCGCAGTTCAAGCTCGAGATCGATACGCGTCCGCCGCGGATTCCCTATCGCGAGACCGTCACGGCGAGGGCCGAAGGCCATCATCGGCACAAGAAGCAGACCGGAGGCGCCGGGCAGTTCGGCGAGGTGTTCTTGCGCATCGAGCCGCTGCCGCGCGGGTCAGGATTCGAGTTCGTGGATCAGGTCAAGGGCGGGACGATCCCGAACCAGTTCATCCCCGCGGTGCAAAAGGGCGTCGAACAGGTGCTCTCGGCCGGGCCGATCGCCGGCTTCCCACTGCAGGACGTGCGCGTCATCGTCTACGACGGCAAGCACCACGCGGTCGATTCGAAGGAAATCGCGTTCGTGACCGCGGGCCGCAAGGCGTTCCTCGACGCGATCGAAAAAGCGCGGCCGATCGTGCTGGAGCCGATCGTAAGCCTGGAGGTCCTCTGCCCCGAGTCGAACATGGGTGACGTCGCGGGAGATTTGTCGGGTCGCCGCGGGCAGGTGACCGGCACGAAATCGCTGCAGGCCGGTACGCTCACGGTCAACGGCCTCGCACCCCTGTCGGAGCTCGACGGTTATGCGGCGCGGTTGAAGGCGATGACCGCGGGCCACGCGGCATGGACGATGGCGCTATCGCACTACGATCCGGCGCCGCCGAATCTGCAGCAGCAACTGGCGGCAGACTACGCCAAGCATCGCCGGCACGAAGAGGAGTAGCGGCGCGAGCAGCGAGAGGGGACCCGCGAGCAGTGCGAGCGGGGGTCGAGCGTCCGCGAGTCGCCGCTTGCGGCCGACGCGCAACATAATAGTCACTGAGTCGGTGCAAAGAGGCCGCGGCGCGAGCCCGCAGCGCGAGCCGACGCGCGAAGCTGCTACTCACGCAGGGTGCGATCAAGGAAGCCGTAGCCCGGGCTGAGCACGTAGTGCGATGCCCGGGAGCAGCGCTACAAAGCGAAGTTGCTACTCACGCAGGGTGCGATCAAGGAAGCCGTAGCCCGGGCTCCAGCGCGCATTGCAATGCCGGGAACAGCGCTACACACAAAACGCCGCCCCGGGTTTCGTTTCACTCAGCCCGGGCTACGGCGCACGCCGGTGCGGCTGCTGCGCCGGTCCAGGCGAAGCGCTCCGCCGGAAAAAGCCGATCGAACAGCGGTACGAGCGGCGTTGCCAGGAACAGCACCCAGATCAGCGCGTTCGGCTTGAACAAGAGGTACTGCCAAGCTGCCGCGCCGGAGGCGACGATCAGCGCGTAGGCGATGCGCGCTCCTCTCCGGTTGGGGATCGTCATCGGGTCAGAGATCATGAAGAACGCGAACAGCAGCAGCGCGCCGTTGCCGAGCTGGTGCCACCAGATCGCCCAGGGCTGGCCAAGCACAACCACGCGCAGCGCCACCCATCCCAGAAACGCGCTTAGAAACACCCAGCTGATATCGAGCCTCCGTGCGCGCTGCGTGACGACCGTCCCCAGCATCAGCAACCAGACGGCGAGTGCGAGATCGTTGCCCCATTGTCCGGGCGAAACCCAGGTGCCCGGCAGCAACGTGATGGCAGCGATCACGCCGACGTTCGCCGGGTTGTACAAGTGCTTGCCGTTGATGCGCAAGACGAATTTGGAGGACATCGCCAGAGCCGCCGCGAGAGGGTGTGCCCACAGCGCGTCGCTGCGCAACAGCAGCGACATGCCGCAGCAGGTTACGATCGCCGACAGGAGTCCCTTCTGCTGCAGACCGAGCCGCTTGAGCCAGAATGCCTGAGTCGCGAGTCCGGCGGCGAACGCCAATGCGATCTGCAACGGTTGCACCGAGAAATCGCGCAGCAGCACGCCAGTCGTCAGCAAGGCGGCGAGGAAGACGATCTGGAAAACGCGCGCATCGCCTGGCAACCGATCGCGCATTTTCGTGTAGAGCCGCTCCAGGAGCGCGAGCCGCATCACGGCGATCACCGCCACAGTCGCTCCCACCATTTCGGCGCCGACACTGCCTGCACGTTCATCCGGCCGCGGATGTCGTTGAGATTCCAGCCCGTCAAGTTGGCGAGGGTCTGCGCCTCGCGTTCCTGACGCTTGGCGACCTCCTCGAAATAGCTCTTCGCTTCCGGACACGCATTGGCGTTGCCCTGCCACGGCTGGCGCAGGATGTAGCGCGCCTGGAAGTTCTGCCGATCCTGAGTTTCCTGGAACATCAGATCCTCGGGCAGCGTCTCAGGCGTGTAGCGCAGATGCAGCCGCGTGAGCATGACCGGTTGCGCGCCGCCGCCTTGCGGCCGCGCAACGGAGGGCGCCGCGGTGCCCGGGGCGCCGATCGCCGATAGGTCGCCGTCGAGCCAAAAAACACCCGCGCTCCGTAGCTCATCCGGTGATAGCGGCTCGGCGGAGCACGGATCGCACCAGCCCATATCCCAGAAATATTCGGTCCACACGACACGGTAGTCCTCGCGCCTGGCCTGCGTCTCGAAGATCACTTTGTAGACCTTGGGAAATTCGCCGCGGACGTAGGTTGGCAGCTCGACATTCGCCGGCAGCTTCACGGTGCGATAGTTTGTCGTCTCGACACGACCGTTGCGGGTAAGGACATAGACCACGAGGTCCTGCGGGCCCTTGGCGTTCAGCATCCCCAAACGCACCGGCAGCATGAATCGCTCGTATTCGAATGCGAACTGCAACGGTCGCAGGTAGGAAAAGCCCGTTTTCGCCTGCTCGGCGAGATTGACCTTGGCGACGAAGAACTTGAGACCCTGTCGCACATAGGGTTGTAACGCACGGCTCGCACCCGCGGGAATGCGATAACCATTCTCCTTGAGCCAGGTTTCGAGGCCGTTCGATTGCGTCGCCGACAGGATCACGATGTCGTACTCGCCGACGGTGTAGCGCGCCTCGACGGTGACGCCGAGCGCCTGGTCGCGGCGCGCTTTCTGGGCGAGCATTGCGTCCGCCGACGCGGGCGCCGCCATCTCGCGCGCCATCTTGCGCAGCTCACAGGGATTCGGATCGAAGTATTCGGCGAGCCGCGGCGCGCTGTAGGCGTCGATGCGCTCGAAGACCTTTGGGTCGCCGATGTGGATCTGCCCCTTCTGCAGTACGACCGGTACCGGGACGACCAGCGCGAAGTCGGTAAGCTCGCCCTGGAAGTCGTTGCGCATGCCGATGACCGTGCGATTGCCGTCGCGTGCCAGAATCACCTGCGAGGCTTCGTTGAACAGCTTGGCGTCGGCTTTGCCGACATAGAAACCGCAGAACGCGCTTGCCGGAGGCGCGGCGCCGGCAAGCGAAACGATCAATGCGGCAGCAGCGGCGACGCGCGTGCGGCGCGGAAACATCGAGGTCATGACGAGCTCCTGGAGACGAGCGATGCGGCTGTCAACGTCGGCGTCGTCGGTTCGGGGTTAGGGCGCGACGAAGGAGTTCCGCATGCCCGTTGCGCCAGCGCGGCGCCATTCGATCGCGGCACGAGCGCCATTTGTGCCCGGGCGGGGCGGAGCTTACAATTACGTCCATGGGCGATTCCCGGGTCAGTCTGACCCACCATTTCCTGATCGCCATGCCCAGCATGGCCGATCCGCACTTTGCCCACACGCTGATCTACATCTGCGAGCACAACGACCAGGGCGCGCTCGGCATTGTCGTCAACAAACCGATCGACATGACGCTCTCGGCGCTGTTCGAGCAGATCAACATCCCGCTGGGCGACTCCGATCTGCGCGAGACGAAGGTCCACTATGGCGGCCCCGTGCAGATCGACCGCGGCTTCGTTCTGCACCGGCCGCTTGGGAGCTGGCAGTCGACGCTCGCGATCAGCGACGATCTCGGACTCACGACTTCGAAAGACATCCTCGAAGCGGTCGGCCATGGCAACGGCCCGACCAACGTGCTCGTGACGCTCGGCTACGCCGGATGGTCGGCTGACCAGCTCGAGCAGGAGATCGCGCAGAACGCCTGGCTCACCGTTGCCGCGGATCCCGAAGTGCTCTTCGCCGAGCCGGCCGAGGTTCGGCTGCCGGCAGCGATGAAGCTTCTCGGCATCGACTTTTCGCGGCTGTCCGACTCCGTCGGACACGCATGATGCGTGGTGGTAGTGATCTCCTCCGCGGCTCCTGCGGGGACTGTTCTCGCCTTCGACTTCGGAACGCAACGGATCGGCGTCGCGGTCGGGGAGACCCGGATCGGCGTGGCGCATCCGCTGGCGACCATCGCCGCCAAGTCGGGCCGCGAGCGCTTCGAGGCGATCCGTGCATTCATCGTGGAGTGGCAACCCGTGCTGCTCGTCGTCGGCTTGCCGACGCATGCCGATGGCACGGCCCACGCCATGACGGCACAGGCGTTGCGCTTCGCGCGGCAACTCGAGGGCCGCTTCGGCCTGCCCGTTGTCTGCTACGACGAGCGCCATACGACGCAAGACGCGGAGCTCGCCTTGCGTGGCGCGGGCGTGCGCGGTGGCGCTGGCAGGAACGTTCGCGATCAGGTCGCGGCGCAGCTGATTCTTCAAGCGTATCTTGACCAGCGCCTCGCTACCTGACGCCGAGCTCACGCTCGGCCGGCTCGCCGACAAGATGCGCGACGCCGTCGCGTTCGACGCCAAGCTGATCGGCATCTATTCCGGCGGCGCGTGGCTCGCCGAGCGCCTTGCCGATGTGCTGGATGGCGAGCATCCGGTCGGTTACATCGACGTGTCGTTCTATCGCGACGACTACGCGCAGAAGGGGCTGCGCGCCAAGCTCGCGACGACGACGCTGCCCTTCGAGGTTGCCGGCAGCCGCATCGTATTGGTCGACGATGTGCTCTATACCGGCCGTTCGGTCCGCGCGGCGATCAACGAGCTGTTCGACTATGGACGACCGGACTCGATCGAGCTCGCCGTGCTGATCGACCGCGGCGGCCGCGAGTTGCCGATCGAAGCAACGTACGTCGGCGCGCGTCTCGCGGTCGCACGCGATCTGTCGATCGTGCTGCAGCGCCACCTCGACGGCCGCCTCGAGCTGTCGGTCGAGCCGGCGGGGGGCGTCGCAGGTGCATAATCCGCAGCTCAACGCCGACGGGGAGCTGCAGCATCTGCTCACCCTCGAGGAACTGCCGGCAGAGGTCATCGGCCGCATTCTCGACACCGCCGTGCCATTCGTTTCAATCGCCGAACGCGACGTGAAGAAAGTGCCGCTCCTGCGCGGCAAGGCTGTATTCAACCTTTTCTTCGAGAACAGCACGCGCACCCGCACGACGTTCGAGATTGCGGCCAAGCGCCTTTCTGCCGACGTGATCAACCTGAACATCGGCGTGTCGTCGACGGCTAAAGGCGAGACGCTGCTCGACACCATCGACAATCTGGTGGCGATGAACGCCGACATGTTCATCGTCCGCCACGGGCAGAGTGGGGCACCGCACCTTATCGCGCAGCATCTTTCGGCGACGAACCGCTCGCACATCCACGTCGTCAACGCCGGCGATGGCCGCCACGGCCACCCGACGCAGGGACTGCTCGACCTGTTCACCATTCGTCACTACAAGCGCGACTTCCGCGAGCTTACGGTGGCGATCGTCGGCGATGTCCTGCACTCGCGTGTGGCCCGGTCGCTGATCCATGGCCTCACTACGCTCGGGACGCCCGAAGTGCGCGTGATCGGTCCGCAGACGCTTTTGCCGACGGCGGTTGAGGCGCTCGGCGTGCACGTGTTCCACGATATGCGTCGGGGACTCGCGGATTGCGACGTCGTCGTCATGTTGCGCCTGCAGAGCGAGCGCATGAAGGGCTCGCTGCTGCCATCCGCAGGCGAGTTCTTCAAGCATTACGGACTGACCGTCGAGAAGCTCAAGCTCGCCAAGCCGGACGCTATCGTCATGCACCCGGGACCGATGAATCGCGGCGTGGAGATCGATTCGGCGGTCGCCGACGGCACGCATTCGGTGATCCTGCCGCAGGTGACTTTCGGTATCGCGGTGCGCATGGCGGTGATGAGCATCCTCGCAGGTAATTAGAGTGAAGATCGAGATCAGGAACGGCCGGGTGATCGATCCGAGGCACGGGGTCGATCGTAAGGCATCGCTCTACGTTGCGGCGGGCAAGGTCGTCGCGGTGGGCGAGGCGCCGGATGGCTGGCACGCCAAACGCGTGCTCGACGCAGCGGGGCTCGTTGTCTGTCCCGGCCTGATCGACTCTTCCGCGCGGCTGCGCGAGCCCGGATTCGAATACAAGGCGACGCTCGAATCGGAAGTGGCGGCCGCAGTCGCCGGCGGCGTCACGAGCCTTGCCTGTCCGCCCGATACCGATCCGCCGCTCGACGAGCCCGGGCTGGTCCAAATGCTCAAGCATCGGGCGCGCTCGCTCAACCAGGCGCATGTGTATCCGATCGGGGCGCTGACGGTAGGCTTGAAGGGCGATACGATCACCGAGATGGGCGAGCTCACCGAGGCAGGCTGCGTCGCATTCTCGCAGGCGGACGCCGCTCTCGCCGACACGCAGGTGTTATTGCGCGCACTGCAGTACGCCGCGACTTTCGGCTACCGCGTCTGGTTGCGGCCGCAGGATGTCTACCTCGCGCGAGGCGGCGTCGCGCACGATGGCGAGGTCGCGACGCGGCTCGGCTTGCCGGCGATTCCCGGCTTCGCCGAGACGATCGCGCTCGACGCGATTTTCGAGCTGGTGCGCGCGACCGGCGTGCACGTGCATCTGGCGCGATTGTCGACGCACGACGGCGTGGCGCGCGTGCGGGCGGCGAAGAAGGCGGGGCTGCCGGTCACCTGCGATGTCGCCATCCATCACGTGCACCTGTGCGACGTCGACATCGGCTGGTTCAATGCGCATTGCCATCTGGTGCCGCCGCTGCGCGGCGCGCGCGACCGCGCCGCGCTGCGCGCCGGTCTCGTCGATGGTACCGTCGATCTCATCTGCTCCGACCATACACCCGTCGACGACGACGCCAAGCAATTGCCCTTCGCCGAGGCCGAGCCTGGCGCGACTGCGCTCGAGCTGCTCTTGCCGTTGACGCTCAAATGGGCGAAGGAAGAAAAGCTGCCGCTTCTCGCCGCGCTTGACCGTATCACCGCTGCGCCGGCGCGCGTGCTCGGCCTTGACGCGGGCCATCTGGCTCCCGGCGCGGATGCCGATGTCTGCGTATTCGATCCCGATCTGCACTGGTTGGTGGCGCCGTCCGCGCTTAGGAGTCAAGGAAAGAACACGCCGTTCCTCGGGCTCGAGGTGTCCGGGAAAGTTCGCTATACACTGGTCGGCGGACAAGTAGTGCACGAGGGATGACGGTTCGCGCCCGGCGGCCTCCTTGAATCGTCGCGCAGGGGCTACGGTTACGCGTCGGCCGCTGCGGCCACTCGCGGACGCTCGACCCCACGCGCTTCGCGCGCGGGTTCCCCTCTCGCTGCTCGGGTCGCTACCCTCGCGGCACGCGCCCCATCAGGTGGAACTCGTCGTTGGGCCGCATCGCGATCAGATTCGCCATGCGGTTGGAGAGTGCGTAGAACGCCGCGATCCCACCGATGTCCCAGATGTCCTCGTCGGAAAAGCCGTGCGCGCGAAGCGCCTCGAAGTCCGCGTCGACCAGCTCGACCGAGCGCAAGGCGACCTTGAGCGCGAATTCCAGCATCGCCTTCTGCCGGTCCGTGATCTCAGCCTCACGATAATTCACCGCGACCTGGTCGGAGACGTACGGGTTCTTTGCGTAGATGCGCAGGACCGCTCCGTGCGCGATGATGCAGTAGAGGCAGTCGTTGGCGCCCGAGGTGGCCACGACGATCATCTCGCGCTCGGCCTTGGTCAGACCCGAGTCGCGCAGCATGAGCGCGTCGTGATAGGCGAAGAAGGCCCTAAACTCCTCCGGACGGTGGGCTAGCGTCAGGAAGACGTTCGGGATGAATCCCGCCTTCTCTTGCACCTCGAGCATCCGCGCGCGGATGTCCTCGGGCAGGTCCGCGAGCTTCGGGACTGGATAGCGGCTGATCGCACCCGGGTTCACGGCGGTCAGGATTTGGGCGGGACGTAGCCCGAAGCCACATCTGCACCACCGCCGAAAAAGTGCCGCTCCATCTGCTCGGCGAGGTACTTGCGCGCGCGCGGATCGGCAAGGCTCAGCCGATTCTCGTTCACCAGCATCGTCTGGTGCTTGAGCCATTGCGCCCAAGCCTCCTTGGAGACGTGCTCGTAGATCCGCTTGCCGAGCTCGCCCGGGTACGGCGGGAAGTCGAGTCCTTCGGCCTCGCGGCCGAGCTTGACGCAGTGAATCATGCGTGCCATGGATGATCCTTGAGAAACAGGTAAGGCGCTGAAATTATCGCACGCCGGATGCGCTTTGGTCGCGAGCCGCTTAGATGAGCTTCTTTTCGTACACCAGCGAGCGGCGCTGCCAGTTGTAAAGGTCGCGCTTCTGCGCGGGCAGCCGGCTCGGGTCGCTTTCGACGAAGCCGCGCTCGAGAAACCAGCCCGACGTGCGCGTCGTGAGGACGAACAGCCGCGTGAGCTTGAGCTTCTTCGCCCGCTGCTCGATCTCGTGCAGGAGCGCCTCGCCATATCCTCCGCGCCGGAAATCGGGAGTCACGGCAAGCGCGGCCAGCTCGCCGGCGCGCTCCTCGGGGAACGCATATAGCGCTGCGCAGCCGACGATCGCGCCGTCATGCTCCGCGACGACGAAGCGCTCGATCTCAATTTCGAGCCGTTCGCGCGAGCGGCGCACGAGCACGCCTTCCGCCTCTAGCGGCTCGATGATCGACAGGATGCCGCCGACGTCGTCGATCGTCGCGCTGCTCAGATGCGCCAGAGGCGCGGCGGCGACCATCGTGCCCACACCGTCGCGGGTGAACAACTCGAGCAGCAACGCGCCGTCGCGATGGCGGCTGATGAGATGAGCCCGCTTGACGCCGTTGTCGCAGGCGCGCAGCGCGCACGGCAGGTAAAGCAGGACGTCCGGCGGAAGCTTGGCGTGGCGGGCGAGCAGCGCTTCGGCCTCGCGTGTCGATAGTTCGGTCAAAAGCTGCCTGCGTCCGTTGCGCACGCCTTCGGTCTCCATTAGGAAAATGAGCTTCTGCGCCGAAAGCCGCACCGCCACCTGGGTGGCCACCTCTTCGAGCGTCAGATTGAAGATTTCGCCGGTCGGCGAATAGCCGAGCGGGGATACGAGCACGAGGTCGCCGTCGTCAAGGCGCAGGCGCACGCCCTCGATGTCGACGCGGCGCACTTCGCCGGTCAGACCCATGTCGATGCCGTCGACGATGCCAATCGGTTTGGCGGTGATGAAATTGCCGCCCACGACGCGAATACGCGCGCCCGCCATCGGCGAATTGGCGATCCCGAGCGAGAGTAGCGCCTCGATGCGGCTGCGCGCGTGTCCCATGCCTTCCAGGACGCAGTCCATCGTCTCCGCGTCGGTGACGCGCAAACCTTTGTGATAGCGGCTCGCAATATTCTGCTGCTTCAATATTGCCTCGATCTGCGGCCGCGCGCCGTGGACGACGACCAACCGCGTCCCCAGGCTGTGCAGCAAATTGAGGTCGTGCACGATACCGAGAAAGGTTTCGTCGGCGACGACCTCGCCGCCGAAGGCGATGACGAGCGTCTTGCCGCGCAACGCGTGGATGTACGGCGCGGCGGCGCGGATCCATGGCACGAACAATTTCGAGTCGAATCTCATCGCCGCGTTAGGTGCGTTGCCCTGCGTCGATGCCGGATACGCCCAACGGGGAGATGCCGACGATTTTCATTGCCCGCCATCCGCGCAGAGTCTATTGAATTCCCAGGCGATACTCAATGCGACTCCGGATCGCCTATATAATATGGTGCGTCGATTCACCCAGCATGGCTTCCCCGCTTCTCGAAAGTCTCAACCCCGAACAGCTCGCCGCAGTCACCCTGCCCCACGGCTCCGCGCTGATTCTCGCCGGAGCCGGCAGCGGCAAGACGCGCGTGCTTACGACTCGGATCGCATGGCTGCTGGCGACCGGCCAGGCGAGTCCGCTGTCGGTGCTCGCCGTGACATTCACCAACAAGGCGGCCAAGGAAATGCTCTTGCGGCTGTCCGCGCTGACGCCGGTAAACACGCGCGGGATGTGGATCGGAACCTTCCACGGCCTGTGCAACCGGATGCTGCGTGCGCACCATCGCGACGCCGGCCTGCCGCAGCTCTACCAGATCATGGACACGCAGGACCAGCTCGCGCTGATCAAGCGCCTGTATAAGGCGCACGGCATCGACGACAACCGCTTTCCGGCGCGCCAACTGCAGGCGCTCGTCAACGGCGCGAAGGAGGAAGGCCTGCGGCCTAACCAGGTCGAGGCGCACGATGAATTCGTTCGGCGGCAGGTCGAGCATTTTGCGCTCTACGAAGAAGCTTGCCGGCGCGAAGGCGTCGTCGACTTCCCAGAGCTTCTGTTGCGGACCTTCGAGCTGTTGTCCCACCACGATGTGCTGCGCGAGCATTATCAGCGTCGGTTCTCGCACCTGCTCGTGGACGAATTCCAGGACACCAACGCGCTGCAGTACCGCTGGCTGAGGCTGATCGCTGGACCGGACACCGCGGTGTTCGCGGTCGGAGACGACGACCAGTCGATCTACGCCTTTCGCGGCGCCAGCGTCGCCAACATGCAGCACTTCGAGCGCGACTTCGGCACGGCCGAGGCACCGGTAAAGCTCATCAAGCTGGAGCAGAACTATCGCTCGCACGGCCATATCCTCGATGCAGCGAATGCGCTGATCAAGCATAACCAAGCGCGGCTCGGCAAGAGCCTGTGGACCGTCGACGGCAAGGGCGAGCCGGTGCGTGCGTACGCCGCGCCGTCCGACTTCGACGAAGCCGCATTCATCGTCGACGTGGTGAGAGGCCTCGTCGACGACGCGGTGTCGCCGTCGGAAATCGCGCTGCTTTACCGCTCCAACGCGCAGTCACGCGTGCTCGAGCACGCGCTTTTCAACGCGGGCATGCCCTATCGCGTCTACGGTGGCACGCGCTTTTTCGAGCGCGCGGAAATCAAGCACGCACTCGCCTATCTGCGTCTGCTCGCCGCGCCCGACGATGATGGCGCGTTCCTGCGTGTGGTCAATTTCCCGCCGCGCGGGGTGGGCGCGCGAACGCTGGAGGCGTTGCAGGATCAAGCCCGCAGTACGGGCATGAGCCTGTGGCAGGCGGCGCACGCGACGACCGTCGGCGGCAGGGCGGGGGCGAGCGTCGCGGCGTTCGTGAAGCAGGTCGATGCGATGCGCGCGGTGACCGCGGGCTTGCCGCTTGCAGAAAGGGTCGAGCACGTGGTGCACGCGAGCGGCCTGCGCGAGCACTATCGCGCGGAGAAGGACGGCCAGGACCGGATCGAGAATCTGCAGGAGCTTGTCAACGCGGCCGCGAGCTTCGTGCGCGAAGCCGATTTCCAGGTCGCCGGCGCGGCGGAAGTCGAAACCGGCGAGGCACTGACCGCGTTTCTGGCGCATGCCGCGCTGGAGGCCGGGGAAACGCAGGCTGCGGAAGGTCACTCGGCGTTGCAGCTTATGACCGTGCATGCCGCAAAGGGCCTCGAGTTTCATACCGTTTTCGTCACCGGCCTCGAGGAAGGTCTGTTTCCACATGAAAACAGCCTGTCGGAATACGACGGCGTGGAGGAGGAACGGCGCCTTGCCTACGTCGCCATTACGCGCGCGCGGCGGCGCCTGTACCTCACCCACGCGCAGAGCCGCATGTTGCATGGGCAGCTGCGCTATAACATCGCCTCGCGTTTCTTAGACGAGTTGCCCGACGGGCTCGTGCGCTGGCTGTCGCCGACCCGGCGCGGCGTGCCGCCGGCAGAGGATGCCGAAACGGAAATTGGCGCGATACGAGGCGACGCTATGGCGGAGCAGCCGGGCTGGCGCATCGGGCAAAGCGTGAAACACGCCAGGTTCGGTCTGGGTATCATCATCGACGCCGAAGGCCGCGGCAACGACGCGCGCGTGCAGGTGAATTTTCGTGAGGCGGGCGTGAAATGGCTGGCGCTCGAATACGCCAAGCTTCAGCCGGCATGACGCTCTGCTTCAGGATTGCTTGACGGCGGGGGCTCGTCAGGGTGAAACACGTCGCGATAGGCGACGTAATCGGCGATATGGAAAGTCGCAAGAAAGACGAGCATGTACGGGAGCAGCAGCCCGAGCGCGACAATCGTCCCGCCGGTCGCGCCCAGCGCTCGCGCGAGCGTTCCGCCCAACGCGGGTAGCACGCCGCCGTAAAACAGAACGGCCAGCCCGAAGATGGCGGTCGGCCGCCAGTTGGCGACCGAGGCCCGCAAGCTTGTCGTGAGGGCGGTTAACGCGCCGGCATCGTGAAACACGACAAGCGCCGGGGCGAACCAGAGCGCGAGCAGCGTCGGCAGCGCACACGCGGTGCCGAACAACATTGCCAGCTGCAGCCGGCCGCTCTGCAGCAACTCGTCGCTTGGCTCTTCGGCCCCTGAGACCCATGCGATCAGGGCGCCGCCGTCGATCAGGGCGGTGGCTCCCACTGCGAGCGTCATGCCGATGAAGAATACGACACCCAGCGGCAGGAGCGCCCGGAGGTTGCTGCGAAAGCCGCGGAACAGATCACTTAAAGTCGGCCGTCCTCCGCGCTCCTGCGACCACGCGGCGGCGAGAAAGCCGACCGCGAAGACAGGCTTCAATACCGACGCCGCAAGCTTGCCGATCGAGGGCCAGGGCCCGAGCTCGGCGAGCGCGACCAGAGCGTAATACACGACGAGGAGCAGCAGCCAGGGCAAGGGTGCGGCGCGAAACATCGCATACGCGCGGCGGAGCCAAAACATGCCGCGCCGCGCATCGCGGCGCACGAAAGGGATCGCCGTTGCCGGGGCCTGCATCACGGCTCGGGAAACCGCGGCTCGACCGCGATTCGGCTGCGGAGGATGCGTTCGAACACCGCGGGATCGTGCGCGTGCGTGAGCTCGCCCTGGCGAGGAAGATGGAGATCGTAGAGTCGTGACAGCCAGAAGCGAAGCGCCGCGGCGCGCAACAGCTGACCCCATAGCGCGCGCTCGTCGAAGGTGAGCGGTCGCGCCGCATCGTAGGCACCGACCAGCGCCTGGACGCGCCCGGCATCGAGGTCGCCCTCGCGGTCGCCATCCTGCCACACGCACCAATCGTTGACGGTGATCGCGAGATCGTAGGCGAATGCGTCGGTTGCGGCAAAACCGAAGTCGATGATGCCGGAGACCCGGCCGTCGACGAAGAGGACGTTGTCGCAGAAGAGGTCACCGTGGATCGCCCCACGCGGCAATCCCGCTTTGGCGAAACCGGTCTGGCGCTTGAGCTCGCCGGAAAGGAGCGCGTTCTGTTCCGCCGAGAGCAACCCGCGAACGGCGCGCGCCGCCTGCCGCCACCAAGCGGGTCCGCGTCGATTGGCGAGTCGCCCGCGGTATTGCTTGGCCGCGACGTGCAACTCCGCCAGTGCGCGGCCTACGGCGGCGCAGTGCGCCGTGTCCGGCCGCTCGACCGGGGCACCGGCCAGCCGCGCGACCAACCCGGCCGGCTTGCCGTTCAGGAAACTAAAGAGCGCGCCGGTGCGGTCTGGTTCCGGCGCGGGCGCTGTCACTCCCGCCCGCGCCAGATGCGCCATGAGATTGAGATAAAAGGGCAGCTCTTCCGCCGGCAGCCGCTCGTAGAGCGTGAGCACGTAGCTGCCTTTGTCGGTAGTGAGAAAGTAGTTCGTGTTCTCTATACCCGCCGCGACGGGATCGAAGGCGCGCACCGGTCCAAGCGCGTAACGCGTCAGCCAGGCGGCGAGATCGTCGGGAGTGACAGTGGTATAGACAGACATCTTCCCGCGAGAGCCGCGTTGCGTTGACCGCGATTTTCGATGCGGATGCCGATGCTCTTAGAACGAGAACAGCACCCACAGCGGGACTCTGAGCCCACTGTCGAGGCTGTCGCGACGCATGAAGCCGCCGTTGGCGCCGTCCGCGACCAGGTAATAAGGCCGGCCGTGGCGGGGAGTGACTTTGACCATCGTCAACCGCCCGTTGACGCGAAATTCCTCGATGGTTTCGTTCTCGCGGCGGACGATAGTGACCTGCGGTTCGAGCTCCGGGTCGCCGGCGATCTCGGGTGGGGGCGGCGGCGGCTCCGGCAATGGCTCGAGCTTTGGCGGCGGTGGCGCTTTCTGCGCGAATGCCGTCAGCGCGACGCTGACGGCGAAGACGGCAAACACCGTGGCAGGAGTGTGGCGCATCATGCGATCTTGCCGAAACATCGGCCCATTCTAGCAGAGCGAAACGCGCCCGCGGCGGACGTCATGCTAGCTTAGAGGTTCAACATCTTGTCGCGTTCCGCCCGCGTCGGCTGGAACCCGCGCGTTTCGTAGTAGTCGAATATGGCTTCGACGATTGCTTCGGGCTCTTCGATGATCTGCATCAGGTCGAGATCGGCGGCCGCGATCATTCCTTCGCCGACCAGCCTATCGCGCATCCAGTCGATCAATCCGCGCCAGAATTCGCCTCCGACCAGGATGATCGGAATCTTCCGGCTCTTGCCGGTCTGCACCAGCGTCAGGCACTCGGTCAGCTCGTCAATAGTGCCGAAGCCTCCGGGCATGACGACGTACGCCGACGCGAAACGCACGAACATCATCTTGCGCGCGAAAAAGTAACGGAAGTTGATGCCGACGTCCTGATAACGGTTGCCGGTCTGTTCGTGGGGCAGCAGGATGTTGAGACCGACTGCGGGAGAGCGCCCGCCGTGCGCGCCGCGGTTTGCCGCTTCCATCGTCCCCGGCCCGCCCCCGGAGATTACGGCAAAGCCGGCGTCGGACAAGAGACGCGCGATCCGCTCCGCCTTTTCGAAGTACGGATGATCGGGCTTGATGCGTGCGCTGCCGAACATACTTACCGCGGGCCGCACGCCGCGCAAGCGCTCGGTCGCGACGGCAAATTCTGCCATAATGCCCAGCACCCGCCACGCTTCCTGCCCATTGGTCGAGTACATCGATTGAGGATCGATCAATTCGGGAATCTTGCTTGTCAATATCATGTCGAAATTGGTTCTGGTTGACGGCTCTTCGTATCTGTATCGCGCCTTCCATGCGCTGCCCGACCTCCGCACCTCGCGCGGCGAGCCGACGGGCGCGATACGCGGGGTCGTTGCCATGTTGCGCCGATTGGTCGAGGACGGCAACCCGGAATACTTCGCCGTAGTCTTCGACGCGCCGGGCAAAACCTTCCGCGACGATTGGTATCCGCAATACAAAGCGAATCGTTCGCCGATGCCCGATGATCTCGCAGCCCAGATCGCGCCGCTGCACGAGCTGATCCGTGCGCACGGCTGGCCGCTGCTGATGATCGAAGGCGTCGAGGCGGACGACGTCATCGGCACGCTCGTGCGACGTGGCGAAGCGCGCGGCATCGACTCCGTGATCTCCACGGGTGACAAGGATCTCGCGCAACTCGTCACATCGCGCGTCACGCTGGTCAATACCATGAGCAACGAGATGCTGGACGAGACAAGTGTCGCGGCAAAGTTCGGCGTGCGGGCGGACCAGTTGCTCGACCTGTTTACGCTCACCGGCGACTCGATCGACAACGTACCCGGCGTGGCCAAGGTGGGGCCAAAGACCGCCGCAAAATGGCTGGCGCAATATGGAACGCTGGAAAACGTTATCGCGCACGCCGACGAGATCGGCGGCGTCGTCGGCGAGAATCTACGGGCGGCGCTGCCCTGGTTGCCACAAGGCCGCAAGTTGCTCACCGTCAAGACGGACTGCACGCTGCCGTTTGAGCCAATCGATCTCATCGTCCGTGCCGCCGACGCCGCGGCGCTCAAGAACCTCTACGAACGCTTCGAGTTCAAGAGCTGGCTCAAGGACATCGACGGCGCGCCAGCGAAGACAATCGGCGTGGGCTCGGGGTCGGACGCGGCCACGGTGCTACAAGAACCGCCGCGCGCCGCCGTCGTGCGCGACTACGAAACCATCCTAGATCAGGCCGCGCTCGACCGCTGGCTCACGGCAATCGAGTACACCGATCTCGTCACCTTCGATATCGAGACGACGAGCCTCGATCCCATGCAGGCGCGCATCGTTGGCATCTCCTTCGCCATCGCGCCGGGCCGCGCGGCGTACGTGCCGATCGCGCATCGCTACGCCGGCGCGCCTGAGCAACTGCCGCTGGATGCCGTCGTTGCGCGGCTCAAGCCTTGGTTCGAGAATCCTCGCGCGAAAAAGCTCGGGCAGAACGTCAAATACGACCAGCACGTGCTGGCCAACCACGGCATCGCGCTCGTCGGCGTCGCTCACGACACCATGCTGCAATCTTACGTACTGGAGTCGCACCGGCTGCACGATCTGGACAACCTTGCCGGGCGCCATCTCGACGTCAAGACGCTGAGCTACGCGGAGGTCGCCGGCAAGGGCGTGAGCCAGATTGCCTTCGACCAGGTCGCGGTCGACCTCGCCACCGAGTACTCGGCCGAGGACGCCGATATCACCTTGCAGCTGCACGGCGCGCTGTACCCGCGCATCGCCGCCGACGCCGGGCTCACGCACGTTTATGAACATATCGAGCTACCGACGCGCGAAGTGCTCTTCCGCATGGAGCGCAACGGCGTGCTTCTCGATCCGGTACTCCTCGCCGCGCAGAGCCGTGTGCTCGGCGAGCGGATGCTCGCGCTGGAGCAGCAAGCGTTTCAGCTTGCCGGCGGCCCGTTCAACCTGGGTTCTCCACGCCAGCTTGGCGAGGTGCTGTTCGACCGGATGAAGCTGCCCGTGGTGAGGAAAACCGCGACCGGCCAGCCGTCGACCGACGAGGAAGTGCTGCAGGAGCTTGCCGCCGATTACCCGCTGCCGAAGCTGCTGCTCGAACACCGGATGCTCTCGAAGCTCAAGTCGAC
>DASWDF010000233.1:0-5880 GCA_036395475.1 Casimicrobiaceae bacterium
CGGCGCTCGAACGGCGCTTCCAGAAGATCCTGGTCGGCGAGCCGAGCGTCGAGGCGACGATCGCGATCCTGCGCGGCCTGCAGGAGAAGTACGAGGCGCACCACGGCGTCGAGATCACCGACCCGGCGATCATCGCTGCCGCGGAGCTCTCGCACCGCTACATCACCGACCGCTTCCTGCCCGACAAGGCGATCGACCTGATGGACGAAGCCGCGGCGCGCATCAAGATGGAGATCGACTCCAAGCCGGAGGCGATGGACCGGCTCGACCGGCGTCTGATCCAGCTCAAGATCGAGCGCGAGGCGGTGAAGAAGGAAAAGGACGAGGCGTCGAAGAAGCGGCTCGCGGCCATCGAGGAAGAGATCAAGCGTCTCGAGCGCGAATACGTCGACCTCGACGAAATCTGGCAGGCCGAAAAGGCGCAGGTGCAAGGCGCGCAGCACATCAAGGAGGAGATCGACAAGATCAAGCTCCAGATGGAAGACGCACGGCGCAAGGGCGATTGGCAAAAGATGTCGGAGCTGCAGTACGGCAAGATGCCGCAGCTCGAGGCGCAGCTCAAGAAGGCGGACACCAAGCTTGCGAAGGAAGCCGCGAAGAAACCGCAGCTGCTGCGCACACAGGTCGGCGCCGAAGAGATCGCCGAGGTCGTTTCACGCGCCACCGGCATTCCGGTCTCGAAGATGATGCAGGGCGAACGCGACAAGCTTCTGCAGATGGAAGACGCATTGCACAAGCGTGTCGTCGGCCAGGATGAAGCGGTGCGGCTGGTGTCGGATGCGATCCGCCGCTCGCGCTCGGGACTGGGCGACCCGAACCGTCCCTACGGCTCATTCCTCTTCCTTGGACCCACCGGCGTGGGCAAGACCGAGCTATGCAAGGCGCTGGCCGAATTTCTGTTCGATTCGGAACAGCATCTCATCCGCATCGACATGTCTGAGTTCATGGAGAAGCACTCGGTTGCACGCCTGATCGGTGCCCCGCCGGGCTATGTCGGCTACGAAGAAGGCGGTCATCTGACCGAGGCGGTGCGACGCAAGCCCTACAGCGTGATTCTGTTGGATGAAGTGGAGAAGGCGCACCCCGATGTGTTCAACGTGCTCCTGCAGGTGCTGGACGACGGGCGTATGACCGACGGCCAGGGGCGTACGGTCGACTTCAAGAACACCGTGATCGTGATGACGTCGAACCTCGGCTCGCAGATGATCCAGCAGATGGCCGGCGACGACTACGGACTGATCAAGCTCGCGGTGATGGCCGAGGTCAAGACGACGTTCCGTCCCGAATTCGTCAATCGCATCGACGAGATTGTGGTGTTCCACGCGCTGTCGGAAAAGAACATCGAGGCGATCGCGAAGATTCAGCTCAAAGCGCTCGAAGCGCGGCTCGCCAAGCTCGAGATCAGGCTCGATGTGGCCCCGCCGGCGCTGGCCGAGGTTGCGAAGACGGGCTTCGACCCGGTCTACGGCGCACGGCCGCTCAAGCGCGTCATCCAGCAGCAGATCGAGAACCCGCTGGCCAAGGAAATCCTGGCTGGCAATTTCGCAGCCGGAGACACGATCAAGGTCACCGCTTCCGGCGGCGAGATAAGCTTCGCCAGGAAATAGCGCGGTTGTGGCGGTTGTCGTAGCCCGGGCTGACCCCGGACTTGCTCCGGGGGATGCCCGGGGACAATTCTCCAATGTGGCGCCGCCCCGGGCTTTGCATTCGCTCAACCCGGGCTACACAAATGCGATGCCCGGGGACAGCTCGGTACAGTGACGCCGCCCCGGGCATCGCTTCGCTCAGCCCGGGCTACGCGCATGCGAGGCCCGGTAGGCGAACTCAAAAGTACGGCACCGCCCGCCGCACGAACCGTCCCGCCCAGCCGTTGAGCACCTGCGCGACGCGACGCCCGATCGCTTCCGCGACGCGGTCGCGTAGACTTACAGGCGCAAGCAGGCGCAGTGCGCTGTCTGTTTCGGCGGCGATGATGGTTCGCCCGGAGCGGTCGATCTGGAAGCGCATACCCGTGACCAGCACGATGTCGCGCAGATCGCGCTCGAGGGTCACCCAGAGACAACCGCGATCGACCGCGATGATCGTGCCCTGCGCGTTTTCGAGGACGAGCGTTTCGCGCCGACTCAGCACCGCGCGGCGCGAGTGGCGGGTGAGGGAAATAGTCTTGCCCATGGTCTTCTCCTGATGAATGCGTATAATGCATGCAGGGCCGGGGCTGCTGGTGCGACGGGATTCGGCGTCTGCTAAGTGAAGTATCAGGGCCCGCCCGATCCCATTCAAACGAATTCGTTGCATCCAAGGCATGAGGAAATGGAATGCCTAAAGGCGGACTGGCAACGCCGGCGCGCAAGTCGCGCCTGCCTTCGCTCGATCTCCTCAAGGGTTTCGAAGCCGCGGCGCGGCACTTGAGCTTCACGCGTGCGGCGGAGGAGCTGTTCCTGACGCAATCGGCGCTGTCGCGCCAGATGCAAACGCTCGAAGAACAGCTCGGCATGCCGCTGTTCGAACGCCGTCATCGCCAGCTGTTGCTGACCGAAGCCGGACAAGTGCTGCACGCGACCGCCAAGACGGTGCTCGACGAGCTCACGCAAGCGGTGGCCGCCATACGCCGCGACCAGGCGGCGCAGCCCTTGACCATAACGACCAATCAGCCCTTCGCCTCGCTTTGGCTGATTCCGCGCCTGTCGCGATTCCGCGAGCGCCATCCGGGGATCGACGTATACATCTCGGCGGACAACCGCATCATCGACCTCGAGCGTGAGCGCATCGACCTTGCCGTCCGCTACTGCACTGAAACGATGGTGCCGCCGGGTTCGCCGCGGCTGTTCGGCGAGAAGCTGGTGCCGGTGTGCAGCCCGGGGCTCGCCGCGGATCGCTCGCGGCCGCTGAAGCGGCCCGAGGACCTCTCGCGCCACATCCTGCTCTCCATCGACGACGATCGCGGGCGCTTCACCTGGCTCAACTGGTCGGCGTGGCTCGCGGCGATCGGCATCCACGAACTGACGCCGGCCGGGTCGCTACGCTTCAACCAGTTCGACCAGGTCATTCAGGCGGCGCTCGCCGGCCAGGGCGTCGCTCTGGGACGCGTGCCCCTGATCGATCATCTCCTGCGGCAGGGCAAACTCGTCGCGCCGTTCCGCAACAGGTACACCACGACGCGCGCCTATTTCATCGTCCGCGCCGAGCACTCGGCCGCCCGCCCCGAAGCGCAGGCTTTCATCGACTGGCTGCAGGACGAGGCGCGGCAGGAGGCTGCCGATACGGAATCCGCGCCGGGCGCGGGCGCCGGGCGGCGTCAGGCGCGGAAAGCGCGATGAGCGAGTGCTCTGCTCACGAAGCGAGCGACGCGCCGTCGCCGTGGGTCGTTCGCTTTGCACCGCTGGTCGCGAGCGGAGCGCGCGTGCTCGACCTCGCGTCGGGCCGTGGCCGGCACGCGCGGTTCTTCGCCGCGCGTGGTGCGCGCGTCGTCGCCGTCGATCGCGACCCCGCCGCGCTCGCGAGCCTTGCCGCGGTGCCGGGCATCGACGCCCGCGTCGTCGATCTCGAAAAGGGCGATTGGCCTTTTCCGGGCGAGCGCTTCGACGCCATCGTCGCGGTCCATTATCTTCACCGCGCCTTGTTTCCGCTGCTGCTGGCTGCGCTCGCCGCCGACGGCGTCGTGCTCTACGAAACCTTTGCCGCGGGCAACGCCGCGTATGGCCGGCCTTCCAACCCCGATTTTCTGCTGACGCCGGGCGAGCTGCTCGAGTTCGCGCGCGGCACGCTCACCGTCGTCGCGTTCGAGCAGGGCGTCGTCAACGATAATCGCCCCGCCGTGATCCAGCGGCTTGCCGCCGTTGGCCGCGGCAGACCATGGCCGCCGCCGCTTGCCTGAGGCCTGCCTGAAGATTAGGGTAAAATGCCGCATTTTTCAGGTTCGAGTCGATGCTGAAAGGAAGCCTGGTCGCAATCGTCACGCCGATGCAAGCCGGTGGCGCGCTCGACCTGCACGGGTTTGCCAAGCTTTTCGATTTTCACGTCAGCAGCGGCACCTCCGGCATTGTCGTCGTTGGCACGACGGGCGAATCGCCGACCGTCGATGTCGCGGAACATTGCCTGCTGATCAAGACTGCGGTCGAACGCGCCGCCGGGCGCATCCCGGTGATCGCCGGTACCGGCGCCAACGCGACCGCGGAAGCCATCGAGCTCACCCTCTACGCCAAGAAAGTGGGTGCGGCCTTCGCCCTGTCGGTTGTGCCGTATTACAACAAGCCCACCCAGGAAGGCCTCTATCGGCATTTCCGGACCATCGCCGAAAAAGTCGATCTGCCGCTGCTCCTGTACAACGTGCCGAGTCGCACGGTCGCCGATCTCGCCAACGATACGGTGCTGCGCCTGGCGGAGGTGCCGGGCATCGTCGGGATCAAGGACGCGACCGCAGATCTCGGGCGCGGCAGCGAGCTCATACGATCGCTCGCGGCCGCGGGCAAGTCGGATTTCGCGGTCTACAGCGGCGACGACATCACGGCGTTGCCGCTCATGCTAATGGGCGGCCACGGCGTGATTTCGGTGACCGCCAACGTCGCGCCCAAGTTGGTCGCGGAGATGTCCGCCGCGGCGCTCGCGGGCGATGTCGCCCGCGCGCGGGCGGCGAACGACCGCTTATTGCCGCTGCACCGCAGGCTCTTTGTCGAGGCCAATCCGATTCCCGTGAAATGGGCGCTCGCGGAAATGGGTCTCATCAACGGCGAGCTGCGGCTGCCGCTGACACCGCTGGCAACCCAGCATCATGAAACCGTTCGCGCGGCGTTGCGCGAAGCCGGTTGTCTCTGACGGAGATTCAAGCATGTTGCACGCTTACCTTTATCACCGCATCGCGGCAACGCTCGTGGCCGCATGCCTGGCTGCACTGCTCGCCGGATGCGAAACGATGAGCATGTCGCTCGGCAAGAAGATCGACTACAAATCTTCGGCTTCGGCGCCGGCGCTGGAGATACCGCCCGACCTGACGACGCCCGCGTACGACGATCGCTATTTCGCGACGACGGCTTCGGGAGCCGCCGCGGCGCGCGCCGCGGGCAAACCGAGCGAGATCCTGCCGCCGAATCCCGAAGCGCGTCTGGTGCGCGCCGGCTCAGAGCGCTGGGTGGTGATCAAGGCGACGCCAGAAGCGGCGTGGAACACGCTACGCGAATTCTGGACGCAGAACGGTTTCGTCGTCGCCGTGGAGCAGCCGACGCTGGGGATCATGGAGACCGACTGGGCGGAGAACCGGGCCGGGTCACCGCAAAGCGTCCTCGCGAAATACGTCGGCAAATACATCGAGT
This sequence comes from Casimicrobiaceae bacterium, assembly GCA_036395475.1. Lineage (GTDB taxonomy): Bacteria > Pseudomonadota > Gammaproteobacteria > Burkholderiales > Casimicrobiaceae > PALSA-1003. The sequence continues at coordinate 5,307 of DASWDF010000233.1, forward strand.
TTCTGACCGATACCTATCGCCGCGACAAGTTCCGCACCCGCATCGAGCGCGGGGCCGAGCCGGGCACGGTCGAGATCTACATCAGCCACAAGGGTGCGGCGCAGGTGGCAACCAAGATAAGCCAGGGTGCCGGCGAAGATTACGTCTGGCAGCCGACGCCGCCGAATCCCGAACTGGAAGCCGAATTCCTGTCGCGGCTGATGGTCAAGTTCGGAACGCCGGCGCCGGCCGCGGCGACAGCGCTGGCGACGTTGCCACAGCAACCCGCACGGGCCCGGATCGAAAAAGGCAGCGATGGCGCCAACCGTCTCATCGTCGACGATGCGTTCGACCGGGCGTGGCGGCGGGTGGGCCTCGCGCTCGACCGCACCGGCTTCACCGTCGTCGACCGCGACCGTTCCAAGGGGCTGTACTTCGTGCGCTATGCCAACCCCGACCTCGATATCAAGCAGAAGGGCTGGCTCGATAAGCTCAAGTTCTGGAAGAGCGACGAAAAGGAGAAGCCGGAGCAGTATCGCGTCGTCGTGACGCAGGCCGATCCGGCCAGCGTCGTTACGGTCCAGGACCCGGCGGG
>DASWDF010000234.1:0-6919 GCA_036395475.1 Casimicrobiaceae bacterium
CGATGCCGCAGACCTCGCGAATCGTCTCCGTCGCGACGGCCACGAGCCTTTCTCGCGGCGTCAGATACGGAGCGCCCCAGCCCGTCCATGTGAGCTCGTAGTCGAGCCCGTGCCGCTGCAGTACCGCCTCGAAGCGCTCCTGCAGGCTTTCGCGCGTGCTCGCGGTCGCGTAGCGAAAGTTGAATAGCAACTCCAGCGAGCCCGGGATCACATTGTTCGCTCCCGTGCCGGCATGAATGTTCGACGCCTGCCACGATGTCGGCGGAAAGTATTCGTTTCCCTCGTCCCAGGCGTGCGCGGCAAGCTCGGCGATTGCCGGCGCCGCCAAATGAATCGGATTCTTCGCCAAATGCGGATAGGCGACGTGTCCCTGCACGCCGCGCACGCTAAGCCTGCCCGAAAGCGTGCCCCGACGTCCATTCTTGATTATGTCGCCCAGCCGCTCGGCTGAAGATGGTTCGCCGACGACGCAATAATCGAGTGCCGTGCCGGCGGCCTTGAGCTGGTCGATCACGCGCGCGGTGCCGTCGGTGGCGGGACCTTCCTCGTCGGAAGTGAGCAAGAGCGCGATCGAACCGGTGTGTGCCGGGTGCGCAAGCACGAAATGCTCGACCGCGACGACAAACGCGGCCAGGGAGGATTTCATGTCCGCGGCGCCGCGGCCATACAGGAATCCGTCACGGATGGTCGGCGTGAACGGGTCGGAATGCCAGCCTTCGAGCGGTCCGGGCGGCACGACGTCGGTATGTCCCGCGAAACACACCGCCGGTCGCGACTCGCCGCGCCGGGCCCAGAGGTTGGTCACCCCGTTGGACGACAGCGTTTCGCAGCGGAAGCCCAAGGGCGCGAGCCGCGCCCTGACGAGCTCCTGGCAGCCTGCGTCATCGGGCGTCTGCGAACGGCGCGCGATCAGCTCGCGCGCGAGGTCGAGCGTGGCATGGGGACCCATCGTCGGCGCCGCCTAAGTTCCACCAGGCTTGCGCCGTCAACGGTCGCGGTTCAGAAATGCCGGGTCGATTTCGAGCTTGGCGAACCCGACAGCGGCTCGGCGCGTGGTTTCGTCGCCGGCATCCGCAGCTTCGACGCGCGCGGAGGGCGTATTCTGGTTGACGAGCCACGCCAGGTTCGTCGGCGAGTCGGAACCGGTGAGCGCTTCCTCGTACGAGATCACGCCATCGAGATAGAGCCGGCACAGCGCCTGCTCGAAGGTCTGCGACCCCGGGTAGAGGCTCTGCTCCATCGCTTCCTTGATCTGCGTGATTTCGCCGTTCTTGATCAGATCGGCGATCAGCGATGTGTTGAGCAGCATCTCGACCGCCGGCTGCTGGTCTCCTTCCTTGTTGCGCACCAGCCGTTGCGAGATGATCGCCCGCAATCCAATCGACAGGTCGGAAAGCAGGCCTGAGCGCGCGTCGTAGGGGAACATGTTGATGATCCGGGACAGCGCGTGATAGCTGTTGTTGGCGTGCAGCGTCGACAGGCAGAGATGGCCGGTGAGGGTATGCAGCAGCGCCTGCTGCATCGTCTCCCGGTCGCGCACCTCGCCAATCATGATCAGGTCTGGCGCCTCGCGGAGCGCGTTACCCAGCGCCTTACTGTAGCCCTGGGTGTCAACGCCGATCTCGCGCTGGTTGACGATCGACTGCTTGTGCTCGAACAGGTATTCGATCGGATCCTCGAGTGTGAGGATGTGGCCCGACTTGTTGTTGTTGCGGTAGTCGATCATTGCCGCGAGCGTCGTCGACTTGCCGCAGCCGGTCGCGCCGGCGATCAGCACCAATCCGCGCTTCTCCATCACCAGATTGAGCAGTATTGGCGGCAGCTTGAGTTCCTCGAAAGGCGGAACGTTGCTGCGGACGTAGCGAACGCACAGCGAGATCGTCCCGCGCTGGCGGAAGATGTTGATCCGGAAGTTGCCGACGCTGCGATCGAGGTAGGAAAGGTTCATCTCCATCTCGTTCTCGAACTCGCGCGCCTGGTCCTTGGTCATCAGCTCGTAGGCGATGCGCCGGACGGTCTCGACGTCCATCGGCTGCGTGGCGATGGCCGAGACGACGCCGTTGATCTTGATGTTGATCGGCGCGCCGCAGGAGATGAACAGGTCTGAGGCCTGCTTCTCCGCCATCATCTTGAACAGTCGGTCTAGGTACATGTCGTGATGCCTTTGCGCGCCGGAGCTATCGGGGTGGGTCCCCCCGCCAGCCGGCTCGGCTTGACAATGTCATGAATTGACAAGAATAACCAAGCTCAAGCAAAGTAACAACTGGCACGGCGGCCCTGGGGTGCTTTCCCCGACGGACGGCGTACGCTCATCTTCGTTCCTGCAGAGAAGCTTCCATGCTGGCCATCATCGGCGGCAGCGGGCTCACCCGACTGTCGACGCTTGCTGTTGCCCACCGCGAGGTCGTCCGTACCCCCTACGGCGAACCCTCGTCGGCGCTGATCTTCGGTCAGGTGGTGGGCCGGGACGTGGTATTTCTCGCGCGGCACGGTCATGGGCACTCGATTCCACCGCACCGCGTCAATTATCGCGCCAACCTGTGGGCGTTGAAGCACCGCAACGTCGACGCCATTCTGGCGGTGGCGTCGGTTGGCGCCATCGCCAGCGTGCACGCGCCGGGCGATCTGGTGCTGCCGCACCAACTGATCGATTACACCAGCGGACGGCAGAGCACGTTCTTTGACGGCGAGGATCGCAGGGTAATGCACGTCGACTTCACGCACCCCTACAGTGCGGAGCTTCGGAACCGCTGCGTCGCCGCGGCGCGCGCCGCCGGCGTGGCCGTGCACGATGGCGGTATCTACGGAGCTGTGTCCGGGCCGCGGCTCGAGACCGCGGCCGAGATCGACCGCATGGAGCGCGACGGCGCGACCGTCGTCGGCATGACCGGCATGCCAGAGGCGGTGCTGGCGCGGGAGCTCGGCATCGCCTATGTGGCGATCGACGTCGTTGTCAACCAAGCCGCGGGGCGCGGCGACAGCGCGCAGGCTATTTCCATCGAGCGTATCGCGGGCGTGCTTGAATCGGCCATGGACAAGGTGAAGACTCTCATCGATCACCTCGTGCAGGAGGGAGCGGCGTGAGCCCGCAGCGTCGCCGGTCCCCCCGCGCACTTGTGCGCGGGGATAGGACGCCGGAGGGCGGAGCAGGGGCCCCGCGCGCAGCGCGGGGATGCGACCCCGGAGGCGGAGAGGCTGGCGACACACAAAGCGAACAGTAGGCGTTCTCGGTGCGGAGCCGGCCGCGAGGCGAATCGACGCTTGAGGCCGACGCGTTTAGCTTGCGCCAGATATGATCGGTGCAAGGAGGCCAAGGCGTGAGCCCGCGTTCAAGGAGGCAGCGATGAAGCGCGAAATTCTGAAGATGGGCGATCCACGGCTGCTGGAGCGCGCCAAGCTGGTCGAGCGCCATGCGACGCCGGAATTGAAGGCGCTCGTGGCGGACATGCGCGAAACGATGATCGCCGCCAGGGGCGCCGGGCTCGCCGCCCCGCAGATCGGGGTCGGCCTGAGGGTGGTGATCTTCGGCTTCGAGCATAACGAGCGTTATCCCGACGCCGAACCGGTACCTTATACCGAGCTAATCAATCCGGTGCTGACCCCGCTTACGACCGAGATGGAAGAGGACTGGGAAGGTTGCCTGTCGGTCCCGGGCCTGCGCGGGCAGGTGCCGCGCTTCACGCGCTTGCGTTACACCGGATTCGATCCGGACGGACGGCCGATGTCGCGCGAGGTGTCGGGATTTCACGCTCGCGTCGTACAACATGAGTGCGATCACCTCGACGGCATCCTTTACCCGATGCGCATGCGCGACCTGCGCCTGTTTGGGTATACCGACGTTCTGTTCCCCGACGCCGACGTCATCGAGGAATGATTCGCAGGAACGGGTTTCGTAGGGCCGAATTCATTCGGCCCTGGCGCGGCATGCAGACGGTGCGTGCGAATAAATTCGCACCTATATCAGGCGCAGCTGCTCGTAGAGCGCGGTTTCCAGTCTCACCAGGGCCAACTCGTCGTGCAGCCGTGCGCCATCGATAAGGAACACGTCTTCGGCGCGTTCGCCGAGGGTGTTGATCTTCGCGCTGGCGACATTGATATTGGCGCTCGCCAGCGTGTAGGCGATCCGAGCGAGCAGGCCCGGCCGGTCGCCGGCGACGATCTCGAGAATGAAGTGGGTGCCCTTGTCGTCGGGGAACAGGCGCACCTCGGGCGTCAGCGGGAAGTGCTTGAGGTGCCGACTGATGCGGCCGATCGGCGGGGGCTCGATCGGCGCACGCTGCGCGAGGACCCGCTTCAACTCGAACTCGACGTAACTGATGACGTCGCGATAGGCCGCGTTGGGATTACCCGGATCATGCACCGTGAACGTATCGAGGGCATAGCCGTGGCGCGTGGTATGGACCTTGGCGTCGAGGATCGACAGCCGCGCATTGCCGAAGAAGCTGCAGATGCGCGCGAACAACTCCTTCTGGTCCGGCAAGTAGATCATTACCTGCAGCCCGACGCCGGCGCGCGACAGCCGCGCTTTGACCAGCGGCTCCTTTCCTTCGACGCGGAAGTAGAGTTGGCGCGCATGCCACGCGATCTCGTCGGCACTGTGGCGCTGGAAGTAGACGCTGTCGAGCTTACGCCATAGCGCCTGCTCGGCGGCATCGGGGACGGCGTAAAGCCGCAGCTGCCGGACCGCCTCGCTGCGGCGCGCTTCGAGGCTGTCGTCGAGCTTGCGCGTCACAGCATGGCCGGTCAAATGCGACTGTGTGGCGTGAAAAAGGTCCTCGAGCAGCTTCGCCTTCCAAGCGTTCCACACTCTCGGGCTCGTGCCGCGGATGTCCGCGACCGTGAGCAGATAAAGGGCGGCAAGACGCCGCCCGGTCATGACCTTGGCGGCGAACGCGGTGACGACCGCAGGATCGCTGATGTCCTGCTTTTGTGCGGTCAGCGACATCGTCAGATGATGCTCGACCAACCACGTCACCAGGCGCGTGTCCTCCGCGGCGAGACCGTGCTCGCGGCAAAACCGCCGTACGTCCGTCGATCCCAGCCGTGAATGGTCGCCGCCGCGTCCCTTGGCGATGTCGTGGAAGAGTCCCGCGATATACAGCAGCTCGGGTCGGGCGAAGTCGGATATCAGGCGCGAGCACAACGGATACTCGTGTGCATGCTGCGGCTCGGTAAAGCGGCGCAGATTGCGGATGACCATCAGGATGTGCTCGTCGACCGTGTAGACGTGGTAGAGATCGTGCTGCATCTGACCGACGATGCGGCCGAACACGGGCAGGTACCGGCCGAGGATGCCGTACTGGTTCATGCGCCTGAGCTCGTGCGTGACACCGCGCGGCTGGCGCAATATGTCGAGGAAGCGGGCGCGATTGCCAGGGTCGCGGCGGAACGCCGCGTCGACCCGGGTCCGGTATCTCCAGAGCGCGCGCAGCGTGGGTGCGGACATGCCTTTAAGTTCGGGGTGCTGTTGCAGCGTCAGGAAGCTCTCCAGGATTGCGCTGGGCCGCTTGGCGAAGAGCTCCTCGTCCCTGACGTCGAGCAGCTCATCGACCGCCTGGAAATCGCCGTCGATCGGCTGCACGTTCACCTCCGCCGGAAAGAGGCGGGCGTGCAGGTTCTGGAGCACGATGACGTTGAGCTGGCGGATCGATTTGGCCGCGCGGTAGTAGCGCTGCATCAGTTGCTCGGAGGCGCGCCGGGACGGCGTGTCCGCGAGGCCGAACTCGCTCGCGAGTGCCGCCTGTACGTCGAAGACCAGCCGGTCCTCGCGCCGGCCAGTGAGATAGTGCAGGCGGATGCGCAGATCGTCGATCAGCCTCTCGTGCCGCGCGAGCTCCCGTGCCTCCGCCGCAGTCATCAGGCCATGAGCCGCAATCTCACGCCATGTCCGACCGAAGCCGGCCGCCCTCGCAATCCACAGGATCGTCTGCAGGTCGCGCCGGCCGCCGGGACTTTCCTTGAGATTCGGTTCGAGGTTGTAAGCAGTATCCTGGTAACGGAGGTGGCGCTGCTGCTGCTCGAGTGCCTTGGCCTCGTAGAAGCCGCGGACGTCGAGGGTCGCGTCGAAGCGCCGGCCGAAGCGCGCATAGAGCGACCGCGATCCGGCCAAGAGGCGCCGTTCGAGCAGGCTGGTGCGAATGACCGCGTCGCCCTCCATCTCGGCTTCGCACTCATCGATCGTGCGCACGCTGTGACCGATCTCGAGACCGGTATCCCACATCAGCCCGATGAAACGTTCGATGCCCGAAGTGCCTCCGGATCGCGCATCGGTCAACGGCTGCGGCAGCAGCACGACGACGTCGACGTCGGAGTGAGGAAAAAGCTCGCCTCGGCCGTAGCCGCCGACAGCGACCAGCGCGCACCCAGGCGGGGGGTCGATCTCGGCCCAGAGCCCGCGCAATATGCTGTCGGTGAGCCTCGCCTGCCTGGCAAGTAGCCGCCGCGGCCGGCGGTGGATTCGATACGCAGCTTCCAGCTCGCGCCGGCCGGCGTCGAGCTCATGCTTCCAGCGCGCGACCGGCGCATTCGCAGCGCGGCCAGGGGCGGAGGCGACGACGCTGCTCAAGCTAAGACGCCTCAGCTCGTCGCCGGCGGGGGTGGCGTCCCGGGCGATAGCGTCAGCACTTCGTACCCGGTGTCGGTGACCAGCACGGTGTGCTCCCACTGTGCAGACAAGCTGTGGTCCGCGGTGACGACGGTCCAGCCGTCGGCAAGACAACGGATCCCCGGCCGGCCAGCGTTGATCATCGGCTCGATGGTGAACACCATCCCCGGCTGCAGCTTGACCCCCGTGCCCGGGCGTCCGTAATGCAGCACCTGCGGCTCCTCGTGGAACTGACGGCCAATGCCGTGGCCGCAGAATTCGCGCACGACGGAGAAGCCATGGCTCTCGGCGTGGTGCTGGATCGTGGCGCCGATG
>DASWDF010000235.1:0-5595 GCA_036395475.1 Casimicrobiaceae bacterium
GTCTCTCATTTGCCATAGATCGTCCTCGGGTCCTTTAGCACCGGTTCGACCGCGCGCCAGGCGCCGTCCTCGAGCCGCTGAAAGAAACAGCGGTGCCGGCCGGTATGACAAGCGATGCCGCCACTTTGTTCGACGACGAGCAGGATCGCATCGTTGTCGCAATCAAGCCGGATCTCGCGTACGCGCTGCACGTGGCCGGACGTCTCGCCCTTGCGCCAGAGCCTGCCCCGCGAACGGGACCAGTAATGTGCTTCATGCGTGGCTGCGGTGCGCTCGAGCGCCTCGCGATTCATCCACGCCTGTGTGAGGACCGCGCCCGTCGCTGCTTCCTGCGCAATCGCGGGCACCAAGTCATCGGCGTTCCAATTCACTGCGTCGAGCCAGTCAGCCATTCGGGCTCGCCTCCCCTACCAACGGGCGTAACCCTGTAGGTGCGAATTTATTCGCACGCAACGAGTCCTGCGGCGCCGGCCGAACGAATTCGGCCCTACGAAACCCTCGTCTTGTGTGGCTCACGCGCGTATCTCGATGCCTGCTTGCGCCATCGCCTGCTTGGCCTCACCGATGGTGAATTCGCCATAGTGGAAGATCGAAGCCGCCAGCACCGCGTCGGCTCCGCCGACAATGATGCCGTCGACGAGATCCTGCAGCGCGCCCACGCCTCCCGAAGCGATCACCGGGACCTTGACCGCATCGCTGACGGCACGCGTCAGGGCGAGGTCGAAGCCGGTCTTCGCCCCGTCGCGATCCATGCTGGTCAGCAGAATTTCTCCTGCGCCGAGCTGCGTTACGCGCCGCGCCCAATCGACCGCGTCGATGCCGGTCGCGTTGCGCCCACCGTGCGTATAGACTTCCCAGCCGCCCGACGGTGAGGCTCGCGCATCGATTGCGGCAACGATGCACTGCGCGCCGTAGCGGCTCGCGGCTTCGGCGAACAAGGCGGGATTGTTCACGCCGGCGGTGTTGATGCTGACTTTGTCGGCACCGGCGTTGAGCAGAGCGCGGATGTCGTCGACTCGCGACACACCGCCGCCCACGGTCAACGGGATGAATACCTGATCGGCGACCGCCTCGATCATGTCGTAGAGCAGCGCGCGCGTCTCGATGCTCGCCTGAATGTCGAGGAAGGCGAGCTCATCGGCTCCCTGCTCATCGTAGCGGCGCGCGACTTCGACCGGATCCCCCGCGTCGCGCAGGTTGATGAAATTCACACCCTTGACAACGCGTCCGTTCGCCACATCGAGGCAGGGGATGATGCGTTTGGCGAGGCCCATGACCAGAGTCAATTTCCGTCAAAGAGTTGTCCGGAATCTCACGCAGGAGATGCACGGCTGCCGTAGCCCGGGCTGAGCGCGAAGCGCGATGCCCGGGAGCGGCGTGGCAACGGGGCAGCGATCCCGGGCTTCGCTCCGCTCAGCCCAGGCTACTTGCCTTTCGCCGCCTTGAGTGCCGCCTTGAAATCGAGCGTGCCCTCGTAGAGCGCGCGGCCGGCGATCGCGCCGGTGACGCCCTCGCTTTCATAGCAGGCGAGCTCCTTGATGTCCTTCAGGCTGTTGATGCCGCCGCTGGCGATGACGGGAATCTTCAGCTCGCGGGCGAGCTTGACGGTCGCCTCGATGTTGACGCCGGTCAGCATGCCGTCGCGGCCGATGTCGGTGTAGACGACCGCTTCGACGCCGTAATCCTCGAACTTCTTGGCCAGATCGAGGACGTCGTGACCGCTCATCTTGGACCAGCCGTCGGTCGCAACCTTGCCTTCGCGCGCGTCGAGGCCGACGATGATGTGTCCCGGGAACGCGTAGCAGGCGTCGTGCAGGAATCCGGGATTCTTCACCGCCGCGGTGCCGATGATCACGTAGGTAATGCCGTCATCGAGATAGCGCTCGATGGTGTCGAGGTCGCGGATTCCGCCGCCTAGCTGCACGGGGATCTCCTCGCCGATCACGCTGACGACCTCGCGGATTGCAAGCTCGTTTTTGGGCTTCCCCGCGAACGCGCCGTTGAGATCGACGATGTGCAGGCGCTGTGCGCCCAGCTCGAGCCAGTGCTGCGCCATCGCCGCCGGATCCTCCGAGAACACGGTTGCCGATTGCATCTCGCCCTGCTTCAGGCGCACGCAATGACCGTCCTTGATGTCGATCGCGGGAATGATCTGCATGGCGGCGGAAGGGCGACAGGATGTCGCTAAGGTGGCGACGTTCGACGCATGGAACGCAGCTTTCGCGCGAGATGCGCGCCGGCGCGCGAAAGCTTGGATCAGACGCGCCCGTTCCAGGCGACGAAGTTCGAGAGCAGCTGAAGACCGGCGCGGTGGCTCTTTTCGGGGTGGAACTGCACGGCGAAGATATTAGCGCGGGCAATCGCGCAAGTAAACGCCGCCGGGTAGGCGACGGTCGCGGCCGTCATACCGACGTCGTCGGGCGCCGGGTAATAGCTATGCGCGAAGTAGAAGCGCGTGCCGTCGTCGATGCCGCGCCACAAGGGATGCTCCTGTTCGCGCCGGACCGGACTCCAGCCCATATGCGGCACCTTCAGCCGGCGGCCGCCACTATCGACCATCGCCGCTTCGCGAAAGCGCACAACACGGCCTGCGAATACACCCAAGCCGGCAGTGGGCCCTTCCTCGCTGTTTTCGAACAGCATTTGCAGGCCGAGGCAGATCCCCAGGAAGGGACGGTCAGAGCAGGCTTGTAGGACAACGTCGCGCAAGCCGCTGGCGTTGAGGCAGCGCATGCAGTCGGGCATTGCGCTCTGGCCTGGCAGCACGACACGCGCCGCATTGCGGATCGTGACCGGATCGGAGCTCACCACAGTGGTGCATTGCGGCGCGACGAAGCGAAGCGCCTTGGCGACCGAGCGCAGATTGCCCATGCCGTAATCGACGACGGCGATGTCGGTCATGAAGTAGCCCGGGCTGAGCGCGCAGCGCGAAGCCCGGGATTCCTGATCGTGCCGTAATCGACGGCGGCGATGTCGGTCATGAATGTAGCCCGGGTTTAGCGGAGCGAAGCCCGGGATCGCTCGTCCGTTGTCATGCCCCGGGCATCGCGCTAAAGCGCTCAGCCCGGGCTACGGCGCTCAGCCCGGGCTACGGCGCTCACCCGGGCTACAGCGTCCCCTTCGTCGACGGTACGCCAGTCGCACGCGGGTCCGGCGCGACCGCGGTGCGCAGCGCCTTGGCGAATGCCTTGAACACGGTCTCCGCCTGATGGTGCGCGTTCTGGCCGCGCAGGTTGTCGACGTGCAGCGTGACCAGCGCATGGTTCACGAACCCCTGGAAAAATTCGTGCGTGAGGTCGACGTCGAACGCGCCGATCATTGGGCGCGTGAACGGAACGTGATACTCGAGCCCGGGACGGCCGGACAGGTCGAGCACCACCCGCGACAGCGCCTCGTCGAGCGGAACGTAGGCGTGGCCATAGCGCGTCAGTCCCGCCTTGTCGCCGAGCGCCTGCTTGACCGCCTGGCCGAGCGTGATGCCGACATCCTCGACTGTGTGGTGCGCATCGATGTGCAGATCGCCTTTCGCCTGGACCGAGAGGTCGAGCATGCCGTGGCGCGCGACCTGGTCGAGCATGTGATCGAGGAACGGCACGCCGGTCGCGACCTCGGCGCGACCTGCGCCGTCGAGATTCACTGTGACGACGATCGTCGTTTCCTTGGTGACGCGCTCGACGCGAGCGCGACGCCCGGTCGAAGCGGATGCGGCTTTTCTGTCGTTCATCGGTTGAGCTCGTTCAAAGCGGCAAGCAGCAAGTCGTTTTCCTCCGTCGTCCCGACCGTGATCCGCAGACAGTTGGCGAGCAGCGGATGCCAGCCGTGAAGGTTCTTGACCAGGATGCGGCGGGCTTTCAGGCCCTCGAACATTTCATTTGCATCGGTGACGCGGACGAGCACGAAATTCGTTTGCGTTGGAAACACCGTCGTGCCCGGCAACCGCTGGAGCTCCGCCTCGAGCCTTGCGCGCCCGCTGCGAATCGCGGCCGCCTGCTCGGCGATCCAGCCCGTGTCGGTCAGGAGCACCTCAGTGGCAGCCTGCGTTAACGCATTCACATTATACGGCTGGCGGACCTTGTTCAACTCCGCGATCCATTCCGGCGCGGCGACGGCATAGCCGAGGCGGATGCCCGCCATGCCGACCTTCGACAGCGTGCGCAGCACCAGCAGATTGGCGAACTCGGCGACCCGCAGCAGAAAGCTCGAGTCTGCAAAAGCGTAATACGCTTCGTCGACGACGACGAGTCCCGGCGCAGCTCGCAGCACCGCCTCGACGTCGCTCGCGGCGAAAAGGTTGCCGGTCGGATTGTTCGGGTACGCGAGGTAGACGAGCGACGGGCGCTCGCGCCCGATTGCGGCGAGCATCGCGGCGCGATCGAGGCGGAAATCGCCTCCGAGCGGCACGCCGATGAAGCGCATGCCGGTGTAAAGCGCATTCATGCGGTACATGACGAATGATGGCTCCGGCACCAGCATCGCCGCACCAGGGCGCGCCAACGCGGACGTAATGACCTGGATCAATTCGTCGGAGCCGTTCGCAAGCAGCAAGCCCTGATCGACGGGAATGGAAAACACGCGCCGCAGCGCCCCCTTGGCTGCATCCGCCGCACCATCCGGGTAGCGATTGATCGGAACGCGGGCGAGTGCCTCGGAGAGGCGCGTGCGGATGCCCGCCGGTAACGCGTAGGGATTCTCCATCGCGTCGAGCTTGATCATGCCTTCGGCCTTGGCGACGGCATAGGCCGAGAGCGCCCGGATTTCCGGCCGCACGAGCGCCGCCACAAGGTCGGCGGCGGAGGACGATATTCCCTCCCTCCGCTCGTGGGCAGAGGGCAAGGATGAGGGCTGGGTCATTTGCTAACGGAATGTTCCGCAGGTCGCCGACGTCACTCGTTCAAGAGGTCCCTTAGGCGGTATTCCGCGCTGCGCGCGTGTGCGGCCAAGCCTTCGCTGCGCGCGAGCGCCATCGCAGTGCGGCCCAGGACCTGCGCGGCTGCCTCCGACACGCCGATCACGCTGCTGCGTTTCTGGAAATCGTATACGCCCAGCGGCGACGAAAAGCGTGCGCTCCGCGCCGTCGGCAGCACATGGTTCGGGCCGGCGCAATAATCCCCGATCGCCTCGGAGCTGTGGTGTCCGAGAAAGATCGCGCCGGCGTTGGAGAGCTTCGGCAGCAATGCCTCAGGGTCGGCGACGGCAAGCTCGAGGTGCTCCGGTGCGATCCGGTCGGCGATCGCGCAGGCTTCATCCAGATCTCGCACGCGTATCAACGCGCCGTGACGTGCCAGCGCCTCGGCGATGATGTCCCTGCGCTGCATTGCGGGGAGCGCTCGCGCTATGCTCGCTGCGACGGCGTCGAGGAGCGCGGCGTCGGGGGAAAGCAGGATCGCCCGCGCCGCCTCGTCATGCTCGGCCTGCGCAAAAAGGTCCATCGCGACCCAGTCCGGGTTGGCGCTTGCATCGGCGATGACCAGAATTTCCGACGGACCGGCGATCATGTCGATACCCACCGTGCCGAAGACGCGCCGCTTGGCGGCGGCGACATACGCGTTACCCGGGCCGACGATCTTGTCGACCGCGGGGATCGTCGCCGTGCCG
>DASWDF010000236.1:0-14771 GCA_036395475.1 Casimicrobiaceae bacterium
GTTTCCTTGAGGCGTTGGCCGGTCAGCAATAGGAACCTGAGCAATGGGCCGTGACCGTGCTTCGGTCCCCACGGCGTGCCCTGACCGGGGGCGGTAGCAGCCCAGAACTTGCGTATCTCATCATCATTCAACACCCGTTCCCGTGCCACTTCTCGGCCACCTGCAACGGAACGGTCCAGCAACGCGGCAGGATCGGCCTGGATGACGCCGGTCTTCACCGCGAACCTGAACATCTTTTTTACGATCGCAAGGAGACGGTTGGCGGCAACCGGACCGTCCTTCACCTTGTCACCGATTAATGTAGCCAAATCGCCGAGGGTGACGTCGACCACCCGCTTAGACTCGATCGAGGTTAGATCTCGCTCTAGGTAGGCCCACGTTTGTTCCGGTCTGCGATACCGACCTTCGATCTGCTTGTCGTAGAACTCCTTCGCGAGATGCCCAACGGTTTGCTTGTTGTACATGAACGACTTCATCTTTCGGTCGCCGTGCGCGATGCGACGTGCATCAGCCAGCGATACTTCATCGGGCCACCGCCCGAGAGTCTTGATGCCCTTGGCTGAGCGCATGACGAATGCCTTCGCGCCGCCGGGGTAAACTCGCAGGTACAACCCCCGCGCGTGATCGTCCGCAATCATCTGCCGGGTGTCGCCCGGTTTGAGGTTCCTGATAATGATGTCTGTCAATTTGGCCATGATTTTCGCCTTTGAGGTACACCATGAGGTACAGGGGACAGGGTTATTGTACCAGGACGCAACCGTTTCGGGGTTACGTCACCCGCGCCAAGTAACCCCTACGGAACAATGAGATGGAGCGGTTTTACACTGCGATTAGCCGGTGGGATGCGTACCTCTTGTTGCATCGGTTGCAGCAGGCAGGTATCGCCGCACACGTGTTCAACGAACACGTGCAGAGCATCGTCGGCGACGTGCCGCCGGACGTCGCGCAACCTCAGGTATGGCTCGAACGCGCCGGCGACCGGCCGCGCGCCGAGGCGGTGCTGGCTGCGTTGCAGGCCGATCGCCGGAAAACGGGGAGCGTGCGATGCAGAAAGTGCGGTGAAGACAATCCCGCCACCTTCGACCTCTGCTGGCACTGCGGCGCCGATCTGCAGGTGTCGTAGCCCGGGTTGAGCGCGAAGCGCGATGCCCCGGACCGCGTTTCATTGAAATGTTGCCCCGGGCATCGCTTCGCTCAGCCCGGGCTACGCACCTACGCGGCAACGTCGTCCTTGCCGTCCAGTAACTTGCGTGCGCGCATATCGCCAGCGGCATTCACGTTCGTCGCAGTCGGCATTGTGCTGCGCGTGCGGCGCCGCAGGACCACCCACCATATGGCGCCGCCGCTCACGAGCAGCGCGAAAGGCCCGAACCATAGGATCCAGGTAACGGGCTTCACCGGCGGCTTGTAAAGTACGAAGTCGCCGTAGCGTGCGACGAGATACGCCTTGATCTCATCGTCGGTCTTGCCCGCAAGCGCAAGCGCCCGCACCTCGCGCCGGAGATCGTCGGCCAGGTCAGCGTTGGAATCGGCAAGCGTTTGGTTCTGGCACACGAGGCAGCGCAGCTCGGTTTCGAGGCGCTTGAGCCTCATGTCGAACGCGCTCATGCCGGCCGCGTTTTCAGCGTTGGGAGGCACGGAGTCCGCTGCGGTCGTGGCGCCAGCGCAGGCGAGCAGCAGCACAGCGATCGCGGCGCGCGCGATCACTTCTGCAGCTCCCGCACCATGGGCAGAATCTTCTGCTTCAGCGCCTCGGACGTCAGCGGGCCGATCTGCTTGTAGCGGACGACGCCGGCCTTGTCGATCAGGAACGTTTCCGGGACGCCGTACACGCCGTAGTCGATGCCGACGCGGCCATCGCGATCGACGATCGACGCCGTATACGGATCGCCGTGCTGCGCGAGCCATGCGCGGCCGTCGTCGGGTTTGTCCTTGTAATCCAGGCCATACACGGGAACGATCTTGGCCCTGGCGAGCTCCACGAGCAGCGGATGCTCGACACGGCACGACACGCACCACGAGGCCCATACGTTCAAGAGCCACACCGTGCCCTTGAGGTCGGCGGTGGCCAGCGTCTCGCTCGGAGCGTGCAGCTTGGCAAGCTCAAAAGCAGGCGCGGGCTTGCCGATCAGCGGTGAGGGCACTTCGCGCGGATCGCGGCTCAGGCCTACCCAGAGGAAGGCGACGAGAATCACGAAAATGGCGAGCGGAAGCGACCAGCGAAACGATTTCACCGCCTGTCCCTCGTTCAATCCGCCGGCGCGCCCGCGCTGGCCGCGGAGACGATAGCGGCGCTCCTGCGCCGAATCGCGAGTCGATAGCGCCGGTCGCAGACTGCGATGATCCCGCCTAGCGCCATCAGGAACGCGCCCATCCAGATCCAGTCGATAAACGGCTTCAAATAGATGCGCACCCCCCAGGCGCCGTTGATGTCGTCGGTGGCCAGCGGCTCGCCCAGCGACACGTAGCGATCGCCGAAAAGTCCGGTGTCGATCGCCGCGATCGTCATCGACTGGCCCGAGGCGTTGTAGATCCTCTTTTCAGGCTTGAGCGTTTCGATGAACCGGCCGTCCTTGCGCACTTCGACCGTGCCTGTCAACGCGCGATAGTTCGGTCCGGGACCCGGAATGACGCCGAGGAACTTGAACGCGTAGCCGCCGACATCGACGGTCTGCCCGACGTCGAGGCGCACGTCCTGTTCGCTTTCGTAGCCCTTGACCAGCGTGACGCCGACGATGAACACTGCGACGCCAAGATGTGCGAGCAGCATGCCGTAGTAGGAAGGCGAGTTCGCCGAGAGCTTCGCGATGAGCCCCTGCCGATGCGAGCTGGCGAGGCGCGCTCCCAGGTTCACGATGCTGCTGACGATGACCCACAGCGCGAGGAACAGACCCGCGGCAATCAGCGGCGACCAGCGTCCCAAGATGAACGGCAGGATCATCGCGGCGGCGACGGCCACGCCCAGCGCCCACTTGAGCCGCGTCCATAGGTCGGGCAGCGAAGCTCTACTCCAGCGCGCCATCGGACCGATGCCCATTAAGAATACCGCGGGCGCGAGCAGCGGGTAGAACACCGCGTCGAAGTACGGCGGCCCTACGGATATCTTGCCGAGGTTGAGCGCATCGAGGAACAGCGGATAGAGTGTGCCCAGCAGCACGCTCGCCATCGCGACGATGAGCAGGATGTTATTCGCGAGGAGCGCCGATTCGCGCGAAACGACCCCGAAGATGCCGCCCAGTCCGACTTTACCGGCGCGCCAGGCGAAGAGCGTGAGCGACCCGCCGACGACGAGCGCGAGGAATACCAGGATGAACACGCCGCGCGCGGGGTCGGTCGCGAACGCGTGTACCGACGTCAATACGCCAGAGCGCACGAGAAACGTTCCGAGCAGCGACAGCGAAAAGGCGAGGATGGCGAGCAGCACCGTCCAGCTCCTGAACGCGCCGCGTTTTTCGGTGACCGCGAGCGAATGAATGAGCGCAGTGCCGGTGAGCCAGGGCATGAACGACGCGTTCTCGACCGGATCCCAGAACCACCAGCCGCCCCAGCCCAGCGTGTAGTAGGCCCAGCCGCTGCCGAGCGCAATGCCGATGGTGAGGAATGCCCACGCGACAGTCGTCCACGGCCGCGACCAGCGCGCCCATGTCGCGTCGAGCCGCCCGCCGAGCAAGGCCGCGATCGCGAACGCGAACGCGACGGAGAAACCGACATAGCCCATGTAGAGCATCGGCGGATGGATCACCATGCCCGGATCCTGCAGCAGCGGATTCAGGTCGCGTCCCTCGGGCGCGGGCGGCACCAGCCGATCGAACGGATTCGATGTGAACAGCAGGAAGAGCAGAAACCCCACGCTCACCCATCCCATCACGGCGATCACGCGGGCGAGCAGCACCGGCGGCAGGTTGCGCGAGAACAGCGTAACGGCGAACGACCAGCCGGCCAGCATCAGCGTCCACAGCAGGAGCGAGCCTTCGTGCGAACCCCAGGTCGCCGCAAAACGATAGTGCAAGGGCAGTTCGGAATTCGAGTTCGTGGCCACGTTCTGGACCGAGAAGTCATTGCCCAGGAAAGATGCAGCGAGACAGGCGAAAGCGGTCACGACGAGCAGGAACTGCGCGCGCGCCGCGGGTCTCGCAAGTGCCATCAGCCGCGGCTCGCCGTACGCCGCGCCGGCGAGCGGCAGCGTGGACTGCGCGATCGCGACCAGCAGCGCGAGGATCAACGCGAAGTGGCCGAGCTCAGGAATCACTTGCGCTCTCCCGGCTTGTTGACCAGAGTCTTGGTCGACATCGCCTCGTGCGCCTGTTTCACCGCATCCGCGGCGGCCGGGGGCATGTAATTTTCGTCGTGCTTGGCGAGCACCTCGCTGGCGCGGAACACACCGTCGGGGCCGAGCGTGCCCTGCGCAACGACGCCCTTGCCCTCCTTGAACAGGTCCGGCAGGAGTCCCGTGTAGGTCACCGGAATCGTCTGCGCCGTGTCGGTGACGCGGAAGCGCACGGTCAGGCTGTTCGGCTCGCGCACGAGGCTCCCCGCTTCGACCAGCCCGCCGACGCGGAACGGCCGCCCCTGCGGTGCTTCGCGCGCCGCGACCTGCGTCGGCGTGAAGAAGAACACGAGGTTCGACTGGAAGGCGTTGAGCACCAACGCTGCGGCGATGCCGAGTGCAGCGACGCCGCCAATGATCCAGCCCAGACGCCGGGTGCGCGGCTTCATCCGGCGTTCTCGCCAAGCTGCGCCGCGATGCGTGCGGCGCGAAAGCGCGTGCGCGCGGCCACGATTTCGATCGCGACGAGCACGACGGTCACGACATACGAGCCCCAGACGTAGAAACCGTAGCCGCCCATGGCGAAGAAGTCGGCGAGGCTCATCGCGCGGCTCCGGCAAGCGCTCCTGCCCAGCTCGTGCGCCGTTCGCGCTCGAGGATGATCGCGCGCACACGGACCATTGCCACCGCGATCGCGTAGAACCAGGCGGCGACTGTCATGAGCAGCATCGCGGTAAGCATGATCGACGCCATTTTAGGCGCTGCGGTCAGGCTGACGGTCGCGCCCTGGTGCAGCGTGTTCCACCATTTGACGGAGAAATAAATGATCGGCACATTGACGGCGCCGACCAGCGCCAGCACCGCGCTGGCGCGATCGGCGCGGCGCGGTTCGTCGATCGCATGGCGCAATGCCATGTAGCCCAGATACAGGAAGAGCAGGATCAGCTCGGAAGTCATCCTTGCATCCCAGGCCCAGTACGTGCCCCACGCTGGTCTGCCCCAGAGCGCTCCCGTCCACAGCGCAATGACGGTGAACAGCGCGCCGGTCGGCGCCAGCGCCTGCGCCATCATCGCAGACAGCCGGGCATTCAGCGTCAACGATACGGCGCACCACGCCGCCATGACCAGATAGATGAACATCGACATCCATGCCGCCGGAACATGAATGAAAATGATCCGGTAAGCGTCGCCTTGCTGCGCGTCGGGCGGAGCGACCACGAGGCCGAGCCACAATCCGGCGGCGGCGAGGGGTACTGCCAGCGCGGCGAACCACCGCGCCAGGCGCCCCGCAACAGGAAAGAACGACGCCGGCGAAGCGAATTTGAACCAGTTAATTGAATTTGAGCCCATCTCAATCTAGTGCGATACGGACCGCGGCCGCGGACGCCAGCGGTGCGCCGATGGCCGCGACGAGCAACGCGGCGCCCAGCACCGAGAGCTCGCCGCCTGCTGCCAGCCCGGCGCGCAACGCTTCGACTGTGCCTGCGCCGAAGATCAGAATCGGAACGTACAGCGGCAGAATCAGCAGCGCCAGCAACGCGCCGCCCGCGCGCAATCCGAGCGTCAGCGCAGCGCCGATCGCCCCCAGCAGCGATAGCGTCGGCGTGCCCAACAACAGTCCTGCGGCCAGCGCCACGAGCTCGCTACCGTCGAGCCCAAACTGCAGCGCCAACAGCGGGGAGAGAACTGCGAGCGGCGCTCCCGTCGTGAGCCAGTGGGCAAGTATTTTACCGGAGATCAGCGCTGGGAGCGGATAGGGCGAGAGCGCAATCTGCTCCAGCGTGCCGTCGGCGAAATCTGCCGCGAACAGCCGCGGCAGCGACAGGAGCGATGCGAGCAGCGCCGCGACCCACAGCACGCCGGGCCCCAAGGCGCGCAGCAGCGTAGGGTCCGCGCCGACGCCCAAGGGAAACAGGGTGACGACGACAACGTAGAACAAAAGCTGCACGCCGAGCTCCGCCTTGGAGCGCAGCGCGAGGCGCAAATCACGCCGCAGCGCCCACGCGATGCCCGGCCAGGCGCCGCGCGCGATCGGCCGTGGCAGGGCGGCTTCGCTCATGCGAGCAGGAGCGACTGAGGTGCGCCGGAGGCGATCGGCAGGTCCTGATGCGTCGCGATCACTGCGATTCCGCCTGCCGCGAGATGCGCCGCGAGCGCGTCGCGCAGCGTGACTTGGCCGGCATCGTCGAGCGCGGTTGCCGGCTCGTCGAGCAGCCACAGCGGCCGCGAGAGCAACCACAGACGCGCGAGGGCTACCCGGCGGCGCTGTCCCTGCGACAGCACGCGAGCGGGCAGGGCGCGCTGCCGCGACAGCGACCACGCAGCCAGCGCTTCGAGCACGGCGGGGCCTTGCGCGGGCGCGCCGTGCAGCGCCGCCAACGACGCCAGGTTTTCTTCGGCCGTCAGCTCATCCTTCAGTGCCGGCGCATGCCCGATGAAGATCGCGCAGGCCCGGAGCGCCGGATGAAATGGTCCGACTCGCTCGCCGCGCCAGAGAACCCGGCCCGCCGCGGCCTGCGTCGTGCCGGCGAGAATGCGCAGCAGCGTGGTCTTGCCGCTGCCGTTGGGACCGCGGACGAAAAGTGCCGCACCAGGCCCCAGCGATAGGCTCACGCCCGAAAAAAGCTGCGCATCGCCACGCCGCGCGGCAAGGTCCTGCGCTTCGAGCATCAGGGGACCACCTGATCGATCACAACTTTAACGCCGGCTGCACCGGGCTTGACCGGCGCGCTCCTGCCGGAGAAGTCGCCGGACTGCGGCAGCGCATTGCCGCTCTTGGAGATGCGCGCCTCGACGATGACCGCAGCGGCGCCCGAGAGCTTCGCGCCGGACGCCATGCCCATGCTGTCGTCGAGCGTGAATTCCTTCGGCAGTTCTTTCGCCGCGATGCGCAGTACTGCGAGCGGCATACGCGGGCCGTCCGCGGCGCGCGCGAAGATGAACACCGTATCGGTAAGTGCCACCTTGGTTGCAAGCGCAGGGCTGATGTCGACGCGGCCGGTAATCGTCGCAGTGGTCGCCGGTTTGGCGGGCTTGGCCGCGTCCGCCGATTCCACGCGCTCAGGCGCTGTGCCGGCGCTGGGGAGACCCTTACCCTCGCGTTTGGCGGACTCGATTTCGGCGATGATCACGGTGATCTGCTTCGCGTCCTCGGACGTTTGCGGAAACTGCGCGAGCAGACGCCGCCAGTACGACAGCGCGCCATCGAGATCGCGTGCCTCCAAAGCTGCCGTCGCCGCCAGCGCCAACGCCTTGCGGTGATTCGGATCGATCGCCAGCGCGCGTTGGGCCAGCGCAGCCGGCTTGCCGGCGAGCTTGCGCCCCTGCGCCATCGCCAGCACGTCGGCGTAATCCGCAAGCA
Source organism: Casimicrobiaceae bacterium (assembly GCA_036395475.1). Lineage (GTDB taxonomy): Bacteria > Pseudomonadota > Gammaproteobacteria > Burkholderiales > Casimicrobiaceae > PALSA-1003. The sequence continues at coordinate 7,629 of DASWDF010000236.1, forward strand.
GCGCAGCGTTGGCCGAAATGAAGGCGGCGGCGTGCGCATAAGCATCGGCGGCTTCCGGAAAGCGACCGAGCGCCTGATACGACCGCGCCAGCAGCACCCAGCCGTCTGCGTCGTCCGGACGCGATTTCAGTCTCTGCGCAAGGCTGTCGACCATCGCAGCGATCTGAGCGTCGGAAATCTCGTGTGCATTGCGGCTATCCGTTGCGGTGTTCACTGCGGCCGCTCCCGCACCCGGATTTCCCAGCCGCGCGTAAAGGATTACAGCGGCGGTCGGGATCAAAAGGAGCAACGCCGCGGCGGCGAACCATGCGCGGCGCGGCACGCGTTGGTTCGTCTCGATGCTGCGGACCATCGCCACCTCGTCGCTCAGCCTCCGCGCGAGCTCCGTTACCGCGGCGTCGCGCTCATCGGGCGTGATGACGCCATCCGCGCAGTCGGCGTCGAGCGCCTGCTTCTGGTCGCGGTACACCGCGATCGCCGCGGCATCGGAATCAGGTGCCGCCGCGACGTGGCGCGCGCGCAACAGCGGCCTGAGCAGCAGTGCCAGCGTGATAGCGATGAGCAGCGCGGCAAGCGACCAGAATACGAGCATTCTTAAGGAGGTGTCAGGGCGGAAAGTATGCGGACTGCATCCGGCAGCGCTGCAGGCGCCGATGATGCTCGGGCATTATACCGGCAGGCGCAGGCCTCAGTGGCGCGGCGCGGCCGCCTGCCGGTACCGCGAACGCTTTCGGTCCATGAACTCGGCGCCCGTCTGCTATCATGATTTCGCACCGCGTCGGAGCGATTCTCCCCGGAGGCGCCGCAATGTCTGACCAAAATATCCGCCAGAGCTCGCTCGAATACCATCGAGCGCATCCGCCGGGCAAGGTCTCGATCCTTCCGACCAAGCAGCTGACCAATCAGCGGGATCTTGCGCTCGCGTACACGCCAGGCGTAGCCGCCGCCTGCGACGAAATCGTCCGCGACCCTGGCGAAGCGCGCAATCTCACGGCGCGCGGCAATCTGATCGGGGTGGTCACCAACGGAACAGCCGTGCTGGGACTCGGCGCGATCGGGCCGCTGGCAAGCAAGCCTGTCATGGAAGGCAAGGCAGTGTTGTTCAAGAAATTTGCCGGTCTCGATTGTTTCGACATCGAGATCGCAGAGCGCGATCCCGACAAGCTCGTCGACATCATCTGCTCGCTCGAGCCGACGTTCGGCGGCATCAATCTCGAGGACATCAAGGCGCCCGAATGCTTCTACGTCGAGCGCAAGTGCCGCGAGCGCATGAAGATTCCGGTGTTTCACGACGACCAGCACGGCACCGCGATCATCGTCGGCGCCGCGGTGCTCAACGGCCTGCGAGTCGTCGGCAAGGAAATAGCCGCAGTCAAACTGGTCTGCTCGGGGGCCGGCGCGGCAGCGCTCGCCTGCCTCGACCTGCTGGTGAGCCTCGGCGTCAAGCGCGAGACCATCTGGGTGTCCGATATCGCCGGCGTCGTCTACGCGGGGCGTAAGGAGGAAATGGACGACAACAAGGCGCGCTACGCGCAGAAGACCGAGGGGCGGAAGCTCGCCGACATCATCGGCGGCGCCGACATTTTCCTCGGCCTGTCGGCAGCGCGCGTGCTCAAGCCGGAAATGGTGAAGCAGATGGCCGACAAACCCCTGATCCTCGCGCTCGCCAATCCGGAGCCCGAGATCATGCCCGACGTCGCCAAGGCGGCGCGACCCGACGCGGTGATCGCCACCGGACGCTCGGATTTTCCGAACCAGGTAAACAACGTTCTGTGCTTTCCGTTCATTTTTCGCGGCGCGCTCGATGTCGGCGCGACGACAATCAACGAAGCGATGAAGCTCGCAACAGTGCGCGCGCTTGCCGATCTGGCCAAGGCCGAACAGTCGGACATCGTCGCCGCGGCCTACGGTATCGAGGACGTCAAGTTCGGCGCCGAGTATCTGATTCCCAAGCCATTCGATCCCCGGCTGATCGTCAACATCGCGCCGGCGGTCGCCAAGGCCGCGATGGACTCGGGCGTCGCGTCGCGACCGATCGTCGATTTCGATGCGTACCATCAGCGTTTGCTGCAGTTCGTGTATCACTCCGGCCTGCTGATGAAGCCGATCTTTCAGGCTGCGAAGGATTCGCCCAGGCGAATCGTCTTCGCAGAGGGCGAGGACGAGCGCGTGCTGCGCGCCGTGCAGGTGGTCGTCGACGAGGGCCTGGCCAAGCCGATTCTCGTCGGCCGCCCCGCGGTGATCGCGCAACGCATCGAGCGCTATGGCCTGCGGCTCCAGCCCGGTGTCAATGTGGAGATAACCAATCCCGAGGACGATCCGCGCTACCGTGCGTATTGGACCGAGTACCATCGTCTGACGGAGCGAAGGGGTATCACGCAGCAGCTCGCCAAGATCGAAATGCGCCGACGACTGACGCTGATCGGCGCCATGATGATTCACCTGGGCGATGCCGACGGCATGCTCTGCGGCACCTACGGCACTCATGATTCGCACCGCCGCTACATCGAGCAGGTATTCGGGTTGCGCCGGGGCGTCAGGACCTGCGCGGCGATGAACGCCGTGATACTGCCCGATCGCACGCTCTTCATCGCCGACACCTATGTCAATGCCGATCCGACGGCGGAGCAGATTGTCGAGATCACGCTTCTCGCCGCCGAAGAGATCCGCCGTTTCGGCATCACTCCCAAGGTCGCGCTGCTTTCGCACTCGAGCTTCGGGTCGAGCGCGCACCCGCAGGCGCAGAAGATGCAGTCGGCGGTGCAGCTGATCAACGCGATGGAACCCGAGCTCGAAGTCGACGGTGAAATGCACGGCGACGCCGCGTTGTCGGCCGACGTGCGCGACCGCGTTTTCCCGAACTCGCGTCTCAAGGGCGACGCGAACCTGCTGATCATGCCGACGCTCGATGCGGCGAACATCTCGTTCAATCTGCTCAAGGGCGCTGCCGGAAGCGGACTCACGCTCGGTCCGATATTGCTCGGCGTAGCCAAGCCGGCGCATATCCTCACGCCGTCGGCGACAGTCCGGCGGATCGTCAACATGACCGCATTGACCGTGGTCGACGCCAACGTCGAGCGCCAGCGTGCGTTGCTCTGACGCGTCGTCCCGCCGCGATTCCCTCTGGGCGCGCGACGCTGTGCGTGGCCTGCGCTTCTTACCCGCGCATTGTAGAAATTGCACAGGGCATAGTGGTGCGATGCCGAACGCCTTGGCGTGTCCACGGGTATAGGTTTGCTCTGCCTCACCGGCACGAATCCTGCTGGCTTTCGGCAACGGCGCCGGCGCGTAGCGTATACCGTACGAAGGCATGAAGCGACTAGGAGAAGGGATATGTCCAGGAAACCAGCAATGAGCGATGCAAAGCGGTCGGGCAAGCAACCATTCCTGACCGACGTCAAGACGCTGCGCGAGCGGGCGCGGCAGCATATCGCCGGCGGCGCCGTGACCGAGGGCTATGGCGGCGACACCGAAACGGCGGTCAAGGTCCTCAATACCGCGCTGGCGACCGAGCTCGTTTGCGTGCTGCGCTACAAGCGGCATTACTTCATGGCGAGGGGCATTCATTCGGGGCCGGTTGCCGCGGAGTTTCTCGAGCACGCTGGCGAGGAGCAGGAACACGCCGACCGTATCGCGGAGCGCATCGTCCAGCTCGGCGGCGCACCGGATTTCGCTCCCGATGGTCTTTCGGCGCGCAGCCACTCCGAGTACGTAGAGGGGAATTCGCTGGTCGACATGATCAAGGAAGATCTAGTCGCCGAGAGGATCGCCATCGATAGCTATCGCGAGATGATCGGTTATTTCGCGCCGTTCGATTCGACCACGCGCACGATGCTGGAGGAGATCACGGCGACGGAAGAAGAGCACGCCGACGACCTCGCCGACCTGCTCCAGAACCTGCCCAAGGACCTGAGGAATTAGGCGCTGCGGATACCGGGCCCCGCGGCCCGGGGCGATTGCATGAGAACGGAGCCGCAGGTGAAATCCTTCAGCATCGATTGCGAGCTGGAATACGACGTTCTGCAGCAAACGCTGTTTCTGTTCAATATCGCGGTGCCGCCGGCGCCGGGGCAGCGAGTACGTTGCGAATCGATCACGCTGGAGCCGGCAGGTCAATTCGATGAGTTCTGCGATGCGACGGGAGCCAACCGCCTCCTGCGCGTCAACGTCGACCCTGGCCACTTCAGCGTCCGCTATCTCGCCGGGATCGATCTCGACGCGCCTCCGATCGATCCGAGCGCGGACCGGACGCCGTTGGCTGTCCTTCCTCCGGACGTGATCCCCTACGTCCTTGCCAGCCGTTATTGCGACGCGGAAGCGCTGTTCGCACTCGCGTGCGAGGAGTTCGGCAACATTGCTCCGGGCTATGCCCAGGTCGACGCGGTGTGCCGTTGGATACGCGCGAATATCGAGTACCGGATCGGAACCTCGTCGCCGACTACCACCGCGCGCGACGTAGTGGCGAATCGTGCCGGCGTATGCCGCGACTTCGCCCACTTGGCAATCGCATTGTGCCGGGCGCTCAACATTCCGGCGCGGTTCGTTACCGGGTATACGCGCTACGAGGACCCGCCGCAGGATTTCCACGCCGTATTCGAAGCGTATCTCGGCGAGCGATGGCAGCTTTTCGATCCGACCGAGCTCGCGCCGATCGATAGCATCGTGCGCATCGGAACGGGCCGCGACGCGGGGGACGTCGCCTTTGCGACACTCTTCGGATCCGCACGCTTGCGCCGCCTCAGTCCGCTGGTCGAGCCCTCCAACGACGCTGCGCAACTCGTACGCTTGCAAACTCCGACTTCGGGTGTCCTGCTGGCGGCATAGAACACGGGTCTCGTGCACGTAGGACGCAGTCCGACGCCAGATGCGGCATGTCCCACAAAAAAAAAGGGATGCCTGCCGATACACCGCGCGCGCCGTGCGGGGCAAACTTACTTTGGGCGATTGAAAGGGCCGGCAATCGCGGCCCAAATGGTACGGGAAGGGATTCTTGTTGAGGAGCGCAACATGAACGTGAAACCGACATTACTCGTAACCGCGCTGGCGGCCGCGGCGCTGCTGACCGTTGGCTGTGAGCAGCGCGGCACCGGCGACACCGCCAAGGCGACCACCGGTCAGATGACTCCGCCGACGGCGACTGCGAAAATCGAGGCGAAGACTGGTCAGGCGGCCGACAAGGTTGCAATGGTGGCGGACGACACGGCGATTACAGCCAAGGTGAAAGCGGCGATCCTGGCCGAGCCGGGGCTCAAGTCACTGCAGATCAATGTCGACACGAAGGACGCGACCGTAACGCTGAGCGGGAACGTAGACTCGGATATGTTGCGTGACCGCGCGAAGCAGATCGCGATGTCGACCGAGGGCGTCAAGAACGTCGTTGACAATCTGAGCATCAAGACAGGGTAAGCGGGCGTTTCTCGCCCAAAGCGCCGGCCGCTAGGCCGCGCGCTTAGTACTCGGGATCGAGATTATAACTGTCGTGCCCGATCCCGGCTCGGCGGAGACGGAAACGTCGCCGCCGAGTTGCTGTGCGCGTTCCCGCATGCCACGGATCCCGAGCGAGGTCGGCTTGCGCAGATCCTGTTCGGACAAGCCTATGCCGTCGTCGCGGATCTGCAGCACGAGAGTATCGTCGTTCGATGATAGCTTTACCGAGACTTCAGTTGCCTTCGCATGACGCGCGACGTTGGTTAGCGTCTCCTGAAAAATGCGGAAAAGAGCCAGCGCGATGTCGCGCTCGACGTGAAGGCCGGTCTCCGGCGCGTCGACGTTTACGCGGGCGCCCGTATGCTTGGCGAATTCGGTCGCCTGCCAGCGCAGCGCGGCCGAGAGGCCTAGATCGTCGAGGACGCTGGGACGCAGATCGGTGACGATTTTGCGCGTAGCGGCCACGGCCGCTTCGATCAGCTTGCCCATCGCCGCCCGCTTTTGCGCGACGGGGCCCGGAGCGCTGTCCAAATGCTCGCCTAGCCAATTGAGGTCCATCTTTAGCGCTGTGAGCGTCGACCCGAGCTCATCGTGGACTTCGCGTGCGATTCGTGCTTTCTCCTCTTCGCGGATCGTCTGCAGGTGGCGTGACAGCGCGCGCAGTTCTTCGCGCGAGCGCTCGATCTCGAGCTGCGCCAAGCGTCCTTGCGTGTCGTCGAACACCAACCCGTCCCAGAGCACCTCGCCACTGTCGAGCCGACGAGGGCGCGCGCGGATGTTGATCCATTTCTCGTTTGCGCCGTGTGGCGGAAGGAGCCTCCCTGCCCAATTCCAGGTCGTGAACTGCGTCGCGGACGCGTCCAGCGTGACAGCAAGGTGCGTACGCTCGGAAGCCGGGACCAAGTTGAAAAACGATTCGGCATCGGCCCTGACCTGCGCTTCGGGCAAGCCGGTTAACGCCTCGCAGCCCTGGCTTACATAGGAGAACGAAATGTGGCCGGCACCGTCGCGCAGGAGTTGAAATACCATCCCGGGAACATTGGCGGTCATTCCCTCGTAGCGGGCCTCGCTTTCGCGCAGGGCGATTTCCATGGCGCGGCGTGTCGTGTTGTCGTAGCAGGAGCACAGATACCCGGCAAATTGGCCCTGCATATCGTGATACGGGCGGCCGACGCAGATCATGGATCCGTAGTCGCCGTTGGCGCGGCGCAGCCGAAACTCGATTTCGAACGACTGCATCGCGCCATATGCCCGATCGAAGGTTGCGCGCCAGCGCGCACGATCGTCGGGATGCATTCCTTCCGTCCATCCGCTGCCCAACTCGGCTTCCCGCGACCGCCCCGTGTAATCGAGCCAGGCCTGATTGAGGTAGTCGCAGGAGCCTTGCGCATCGGAGCGCCACACCAGGTTTGGAAATCCGGAAAACAATGCGAAGTAGAAATCGCGTGAGCGTTCGGTCTGCTCGCGCAAGGCGATCCGCGGAGTGGCGTCGCGCGTGATCACGGAAAATCCCCGCATGGCGCCGTCCTCGTCGCGGATCGCGGAAATGATGTCGTCACCGCAATAGCGCGTTCCATCCTTGCGCAGATGCCAGCATTCCTCCTCGAACCAGCCCTGGCGCGCCGCGACGAGGAGCTCGCCTTCGGGAGGCGGTTGCCGGTCGGGCGGATAGAGGATCGAGAAGTGCCGGCCGATGATTTCCTGCGCGGCGTAGCC
>DASWDF010000237.1:0-18702 GCA_036395475.1 Casimicrobiaceae bacterium
CCGTCGGAGCGGGCGGCTCGCTCTCGACCCGCGGCACACGATGTATTGGGAAGAGTGCGGCAATCCGCGTGGCGTGCCGCTGGTGTTCCTGCACGGCGGTCCCGGTGGCGGCATCTCCGCCGATCACCGCCGCTATTACGATCCCGCGTTCTATCGCATCGTGCTCTACGACCAGCGCGGTGCCGGACAGTCGACCCCGCTGGGTGAGCTTGCCGACAACACGACGCAGCACCTGATCGCCGATCTCGAGCGCCTGCGCGCGCATCTCGGCGTCGACCGCTGGGTCGTCTTCGGCGGGTCGTGGGGTTCCACGCTGGCGCTTGCCTATGCCGAAGCCCATTGGAAACGCGTGCTGGGGCTCGTGCTCCGCGGCATCTTTCTAGCGCGCCCGTGGGAAATCCGCTGGTTTATGCACGACATGCGCTACGTGTTCCCGGAAGCATGGCAGGCCTTCGCCGGCTTCCTGCCCGAGCGCGAGCGTGACGACCTCCTCGCGGGCTATTACCGCCGGTTGACAGATCCGGATCCTGCGCTCCACATCCCGGCCGCGCATGCCTGGAGCCGCTACGAAAGCTCGTGCTCGACGCTGCTGCCGGATCCAGAGCTGATTTCGCATTTCGACGAGGACGCGGTCGCCTTGGCGATCGCGCGGATCGAGGCGCATTACTTCGTGCACGGGCTCTTCCTGCCTGACGGCGTTCTGCTCGCCGACCTCGCGCGCCTGGCCAAGATTCCCTGCGCCATCGTCCAGGGACGCTACGACATCGTCTGCCCGATGCGCTCCGCGGACGAGCTGCACCGCGCCTGGCCCGAGGCCGAATACGTCGTCGTACCCGACGCGGGCCACTCGGCGCGCGAGCCCGGCATCGCCCGCGAGCTGGTGGCGGCGACCGATCGCTTGCGGGCACGGCTCGGCTGAACGAGGACGAGCGGTGGCCGCCATCGAGCGTATCGAGCTCACGCTGGTCGACCTCGAACCCAGGGTCAAGCGCACCGACGCCATCCAGAGCTTTGTGTTGCAAGAGACTCCGATCGTGCGCGTCTTCGACCGCGACGGCGCGTCCGGGACCGGCTACAGCTACACGATCGGCACGGGGGGCTCGTCGATCATGGCGCTTCTCGCCGATCATCTCGCGCCATTGCTCATCGGCCGCGAGGCGGAGCACGTCGAGGCGATCTGGCGCGACCTCCTGTTTCGCACCCATGCGACCTCTGTTGGCGCGATCACCGCACTCTCTCTCGCTGCGCTCGACACCGCGCTCTGGGACCTGCGCTGCCGGCGCGCCTCGCTTCCGCTCGCCGTGCTCGCCGGCGGCGCAAAGGATTCTTGTCCGCTCTACACGACCGAGGGCGGATGGCTGCACCTCCCGCCCGCGGCGCTAGTCGACGATGCCTTGCAGGCGAAAGCCAGGGGCTTCGGCGGCGCGAAAATAAAGATCGGCCGCCCGCACGTCGCCGAGGACGTCGAGAGATTGCGTGCCGTTCGCGAAAGCGTAGGAGCGGACTGGGACATCATGACCGACGCCAATCAGGGCTTCACGCTGTCGGAAGCGATCCGCCGCGCGCGGCATCTCGAAGCGCTCGACATCGCCTGGTTCGAGGAGCCGCTGCCCGCCGACGACGTCGCGGGACACGCGGCGCTCGCCCGCCACACGTCGGTCCCCATCGCCGTCGGCGAGTCTCTCTACAGCACGAGCCAGTTCAAGGATTATCTGCAGGCGGGCGCGTGCTCGATCGTGCAGGTCGATGTCGCGCGGGTCGGCGGCATCACGCCGTGGCTCAAGGTCGCACACCTGGCCGAGGCGTTCAACGTGGCGGTCTGCCCGCACTTTCTGATGGAATTGCATGTGGGCCTCTGCTGCGCGGTACCGAACGGACGCTGGGTCGAGTACATACCGCAGCTCGAGGCAATCACGGAAAGAGGACTCGAGATCCGCGACGGCCGCGCCTACCCATCGCCCGAACCCGGACTGGGCATCGACTGGGACTGGGACGCAATCGGGCGGCTCTCCCGCGCCGCACCGATCGTGATTCGGTAGCCCGGGCTGAGCGCGAAGCGCGATGCCCGGGGGATACCCGGGGCCTCGGCGATCGTAAGTTGCGCCGCCCCGGGCATCGCGCTTCGCGCTCAGCCCGGGCTACGGGACAACGCGGAACGCGGTGACCTGGAACGAGAGGTCGATGTCGTCTCCGACCAGCGTGAGCGCATAGTTCATCCCGAAGTCCGACCGTTTGATCGTCGTTGCGACGCCGGCGCCACAACCTTCGCGGCCGCCTTCGGGCTCACGGCCGCACTCGAGCCGCTCGATCTTGAGCGCGACCGGGCGCGTCACGTCTCGCAGCGTCAGCTCGCCGGCCACGCCGATCAGGCTTTCGCGGTCGAAAACGAGCTGCGTCGAACGGAAGCGGACGACGGGATAATGCAAGGCGTCGAACATGGCCTCGCCGCGCAGGAATTCGTCCCGCGTGTTCCAGCCGGTATCCACAGACGTCGCGTCGACGGTGAAATCGATGCTGCCCGAGTGCTGCTCCGCGTCGAGCACGATGGTGCCGTTCGTCCGGGAGAAGTGCCCGCGCTGTTTGGAAAGTCCGATATGACTGACCGCGAACTCGGCGTAGCTGAACTCGGGCTCGATGCGATAGACCACCGGCGCCGCGGCGGCCGCAGCCGCAGAGCCGAGCGCCAGCAAGGTCGCTGCGCCAGCCAAGAACAGCTTACTGATCCCTGTACGCCTCGATCGGGATCGTGAGCTTGATCTCATCGCTGACGGCTTTCGGGAGGCCGTATTTCATGCCCCATTCCGAACGCACGATGGTCGTCGTTGCCTCCGCGCCGCACATCGGTTTCTTGTTCATCGGGTGCTCGCCGCAGACAAAGTTCGCGACTTTCAGACTGACCGGCTTGGTCACGCCCAGCATCGTCAGCTCGCCGTCCACCTGGACGATGCGATCGCCGTCGAAAACAACGTTGTTCCCCTTGAACGTCAGCGTCGGATAGTTGGCGACGTTGAAGAAGTTTTCACTCTTCATCTGGTCGTCGAGCTTGGAGTCGTAGGTCTTGATCGACGTCGTATCGATAACGATTTCGACGGTCCCTTTCTTCGCGGCCCGGTCGAGCGTGATCTTGCCCGTCGACTTGGAGAACGACCCGCGCTGCTGCGAAAAGCCCATGTGCCGGGCTTCGAAAATCGGCTGCGAGTGCACGGGGTCGATCGTATAAGTCTCCTGCGCGGCAGCGCGGCCTGCGGTGATTGCGAGCGTCAGCGCCACGGTGGCGGCGGCAAGTAGCCTGGTCATGATGTCTCCTGTGGACAGAAAAGCGCGGTTGCCACAGCCGCCATGGAGAACAGGCGCCGCGGCGCATTTGTTCCGGGGTCCCGACATTCAGCCGTAAATCTTCAGGCCCTTCTCAATAGCAGTTTGCCGTGCGCGAGGCGACGCATGGGGACGGGAGCGGAGTCCTGGTTACTGCTGTATCGCCTCGATCGCTATGGCGATGTTCACGTCGTCGGCGGTCGAGGCCTGGTTTTTCGTCATGCCGAACTCGGAGCGCTTGACGCTCGCCGTGACTTCGGCACCGCAGGCCGGCTTTTTGGTAGCGGGATGAATGGCGCACTTGAAATCGGCCACCGTCAGCGTGACCGGTTTGGTCACACCGCGTATCGTTAACTCGCCGTCGGCGCTCACGACGCGATCTCCATCGAACTTCAGGCTGGTCGACTTGAAGGTGATGCTCGGAAACTGGGCGACGTTGAAATAGTCCTCGCCTTTGAGCATCGTCTCGCGCGACGTGCTACCCGAAGTCACCGAAGCCGCGTCGATCGCCACATCGATCGAGCCGTTTCGGGCGCCGCGGTCGAGCATCACCATACCGGTCGTCCTGCCGAAGCTTCCGCGCTGCAGCGACAGGCCGAGGTGGCTTACCGAGAAGGTCGCCGCCGTGTGCAGCGGGTCGACCCTATAGTTTTCCTGGCTGAACGCGCGACCGGCAAAGACCACCAACAACGCGGCAATGGCAAAACGAGCCCACATAACTTCTCCTCCTGATCGACTCTATGCCACAGGCGGCAGTACCATCCTGACCCGGACAACGACGTCGTTGGCGACCATTTCGGTGTCGGCCCACATGCCTTCGCCGACCTGGTAGTCGATGCGCTTCAACGGGAAGCTTCCCTCGGCAACGCTGTTGCCGGTCGCATCCTTCTTGAGCATGATGGGTATGACGACCTCCTTCGTAATGCCCTTGAGGGTAAGCTTTCCAGCGATCTCGTACTTGTCGCCGCCTAAGTTCTTGATCGAGGTCGAGGCGAAACGCGCGACCGGGAACTTCGCCGTGTTGAACCATAGCGGACTCTTGATCTCGGTTTCCGATTCGTCGCTGGCGAGATCGATGCTGCCGAGATCGATTTCGAACTCCGCCTTCGACTTGGCAAGGTCCTTCGGCAGAAACACGATGTTGGCCTTCCACTTGCGGAACCGTCCCTCGACGTTGACGCCCAACTGCTTGGAGACGAAGCGGATCTCGCTCTTGTCGATCAGCAGGCCCTGCCCATCGGCATAGCTGGCAGCGAGCAAGAGCGCTCCGAGCGACGGGATAAACGAACGCAACAGAACCATCATCCAATGCTTCCTTTCGGCCGGGTTCGCGGCAGCATGCGCATGAGCGCGGGGTCGCGGTCGACAAAATGGTGCTTGAGCGCGGCCGCCGTATGCACGCAGACCAGCGCGAACAGGGCGAAGTTCAATGCCACGTGCGTCCCCTTGAGCACGCCGGCCAGCGCCTTGTCGGCGGGCACCAAATCGGGCAAAGGAACCAGGCCCAGATAGACGACCTGCACACCCGTCGCCGAGCTGTAGAGCCAGCCGGATACCGGGATCGCCAGCAGCAGCGCGTACATCAGCATCTGCGTCACCTCCGCAGCCCGGCGCTGCCACTCGGGCATCGCCACGGGGGGCGGGGCCGGATAGATCCAGCGCCAGCCGAGCCGCGCGCACGTCAGGAGGAACACTGTAATGCCGATCCATTTGTGCCAAGCGTACCACTGCAACTTCCGCGGGATAATCGGCAAAGGAACCATCGACAACCCGAGCGTTACGTTGGCCACGATCAGCACGGCGGTCAACCAATGCAGCGCGATCGCCGCGCTGCTGTAACGGACTCCTGTTTCATCCACTGCCATCGCTCGCAGTGCGCGCACGGTACGTTGTAATTCAACCGCAAACAGGCTGTCAACCGGCGTTGTTCCCCGGACACCGGTTCGATCTCCCGCCCCAGTATAATGGCGCGAAGCCTTGCGGCGCCACGATGCATCGACCGCGCCCTTCCCTGCCCCGTCATGCCCACCTCAGGTAATGCCGCATGGCTCGCGCGCAGCCGCGCCGCCGTATGGCATCCGTGCACGCAGATGAAGCTGCACGAGACGCTGCCGCTGGTGCCGGTCGCCCGCGCCAGCGGGCCATGGCTTTACGATTTCGACGGGCGCCGCTATCTCGACGCGGTAAGCTCGTGGTGGGTCAATCTGTTCGGGCACGGCCACCCGGGGATCAACGCTGCCATCGGCGCGCAGCTCGCCGAACTCGAGCACGTCATGCTCGCCGGATTCACGCATCGTCCGGTGATCGAGCTCTCGGAGCGGTTGGCCGCGCTCGCGCCGGGGCGGCTGGGGCACTGCTTTTACGGCTCGGACGGCGCCTCGGCGGTCGAGATCGCCCTCAAGATGAGCTTCCACTACTGGCGCAATCGCGACCGGCCGGCGAAGACCGGCTTCGTCAGTGTCGAGCACGGATATCACGGCGAGACGCTGGGCGCGCTTGCCGTCACCGACGTCGCGCTGTTCCGCGACGTGTACGCGCCGCTCCTCCGCGACGGCATCACCGCGCCCTCGCCCGACGCGCGGCTCGCCGCGCCCGGCGCGTCAGCGCGCGACCACGCGCTCGGCGCTGCGGCCGCACTCGAAACGCTCTTCGCCGAGTGTCACACGAGCGTCGCGGCGCTGATCGTCGAGCCGCTGGTGCAGGGCGCGACCGGGATGGCGATGTACGACCCGGTGTACCTCGTCCGCGTTCGCGAGCTCTGCACGCGCTACGACGTGCATCTGATCGCCGACGAGATCATGACCGGATACGGTCGAACCGGCACGATGTTCGCTTGCGAGCAGGCCAAGATCGTGCCCGACTTTCTCTGCCTGTCGAAGGGCATCACCGGCGGCTACCTGCCGCTTTCGGTCGTGCTGACGACCGACGAGGTCTACGCGGCGTTCTACGACGACGATCCCGCCCGCGGCTTCCTGCACTCGCATTCGTATACCGGCAACGCGCTCGCCTGCCGAGCCGCGCTGACTGTGCTCGATCTGTTTCGCGATGAGGACGTGCTCGCGCGCAATCGCGACCGCGCGTCCAGGCTCGACGCGCTGGCGCAGCCGCTCGCAGCGCATGGCAAGGTTCGGAACTTTCGCCACCTCGGCATGATCTGGGCCTTCGAGGTCGCTTCAGCGCGACCCGATTTTTCGCGCTGGTTCTTTGCTGAGGCGCTCGCGCGCGAGTTGCTGCTGCGACCGATCGGCAACACGGTCTACTGGATGCCGCCCTACGTGCTCGACGACGCCGAGATGGCGCTCCTCGCCGAGCGCACGCTGGAGATCGTGGCATGCGCCTGATCCGGGCACTCGGCCCTGCGGTCGCGCTGGCGGCGTGGCTCGTGGCGGCGGACGCGAATGCCGCCCTGCCGCCCGCCATTGCCCGCGCCTTTCTCGACGAGGGCATTCCGCTCTCCGCGGTCAGCGCCTACGTGCGCGAGGCCGGAGGCGCGCGACCGCTCGTGTCGCACCGGCCCGGCAAGCCGATGAATCCGGCCTCGACAATGAAGCTCGTGACGACTTTTGCTGCGCTGGAGCTGCTCGGGCCCGATTACCGCTGGAAGACGGAAGCGTTCGCCGACGGGCCGCTGGTCGGCTCGACGCTCGAGGGCGATCTCGTGCTCAAGGGTTACGGCGACCCGAAGATCACCGTCGAGCAATTTCAGGCGCTGATCGCTGCGCTGCGCGCCACCGGCCTTTCGAACATCAGCGGCGATCTCGTGCTCGACCGCAGCTATTTCGCAACCGTCGCGCACGATGCGGCGGCGTTCGACGCCGAGCCGCTCAAGCCCTACAACGTCGGCCCCGACGCGCTGCTCGTCAACTTCAAGAGCGTGCGCTTCGTATTCGCTCCGAGTGCAGCCGGCGACGCGACGGACGTGCGGATCGAGCCCGCGCTCGACAACGTTGCGCTGCGCAGCGCACCGCGGCTTGTCGCCGGCGATTGCGGTGACTGGCGCTCGGCGCTTGGCGCAAGCTTTGTCAATCGCGCCAACGCGGCGGGTGCCACTTTCGGCGGCCGTTACGCGGCCTCCTGCGGCGAGCGCGACTGGTACGTCGCCCTCCTTGATCATCCGCACTACGTGCTTGCGATGTTCGCGCGCTACTGGAAAGAAGCCGGCGGAACGTTTGCCGGCGGCGTGCGCGAAGGTCGCGCGCCGCCGGGAGCCAAGCCGATCGCGACGTTGCAGTCGCCGCCCCTGTACGACGCGGTGCGCGACATCAACAAGCTTTCCAACAACGTGATGGCGCGACAGTTGTTCCTTACGCTGGCGACGACCGCGCATGCGCCGCCCGCGACGACGGCGCACGCGACCGATGCGGTGCGGCGTTGGCTCGCCAAGCGAAAGCTCGGCTTTCCGGAGCTTGTCATGGAGAATGGATCGGGCCTGTCGCGACGCGAGCGCATCGCGGCGCAGAGCATGGCCCGGCTGCTGCTTGCGGCGGACGCAAGCAGAGTGCGCGGCGATTTCGCGAGCTCGCTTGCCGTGGCAGCCACCGACGGCACGGTGCGCAAGCGTTTCGTCGACGACGACGTCGCCGACCAGGCCTTGCTCAAGACCGGATCGCTCGAAGGCGTGCGCGCGCTCGCCGGTTACGTCCTGGGGCCGGGCGACCGGCGCTATGTCGTCGTGTGCTTCGTCAACCATCGCAATGCGGGCCGCGCGCAGCGGGCGCTCGATCTGCTCGTGGAGCAGATCCACGCCGGAATGCGCGACGGAGCGTCGCGATGAACGGCCTCATGCTTCTCGACGCGCTTGCGGAAGCGCGCATCGAAGAGGCGATCGCGAAAGGCGCGTTTGACGATCTTCCCGGCGCGGGCCGGCCGCTCGTTCTCGACGATGACCGGCTCATACCCGAAGAGCTGCGTGCCGCGTACCGGATCCTGAAAAATGCCGGCTTCGTGCCGCCCGAGGTCGAAGCGCGGTGCGATGTCGCGGATCTCGTCGCCCTGCTCGCGACACTCGACGACGATGCCGCGCGGCGCCGCGCGGTGGCGAAGCTCGCGTTGCTGGAGGCGCGGCTCGAGGCGAGCGGAACCGGTTTTCGGCGCAATCGCACGTATGAGGGCCGGGTCATCGAGCGCTTCCGCCGTAGCCTGGGCTAAGCGCGAAGCGCGATGCCCGGGAGTCGGAAGCGCGTTGTTGCACTCCCGGGCATCCCCCGGATCAGGTCCGGGGTCAGCCCGGGTTACGCAGTTGCGCAACTACGAAGACGTCACATGCCCGGCACCGGCTGGCTGTCCTTGAACAGCACGTAGCCGCGGATCAAGCGGTAGAGCACCCAGATCGTGGTCGCCACCCAGATTATGTAGCCGATGACCAGCCCGATCAGGATGATCGCGAGCAACACGAAAATAATCGCCCCAATGCAACCCCACAGCAACGAGTACCAGAACGTGCGGATCAGCCATTGGTAGTGCGAAGCGAGCCATGTGCCCGTCGCGTCGCCGCGCTTCACGTAGGCGAGAATGATGCCGATGATGCCGACGATGCCGAACAGCGGCGCGATCAGCGGAAAGCCCGAGGACACGAGTCCTAGCAGTGCAGCGACGCCGAAGAGCGCATACACGACGAGCGTCGTCGAGATCAAAGACGCGGACGGCACGGCGGGCGGAGCAGGCGTATCGGTCATTTTTAGGCCTCCGTTGCTTGCGTTTGTGTTCAGTGTTCGGCTTCGCGACCGCGCCGGCGAGGCCGGCCGCAGGCTTCAATCAGAATAGCGCCTGCCGTCCTTGTGCGCACCATAGGCGCCGTCCCCGCCATCGCACCACATCAGATCGTCATCGGGATAGAAAGCGTTGTCGCCGTCGATGCGATTGCCGACCTCGAGATACACCGCGGGTACCGTGCCGCGATTGACGAAATGGTGCGCGTCGCGCTTCCCCGCCGGATAGCCGGCGCACATGCCCGCGCCCAAGGTCTGTTCGCCCGCCTCGCTGACGAGCACGACCTCGCCGGAGAGCACATAGACGAACTCATCTTCGAGCGTATGCCAGTGGCGGAGTGCCGACTGGCCGCCGGCACCGAGCGTGACCAGATTGACGCCGAACTTGGTGAGGCCGCAGGCCTCGCCCAGGCGGCGCTTGACCCTGTCACCCATGCGCGAGCGGAACGGTTCCGGATAGCCGGAGCCGCGCACTTCCGGCACGGCCGCGGGATCGAGGGCAGGGAGCTTCAACGGAGGCATGATTTTAGCGCCGGCTTGTCGGACCCAGGCTGATTGCGGCGGTTTGGCGATGGTACATAATACGCGATCCGGCGACCCCACCGCGCCGCCCCTCATTTCAACGGAGATCGACATGACTGCAGCAAAATTCGAACGCAGCCGCGAGGCATTGGTCAAGGATTTCTCCGACGTGCTCGTGGAAGCGGAGACGCTGCTCAAGCAAGCCGCCAAGGAATCCGGCGAAAAGGCGAGCGATTTGCGCTCGCAGGTTGAAACCAAGCTGCGCTCGGCCAAGATGCGCCTCCAGGACGTGCAGGACGACGCGATCGACAGCGCCAAGGCTGCGGCCCGCGCAACCGACGATTACGTGCGCGACAATCCCTGGCAGGCGATCGGCGTCGCCGCGGCAATCGGCTTTCTGGTCGGGCTGGTGGTCAGCCGCCGGTAACATTCCGTGACCGAACCCGGCGCAGAGCGGCCCGCCGCGGGACTCGCCGGTGCGCTGTCCGGCATGATCGCGACGGTGGTCGCGCTGCTGCGCACGCGCCTCGAGCTCGCTACAGTCGAGCTCGAAGAGGAGCGCGAGCGCATCAAGATCATGCTGGTGCTGATCGTCGTCGCGACGATGTTTGCCTGCTTCGCGCTGGTCTCGGTCTCGGTTTGGGTCGTGGTCTGGCTCTGGGACAGTCATCCGCTGGCGGCGATTGCGAGCGTCGCGATCTTCCATGCGCTGATCGCAGGGGGCGCGGTGCTCGCCCTGAAGCAACAGCTGCAGGCGCACGGACGGCCGTTCGCGGCGACGCTCGCCGAGCTGGAGCGCGACGCGGAAGCGTTGCGCCGGAAGCCATGAGCGGCGTTCGATGAGCCAATCGCTCGAAAGCCTGGCGGCGCGCAAGCAGATCCTGCTCGCGCAGTCGCAACTGCAGCGCATGCAGTTCGCCTTGCACGCTGGCGACGCGCGCGACGCCCTGCGCCCCGCCGGCCTGGTGGGCGGTGCGATTGCGCGCCCCGCGGCGGCGATCGCGCTGGCCAGCACGGTGGCACGCCTGTTCGGCTGGAACCGGCTGGCTCGCATCGCGCGCTACGGCGCGATCGCGCTGGTGGTCTTCCGCTTCGCCCGGATATGGCGGAGTCGCGAGTAGCTCCCGAATTCATTCGCACGCGCGTAGCCCGGGCTGACCCCGGACTTGATCCGGGGGATGCCCGGGGGCAACGCTGCGCTGAAACACCGCCCCGGGCATCGCGCTGCGCGCTCAGCCCGGGCTACAACCCAAGCTCTCTCCAGAGCGCGTCGATGCGCCGCTTCACTGCGTCGTCCATCGCGATCGGGCGGCCCCAGGTGCGCTGCGTTTCGGCAGGCCATTTGTTCGTGGCGTCGATCCCCATCTTGCTGCCCAAGCCGGCGACCGGCGAGGCGAAGTCCAGATAGTCGATCGGTGTGTTCTCGATGATCAGCGTATCGCGCGCGGCGTCGACGCGCGTGGAGAGCGCCCACACGACCTCCTTCCAGTCGCGGACGTTCACGTCGTCGTCGGTGACGACGATGAGCTTGGTGTACATGAACTGCCGAAGAAAGCTCCAGACACCGAACATCACGCGCTTGGCGTGGCCGGGATACTGCTTTTTCATGCTGACAACGGCCAGCCGGTACGAGCAGCCCTCCGGCGGCAGGTAGAAGTCCGCAATTTCCGGAAACTGCTTCTGCAGCAGCGGCACGAAGACTTCGTTCAGCGCGACACCCAGCACCGCGGGCTCGTCGGGCGGCTTTCCGGTATAAGTCGAGTGATAGATCGGATCGCGGCGCATGGTGATGCGTTCGAGGGTGAGCACCGGGAAACGCTCGACCTCGTTGTAGTAACCGGTGTGATCGCCGAAAGGGCCTTCCAGCGCGCTCTCGTAGCCGGTCGGATCGCCGGCGTCGGGACGAATGAAGCCTTCGAGGACGATCTCGGCCGAAGCCGGCACTTGCAGGTCGTGCGTGATGCACTTCACGATCTCGGTTCGCGCGCCGCGCAACAGTCCCGCGAACTGATATTCCGACAACGTGTCGGGCACGGGCGTCACCGCGCCGAGAATCGTCGCCGGGTCGGCCCCGAGCGCGACCGCGACCGGAAACGGCTTCCCCGGCGACGCGAGGGCATGATCGCGAAAATCGAGCGCGCCGCCGCGATGCGGCAGCCAGCGCATGATCAACTTGTTCTTCGCGATCACCTGCTGCCGGTAGATGCCCAGGTTCTGGCGCTGCTTGAGCGGGCCGCGCGTGACGGTGAGTCCCCAGGTAATCAGCGGCGCGATATCGCCGGGCCAGCAGGTCTGAACCGGCAGGCGCGAGAGATCGAGCTCCGCGCCCTCCCACACGATCTCCTGGCACGGTGCCGCGGAGCGTTCCTTCGGCGTCATGTGCATGACCTGCAGGAACACCGGCCGCGTGTTCTGCCACGCGTCCTTCAATCCCTTCGGTGGCTCGGGCTCCTTGAGGAACGCGAGCAGCTTGCCGACTTCGCGCAGCGCTGCGACCGACTCTTCGCCCATGCCCAGTGCAACACGAAGCGGCGTGCCGAAAAGATTGCCCAGCACGGGGATCCGCGGCCGCCCGTCCGCACCATCGAAACCCTTCGGCCTTTCGAACAGCAGCGCAGGGCCGTTCGCCTTCAGCACGCGATCGCAGATCTCGGTCATCTCCAGCCGCGGATCGATCTCAACGGCGATGCGTTTCAGCTCGCCGCGACGTTCGAGCTGGGCGAGGAAATCGCGGAGGTCGGTGTATTTCATCGTGGCTTTGGCGCGTGCAGCCTCGGGCGCGCGCGGGCATCTTACCAGCCGCTCCGTGCACGGCGCGGTACGGCCCGCGCAGGGCGCTTCATCCAAGCAATACGAGCAAAACGGCCCAGAATGCCGAAATCTGTCGGGAGACGGCGACACTGCCCGTGGTTTCGACGCCACAGGGTGCCCGAGACGCGGTATTATCCGCGCCCGCGGCTGGACCGCCGCAACAGCCAACCGCTATGCTGGTTTGCGTGGGCTCCTCCGGGAGCCCACATCGCCGAGGAGATCAACGCTTGCCAACGGTCGCGGCCGCGCTCAAGGCCTGGTCTGGAGTCGTCGCCCTGTCGTGGGCAACCGCGGGCTTCGCCGCATCTGCCGGAACCGAGTCGCCCACGCTTCCACAAGTAGCAGCTCCCGGAACCACCGCAACGACGCTGCCGTCGATCGAGCTCCTGCACGATCAGCCCACGCTCGCCGGCAGCTGCGGCGGCAGCGGGTTCAACGTCAACACATTCATCAACGTCACGGGGGTTGCCTCGGCGGATGTCACGGTCACGGTGCCCGGCGTGGGCACCATCGAGGAATTTACCGACGAGACCGGCGCCAACCTCGGGGCCTACAACGCGGCTTACCCGACGTTTCAGATCAAGCCGTTCGGCGGCGGCTTGCCGCCGAACACGAAGATCACGATCACCATCACCACCTACACCGGACCTAGTAAGACCGGCTCGGTCAGCTTTGTCAGCACGATCGTATTCGATTGCACGACTGGCAAGGTGCTCCGGGCCTTGCCCGCAAACCTTGCTGCGTCGATCCCTACGTTATCGCCCGTCGCGCTCGCCGCGATGACAACATTGCTCGCCCTGCTCGGCACGGCGATGCTGCGTCGCCGACGCGGCGGCAAACCGCGCGCAGCTAGATCACTGAACCGCTTCCTCCGTCCATCGGCACGATGGCGCCGGTGACATAGCTTGCCTGGTCCGAGGCGAGGAACAAGGCGACTTGCGCAACTTCTTCGGGCGTGCCGAGCCGGCCGAGCGGGATTCTCGCCTGATTGCGCTCGAGCAGTTCGGCCTCGGACAGCCCGGTCATCTTCGACTCGGCTTTCAAGCCTTCCTGTACGCGACCGGTCAGCGTGGCCCCGGGATTGATGGCGTTGATGCGGATGCCCTTGGGCCCGAACGCTGCGGCCAAACCCACCGTCGCCAGCATCAGTGCTGCGTTCGCCGCGCCACCGGGCAGGTGTACCGGACTCGCCACCTTGCCACCCATGCCGATGATGTTGACGATCGCGCCGCGGCCGCGACCGAGCATCCGCTTGAGCACCGCATCGATGGCGTGAATGTAGCTGAAAAATTTTGCGTCCATGGCATCATGCCACGCCGCGGCGTCGAGATCGGCCGGCGCATACCGGCGCGCGGCGCCGGCCGAGTTCACGAGGATCGCGATGGGCCCGACGCTTTCCTCGGCTCTCCCGGCCATGCGCTCGGCTTCCTCGGCTCGCGTGAGGTCGGCGGCGATTGCCAGCGGCATCGGCGCGCCCTTCGGCCAGCGCGCGAGCGCTGCGTCGAGGTTCGCCTGACTGCGCGATACCAGCACGACTTTCGCGCCCTCGTGCGCGAATGCCTCGGCGCACGCCCAGCCGATGCCCTTGCTCGCTCCGGTCACGACGACGATGCGATCCTTCAGCTGCAAGTCCATCGGCTGCTCCTCTCACGGTAATGCGCGTAGCTCGTAGCGCAACTCACGGCGGTTTTCGAAGCGCCGTCCCGGGCATCGCGCTTCGCGCTCAGCCCGGGCTACATATGGGAATTGTCGTAGCCCGGGCTGAGCGCAGCGATGCCCGGGTTACATCGGCCACCTCGGCCAGCGCTGCAAGCGCACGGCGTAATCGGCGACGGTGCCGGCGAATATCGCGAGCCCAAGCCAGTGATTGCCCAGAAACGCGCGGAAGCAGCCCGCGCGCTCGCGTTTGCGGATCAGCCAAAAGTGCCAAAGCGCAAGTGCTGACGCGATCAGGACCGCGCCGTAGAACAGCGGTCCCATGCCGAGCATGCGTCCGATCCACGTCAGCATCCCGAGGTAGACCGCGTAGCAGAGCATCACTGCTAGTACATCGAAGCGGCCGAAGGCAATCGCCGAAGTCTTGAGTCCCAGCCTGATATCGTCCTCGCGATCGACCATCGCATACTCGGTGTCGTAGGCCATGACCCAGAACAGGTTGGCAGTGAAGAGCCACCATCCGTTTGCCGGCACGAAGCCGAAGACCGCCGCGTAAGCCATCGGAATGCCGAAGGAAAAGGCGATGCCGAGAAACGCCTGCGGCAGTTGAAAAAAACGCTTGACAAAAGGATACGCGATCGTGATCGCGAGCGCGGGAATGGAGAGCAGGATAGTGAACCGGTTGAAGCGCAGGAGCAGCAGGAACGCACACGCCGCCAGCACGGCGGCGACGGCGAGCGCTTCCCAGGGCTCGATCTCGCGCCGCGCCAGCGGCCGGTTCGCGGTGCGCTCGACATGCGCGTCGAAATCGCGGTCCGCGTAGTCGTTGATCGCGCATCCCGCCGAGCGCATCAGCAGCGTACCGACCACGAAGATGCCGACCACGATCCATGACGGCGAGCCCGACGCGGCAATCCACAGCGCAGTCAGCGTCGGCCACAGCAGCAGCAACGTACCGATCGGCTTGTCGAGGCGGATCAACCGCTCGTAGGCGTCGAGGCGCGCGGCGATTTTCTGCCAGCGCGTGCGCTGCGGTACCGCAGAGGCAGAAGGGTTCGTCACAGCGGCAGATTCAACTGCTTCCTGAGCTCGCGCGGCGCGACTTCGGCGAGCAACGCCTGCGGCGTCGGATAGCGCAGCCGCACGCGCAGTTCGCGCTTCATGCGCGCGTTGGATAGCCGTCGCGACTCGCTCATGAACGACAGGAGTTGCGGCGCGATGCGAGTCTCTGCTTCTTCCCACGAGATCCGCGGCGGGCGCGCCAGCTGAAACGCGTCGGCGACCGCATCGAACCAGTTGCCCATCTGCATTTCGCCGTCGTCGGTAACGTTGTACGCGCGATTCGGTTTGCCGCGAAACGCCGCGGCGACGGCGGCGCGCGCCAGATCGTCGGCGTGCACATGATTGGTGTACACGTCGTCCTCGGGCCGGAGCACGGGTGTTCCCTGCCGCAAGCGGTCGAGAGGCAGGCGCGTCGCGGCGTAGATACCGGGTGCGCGCAGGATCGCGAGCTTGACGCCGTAGCGCTTCGCCCAGCGCCGCAAACGATCTTCTGCGGCGATCCGCCGTCGTGCGCGCGGCGTCTGACTGCGGCGTGGCCGCGTCTCGCTTACGCGTGCTCCGGCGCAATCGCCATAGACCCCGCTGGTGCTGATGTAGACGAAGTGGTGGGGTATAATCCGCGCCTTCGTCAGCGCGGCGATGAGCCGCATGGTGCGCGGATCGTCGCGGCCTTCGCCCGGCGGCGGCGCGAAATGCAGCACCGCGAAAGGTGCCGCGCGCAGGCGCTCGAGACTGTGAGAGCGATCGAGATCGCCGAGGATCGGCACGATGCCCCGATTGCGCAGCTTGGGAATGTCCTCCGGCCTTCGCGTGAGGCCGTAGAGCCGAACCCTGCCGCGCAACAGCTCGGCAGTGCGCAGGGCGATGTCGCCGCAGCCAATCAACAGTACCCGTATCACTCTGGTGCCCTGCGCGGAACAACCCTGCCAGCCAGCAAATCGATGCCGTTCCAGATTACCATAAAACCCACCGAGCACAGCTTCGCCTGCGAGGGCGGCGAAACCGTGCTCGCCGCCGCGATGCGCGCGGACCTGATGATCCCCTACGGTTGCCGCAACGGCGCCTGCGGCACCTGCAAGGGAAAAATTCTCGACGGCGCGGTCGACTACGGCGCGCACCAGCCCGGTACGCTCACCGACGCCGAAAAGGCACAAGGGCTGGCGCTCTTCTGCGTCGCCAAGCCGAAGACGCCGCTCAGCATCGAAGTGCGCGAAGTGCGTCGGGCCGGCGATATCCAGATCCGCAAGCTGCCGTGCCGGATCGAGAAGATCGACAAGGTCGCGCCCGACGTCGCGATTGTGTCGCTCAAGCTGCCGGCGAACGAGCGCCTGCAGTATCTCGCCGGGCAGTACATCGACCTCCTGCTCAAGGACGGCCGGCGGCGGAGCTTTTCGCTTGCTACCCCGCCCGAAGACGACGCGCTGCTCGAACTGCATGTGCGCCACATACCGGGTGGCCTGTTCAGCGGTCAGCTCTTCAACGAATTCAAGGGCCGCGAAATCCTGCGCTTCGAAGGGCCGCTGGGGACGTTCTATCTGCGCGAGGAGTCCGACAAGCCGATCATCTTCATTGCCGGCGGCACAGGCTTTGCACCGATCAAGGCGGTCATCGAGCACGCATTGCATCACGAGATCGAGCGGCCGATGGTCCTCTATTGGGGCGTGCGCTCGTTACGCGATCTCTATCTTCCCGATCTGCCCGGGAGCTGGCAGGAGCAGCACCGCGACTTCCGCTTCATTCCGGTGCTGTCCGATCCGCTGCCCGAGGACCGCTGGCCGGGTCGCACCGGCCTCGTGCACAAGGCGGTGATGGCCGACTTTCCGGATCTCTCAGGCTATCAGGTCTACGCCTGCGGCGGACCGGCGATGATCGACGCGGCGAAGCAAGATTTTACGATCCAGCGAGGTCTGCCGCCGAATGAATTCTTCGCCGACTCGTTCACGTACGCCGTTCAGCCGGAGGCGCCGGCATGAGCGAGCATCCTCGGAGTCCCAAAACGTCAAGATGACCAGCTTCGACGACTCGCTTCACGTCTCCTTCTTTCGGAATGCGCAATATTTCGCGGCCGACCTGTTCTATGAATCATTCGCCACTCCGTTTCCGGTTCCGCGCGAAAACGCCGGTCTGTCGATCCCGACGCCGCCCGAGAATTGGCGCCAGCAAGTCGCTTTCTACAAATGGTCCGAAGCGCACATCGAACCGGTCGGCTTCTGCAACTGGATTCGCTACGCCGAGTGCTATCTCTGCGGCGGCATGTGCGTGCGAAACAACTTCTACCGGCGACTGTCGCGGGAACACTGGGACGCATGCCGCGAACGCGGCGGGATCGCGCAAATCATGCTGGAAACTGCGTTTCGCGAACTGACCGACTGTGTGGCGTGGTTCGGGTATTGCGGCGATAAGAAAGCTTACGTTGTCGACATTCGCGCGGGCTATCAGCCTACGCAGCATCCGTACGTCATTGTAAAGTGGAACGCTAATCTCTCGGATTCACAGAAGCGAAAGCTGGAGGACCATATCGCGAGCGTCGGGCCGTTCTGAGCGAAACGCCATTTTGACCGAATAGCATCGGATCAGTGTGCATGCAGGATTGTCGCTAATTCCTGGGGACTCTTCCAATGATGCCCGCAGATGAAACGTGGGAGACACCACGGGTTCTCGTTCCCGGTGATCGGCCTTGGCTCGTCTGTAAACGCCGCCCGCAATCCGAGTCGCTTCGCATTTTGAGGCAGGTACTGATCCGCGAGAAATGTGTTGTACTGCCCAAAAGGGTACGCGAAAAAGGGCGATTGCCAGCCCCGGGTGTGCGCCGAGATGAACCTGCCCGCATCAGCTATCTGGGCGTCGGCGTCCTCGACGGTAAGCACTTGCGTGAAGTCGGCCCTCACTTGCCGGGAATGCGCGACCCTCGGCAACGCCGGGTGGAGGTGGTCCCAGCTGTGATTGGCGATTGAGATGAATCCCGTCTCGATCGCCGGGCCCCACCATTCGTCGGTCATCGCGCCCGGGCCTATGTACGTGTAGTCGGCATCGTACGTCGCCTCGATGACACGCCGCGCGTCCGGCGAAGCGATGACAAAGCTCGTAGCACTCAGCTCCGGCTGCGCCTTCTCGCCGCGCCGCGATACGAAATCACGCATGATGCCGAGGAAGCTGCGCTGATTGCCGAATTCCGGGTGACTGAAATCCTCGACGTCGTAGATCGGACCGTCGTCGAACGTAATCGCAACCAGCTTTCCGTCTCCGCTCCCGCCGCCGTCGGCCGCTACGTTGAAGAACGAATCGACCAGCGTATCGAGCGACACAATCCTGCAGCCTGCATCGGTGATGAGGTCGAGATCCGCCGGAAGCGCGATATGGTCGTTCCGCGCGTAGTCGTTGCCGACAACGTGGTGAGAGTGGTAAGTAAGTACGTAACCGTTCATTGACACTCGGCCTTCTCATTACACGGCAGCGGCGGCTCGAATCTACCGCGTGGCTTCGCCCGTCGCGCGATCAGGCGCACCAATGGCCGTCGCCAATCCTACCGGCGTATTGACTTTCATCACCTGCGCGCGCAATTGCCGTTCAAATTCGTCGACACTGTCTGCATCGACGCGACTGCGACCTTTGCACGTCGCCTCGACCA
>DASWDF010000238.1:0-1770 GCA_036395475.1 Casimicrobiaceae bacterium
CCGTTCAGCAATTTCGCGGGGCTCCGCCCGCCCCGAGACGACGTGAAACTTGAGTATCGTTTTCCCGAGCGGTTCCATCCCACGGAGACCTCGGTGCACCGAGACCGACCACCCAGTGGTGACTTGTTCCCGTCGTTCAGCCTGGTTTGGGGAGTACGCGATACCGCGAGTGGTGGCACCGGCGTCGTCGGTGACCCCGTTTAGGAGAATGCAGCCAAGCGACTCCCTGTGCCCGAGGTCTCACCTACGGAGAGGAGCTCGACATGGCGAAAAAAGGACGAGATGGTGGATCGTTGCCGATTCTGAAAGCAAGCGCAGCGGGGATTGACATCGGCAGTGCCGAACACTGGGTGGCTGTCCCTATCGATTGTGCCGACGAGCACGTGCGTTCGTTCTCTGCGCTTACTCACGGCCTCCATGAGGTCGCAGACTGGCTGCAGGCTTGCGGCATTCAGACGGTCGCGATGGAGGCGACCGGGGTTTACTGGGTACCGCTGTACGAGATTCTCGAGGAACGCGGAATCGAGGTGTGTTTGGTCAATGCGCACCACGTCCACAATGTTCCTGGACGAAAGAGCGACGTACTGGACTGTCAGTGGCTGCAACAGTTGCACTCGTATGGCCTGCTACGCGCCAGCTTTCGGCCCAGCGCCGACTTCGTCGCGCTTCGTACGTATCTTCGACACCGCGAGTCCCTTCTGCGCTCCAATGCACGCTTCATTCAGCAGATGCAGAAGTCGATGACGCTGATGAACATCAAATTGGATCGCGTCGTAACTGACGTTGCCGGCGATACCAGCATGCGCATCATCCGCGACATTGTTGCCGGACAGCGCGATCCAGTTTTACTCGCACGCCATCGTGACCCCCGATGCAAGGCCAGCGAAGCGGAGCTTGCCGACTCTCTTCGCGGTGAATATCGCGCGGATCTCCTGTTCACGCTGCGCCACGGTCTCGAGCTCTATGATGCGCATCAGCAGCGGCTGGTCGAATGTGACGTCGAGATTCAGAACCTCGTCGACGCGATCGCCGTCAACATGCCAGCCGTGGAACCACCAAGGACCGCCACCAAAGTACGCCGTGACCGACGGCGAGATCCGAAGCTCAACGTTCACGCTTCGCTCCATCGAATCGCCGGCGGCGTGGATCTATACCAGGTTGCTGGCATCGCCGAGATAACGGCGGTTCAGCTCATCGCCGAAATCGGCACAGACATGACGGCCTGGCCGACGGCCAAACACTTCGCATCGTGGACGACTCTCGCGCCAGGTTGTCGCATCACAGGGGGGAAGAGGTACCGACCCAAACGTCCTCATTCCGCTCATCGTGTTGCGCAGATCCTTCGCATGGCGGCCGTCTCGGCTGGCCGAACGCAGTCTGCGATCGGCGCGTTTTATCGTCGACTATCCGCTCGCATCGGCAAGGCCAAGGCCATCGTCGCGACCGCTGCAAAGCTAGCTCGAATCATCTATGCCCTGCTCAAGAACGGCACTCGCTTTGAAGAGACGGGCGCCGACGCGTACGAGCAGCATTACCGCGACCGAGTCCTTCGCAACCTCAAGCGAAAAGCCCACGCCCTTGGTTTCGACCTCGTGGAAAAACCCGCACTTGCGGAATCAGTTTCTTAGGAGGGGTGGCGTTGCGCGGGTGATTGGAAGCATGCGATTCGGGTCGCATGACGAACACCAACGGCAACGAAGATCTGGGCAAGCGCATCGAACGATTGGTCGCGGAGCACATGGCGGCGAGCCGCAAGGCGGCAGAGGACGC
>DASWDF010000239.1:0-11864 GCA_036395475.1 Casimicrobiaceae bacterium
CGCCACGGCATCCGCAGGATCTCGCCCTGGCGCGACCAGGTTGCGGCGGCGGGCCTGAAGGAGACCGCGCAGCGCCTTCGCGACGCCGGTATGGCGCTTTCGGGGTATTGCCGCGGCGGCATGTTCTCCGCCGCCGACCGCGCCGGCCGCAAGGCCGCGCTCGACGACAACAAGCGCGCGGTCGACGAGGCGCTGGCGCTGGGTGCGCCCTGTCTCGTGCTCGTCGTCGGCGGTTTGCCGAAGGACAGCGACGGTCGCATCGTCTCGAAGGACATGGCCGGCGCGCGCGAAATGATTCGCGACGGCATCGGCGAGCTGCTCGAATACGCGCGGCCCGCCGCGATGCCGCTCGCCATCGAGCCGCTGCATCCGATGTATGCCGCAGATCGTGCCTGCGTCAACACGATGGCACAGGCAAACGATCTTTGCGACGAGCTGGCTCCGGGCGCCAATGCCGGTCTCGGCATCGCGGTCGACGTCTACCATGTCTGGTGGGACCCCGATCTCCGCGCCGAGATCGAGCGCGCGGGAGCCCATCCCGGCCGACTGCTGGCTTTCCACATCTGCGATTGGCTGGTGCCCACCGCCGATCTCCTCCTCGATCGCGGCATGATGGGTGACGGGGTGATCGACATTCCGTTGATCCGGTCCTGGATGGAAGCCGCAGGCTACCGGGGGCCGCACGAAGTCGAGATCTTCTCGGCGAACAACTGGTGGAAGCGCGATCCGGACGAAGTCCTCCGGACTTGCATCGAGCGCCATCGGACCATGTGCTAGTCGGGACGGCGGCGCGGCAGAAACGGGTGCGTGCGACCGAATTCGAGAGCTACCACGTCGCAAGCATCGCGATGACCGCGGCGGCCATGGTGCCGGTCGCGAGCCATCCGAGCGCTTTCAGCCGCCGCGTGACGGTGAAATCGCCCATGACCTTCCGATCGTCCGCGAGCAGCATCATGACGACCATGATCGGCACGGCGATCACGCCGTTGATCACCGCGCTCCAGAACAGCGCCTTGATCGGGTTGATGGGAGAAAAAACGAGGGCGACGCCGCCGAGCGTGGCAAACGCGATGATGGCGTAGAACTCGCGCGCCTCGAGGAGCTTCAAGTCCAGGCCGCGCTTCCATTTGAAGGTCTCGGTGACGGCATACGCGGCCGATCCAGCCAGAACGGGCACCGCGATCATGCCGGTGCCGATGATCCCGAGCGCGAACAGAAGGAACGCGAAGTTTCCGGCCAGCGGCCGCAATGCCTCGGCGGCTTCCGCAGAGGTCTCGATGTCGGTCACGCCGCCGGCACTAAGCGTCGCGGCAGTGCCGAGGATGATGCAGAACGCGACAATGTTCGAGAAGCCCATGCCCAGATACGTGTCGATCTTGATCCGGCGCAGATGCGCTGCGGCACCGTCGGGCGCGTGCGCCAACGCCCCGGCCGCAGGGTCGGCATTGAGCTCTTCGACTTCCTGCGACGCCTGCCAGAAGAAAAGATAGGGGCTGATGGTCGTGCCGAAAACCGCGACGACCACCGTCAGGTATTCGGTCGTCAACGCGAAATGCGGCGTCACCGTGTGCGCCGCTACTTCGCGCCATGGAATGTCGATCGTCAGCACCAGCAGCGCATAGGACAGCAGCGCCATTGTGAGCCACTTGAGGTAGCGCACGTAGCGCCGGTACGACAGGAAGACCTGCAGCAGCAGGCAAACGGTGCCGAACGCGACCGCGTACACATGGGGCGGACCGCCGACGATGAGGCGCAAGGCATCGCCCATTGCAGCGATGTCGGCCGCGATGTTGATCGTGTTGGCGACGACGAGCAGGGCGACGATACCGTACAGCACGGGCCGCGGAAAGCTCTGGCCGATGTTTGCCGCAAGTCCATGGCCGGTGACACGGCCGATGCGCGCGCTGACCATCTGGATCCCGACCATGAGCGGATACGTGAACAACATCGTCCACAGCGTCAGGAAGCCGAATTGCGCGCCAGCCTGTGCGTACGTGGCGATCCCGGACGGATCGTCGTCCGCGGCCCCCGTGATGAGCCCGGGACCCAGTTGCTTCAGCCAGTCGCGTAACTTGCGGCGCATCGAAACCCCCGGAACCGCGACCGACTATAGCAGCATTCAAATGGCACTGCTTACCTCCAGTCGGATTCGATGTCGCGCTCCTTGTTGTCCTGGAGGAAGAGCAAACCAACGATGCAAGTCATGACTGCGACGACGATCGGATACCAGAGACCGTAATAGATATCGCCGCTGGATGCCGCCATCGCGGTGGCGAGCAGCGGCAGCATGCCGCCGAACCAGCCGTTGCCGATGTGATATGGCAGCGACATCGACGTGTAGCGAATGCGCGTCGGGAACAGCTCCACCAGGAACGCCGCGATCGGTCCGTAAACCAGCGTCACGTAGATCATCATGATGACCAGTATCAGCACCGTCATCGGTTTGTTGATCCTGCTGCTGTCGGCAGGGCCTTGCGGATAGCCACCGGCCTTGAGCAGCTCCGCGGTCTTCTTCTCGTTCCAACCCCTGAGCTCGGCGTCACCGATCCTGATGATGACGTTATCGGTCGCGCCGGTCGGCAAGGTGGCCGACTTGAACGACAGCCCCTGCTTGTTCAGGAAATCCTTGGCGCGATCGCAATCCGAGTACTTGGTGAACGGCGTCACGAAAACATGGAAAGCGCAGTCTTTCGCCGAGACGATGATCGGCGTCTTGTCCCGGTAGGCTTCGAGCGCGGGATTGGCGTAATGCATCAACAAGGCGAACAACCAGAAGTAGGTAGCTGCCGCGATGAGACATCCAAAGAGGATGATTCTCAGCCGGCCGACCCGGTCCGAAAGCGCCCCGAATACGACAAAGAACGGCGTCGCGATCAGCAGCGACAGACCGATCAGGGCGTACGCCGTCTGGTCATCCATCTTCAGCGTGATCGTCAGGAAAAACGGCGCGTAGAACTGGGCTGTGTACCAGACCACGCCCTGACCCGCAGTCGCACCGAACAGCGCGAGCACGACGTACTTATTGTTCGGGTACACGAGAAAGCTGTCGCGCAACGGCGCCTTCGAGCCCCTGCCTTCGGCCTTCATGCGCTGGAACACCGGCGATTCGTTAAGCCTCAGGCGGATGTACACCGAGAAGACCAGCAGGATCAGCGACACCAGAAACGGGATGCGCCATCCCCACACGGCGAAGTCCTTCGTGCTGAGGACACCGGAAAAACGGCACACCCCGATGACGAGGAGCGCGAGGAAGAAACCCAGCGCCGCGGTGGTCTGGATCCAGCTCGTGTCGTAGCCGCGCCGATTCTGCGGCGCGTGTTCGGCAACGTAGGTTATCGCCCCGCCGTACTCGCCGCCCAGCGCGAGACCCTGCAACAGGCGCAGGCTCAGCAGCAGAATGGGTCCTCCCCAACCGATGGTCTGGAACGTGGGCACCAGGCCGACTGCGAAGGTCGAAAAGCCCATCACCACGATCGTCCATAAGAACGTGTACTTGCGGCCGACCAGGTCGCCGATCCGGCCGAACACCAGTGCGCCGAACGGCCGCACCAGGAATCCAGCCGCATAAATGGCGAAGGCCGAAAGCAGCGCTGCCGTGTCGTTACCCTTGGGAAAGAACAGCGTCGCGAAGAACGGCGCCAGCGTCGCGTACAGGTAGAAGTCGTACCACTCGAAGATGGTGCCGAGCGACGAGGCGAATATGACTCGGCGCTCCTCCGCCTTCGAGCTCAGCTGCACGTGAGTCACTTGCGGTCGCGCTGTCGAAATAACCTTCCTCCCGGTTCGTGCCGCAAGCGTGGTCCGTCGCCATGGGTCGCCGCGCGATGCAGCAGCAGAACGACCTGCGGCGGTCCGCCGTCATCGGCAGGCGAGCGCAACCTTACGGGAAACTTCGCAGACGAGCAACGGTCGCCGCAGGAGGCATTTCGATCATCCGAGCGGACGCAATCCGGCTCTGGCCCGGATCCGGGATGCGGTTTCTACGGAATGCAGACCGGCAGGGCGAGCGCTTGCAGCACCTCGCCGGTCGCGGTGTTCTCGGCAAAGGCAACGATTTCCAGCGGGCCGCGCTCGGCGGGCAGCGGCAAGCTGAAATGTTGCCGCAACTCGCCCGCGACACCGATCGGCGCGCCCGCACGCCAGGCGCGCACGACATGATCGTGGAGCAGCCGCTTGCCGGCGTTTTCGCCGGCCTTGACATCGCTGGCTAGGCCGCTCTGCGTCAACGCGACCGCGACCGCCGCGTGGGCACGATCGCGAGGCTGCGGGATGCGCACGTATAAATCGACCGCGGCCGTGCTTCCGTCGAGCGGTGCGACAACGAGCTCGATCGTCGCGCGCGCCGGCCGGGCATTGATCGTAGCGAGCGCCGCAACCGGCTGGCTCGCGTCACGCCAGCGGGGGAAATCGCTCCCCTGCAACAACACCTGCGGGGTGTAGACAAAGGCGGCATGCCGGCGCGCCATCTGCTCGTGTTGCCGTTCGGTGAAGCTCGCGCTGCCGAAACGATCGCGCCAACCGAGCCGGTCCCAGTAATCGACGTGGAACGCGATTGCTACCGCGCGCGGCGCCGGCGCGCCGAGATCCAACGCGGACAACCAGCGATCGGCCGGCGGGCAGCTGTCGCAACCTTCGGAGGTGTAGAGCTCGACCAGAGCGACGGTGTGATTCGGGCTGGCGACATGGCAATCCGCGCCGCTCAAAACCGGCCACAGCGCCGCGGCGGCGGCGCCGAGTATCCGAGTCCACTTTGCGTTCATCGCGGTCTCCATCGTCCTCGAGCCTTGGTCGCGCGAGCGCGCGCAATCCTTACCGAGTTCTTGGCCCGGTGTGCTAGCATCGATGCGCTGCAGCGTACGCAGCGCCCGGACCGACCGTACGTCGCCGGTTTTCCCGCAATAACATCGTCACAGGAGAATGACACATGGGAATAATGGGCATCATTGGAACGATCGTCGTCGGCTTTATCGTCGGCGTCCTCGCGCGGTTCTTCTACCCCGGTGCCGTGCCACTCGGATTCTGGCTCACGGTAGCGCTCGGCATCGGTGGCTCGATCGTCGGCGGACTCATCAGCAGTCTGATCTGGAAGAGTCCCGACGGCAAGTTTCATCCCGCCGGCTGGATCTTGTCGATCATCGGCGCATTGCTCCTGCTCTGGGCATACATCAACTTCTTCAAGTGAGGCGCGGTTCCCGCGAGCGGAAGGGCCGCGGAATTTGCCGCCCGAATATCGACGACGCCGCGGTAGGCTCCTCGCCTATAATTCGCGCATGACAGAGCTTCCTTCTCCCGAAGTGATGTACCGCGCGGTCGTCGACCACGATCCGACCTTCGAGGGTATTTTCTTCGTCGGGGTCGCGACTACAGGAATCTTTTGCCGCCCCACGTGCCGCGTGCGCACGCCGAAGCGCGAGAACGTCGAATTTTTCGCCTCGACGAGCGAGGCGCTGCACGCGGGCTACCGGCCGTGCCTGCGGTGTGAGCCGCTGAATGAGGGCCACGGCGCGCCGCCGCTGGTGACGCAATTGCTCGCCGCGGTCGAAGCCGAGCCGACGGGCCGGCTGCGCGACGCCGACCTCGCCCGCCGCGGCATCGAACCCTCGACGGCACGGCGCGCCTTCAAGCGCTACTGCGGCATGACCTTTCACGCCTATCATCGCGCGCGTCGCATGGGCCTGGCCCTTGCGGGCGTGCGCCAAGGAAAATCCATGCTCGACCTCCAGCTCGATCACGGCTTCGAATCCGGCAGCGGTTTCCGAGTCGCGTTCAATCGGCACGTCGGTGCCGCTCCCAGCCGTGCGCACGAAGTCGAATGCCTTTACGCGCAATGGTTCGAGACTCCGCTCGGCGCAATGCTCGCGCTGGCTGACGACCGCGGACTCGCACTGCTCGAATTCGTGGACCGACGCGGCCTCGAACGCGAAATCGAGGTGATGCAAAAGAAGCTCAAGCGCCCGATTCTGCCCGGCGCGCATCGTTACCTGGCGCAGATCGGCGACGAGCTCGCGGCGTACTTTGCCGGTCGCGAGCTGACCTTTACCACACCGATCGCGCTTTGCGGCTCTGCCTTCCAGCGTGCGGTATGGAATGCGCTCCTTTCCATACCGCCCGGAGCTACGCGCTCCTACGCGGATATTGCGGCGACGATCGGTCGCGGCACCGCAGTGCGCGCGGTCGGCCGAGCCAACGGCGACAACCGGCTGTGCCTCATCGTGCCCTGCCACCGCGTGATCGGCGCCGACGGCACGCTGACCGGGTACGGCGGGGGACTGTGGCGTAAGCAGTGGTTGCTCGAGCACGAGCGCGCCCACACCGGCCGTGGCCAGCTTGCACTCGAGGTGACAGGGTCCAGCGTCGGAGCGACGGCACACCCCGCCTCCGACTGAATCGATGGGTCCCGGCGACGCCGCCCGGCTGCTGTTGCTGGCCGGGCTCTGGGGCGGCTCGTTTGCCTTCATGCGCGTCGCCGTTCCCGCTCTGGGGCCGTTGTGGCTCGCCTTCTCGCGCGTCGCGCTGGCCTTCATCGCGCTTTTCGCGCTCTCGCTCGCTCGCCGTTCGGTCCCGCCGCTCTTTGCGCACTGGCGCGGTTACCTCATGATCGGGGCGGTGAATTCGGCGTTGCCCTTCGCGCTCTTCTGCTTTGCCGAGCAATACATCAGCGCTTCGGCCGCGGCGATCCTAAACGCGACGAGTCCGTTCTTCGGCGCGCTCATTGCCGCGCTGTGGCTCGGCGAAGCGCTGACCCTACGCAAGCTGGGAGGCATGGGGCTCGGGCTTGCCGGCGTCGTGGTTCTCGTTGGCTGGCAACCCGAGCCGCTGTCGGGAATGATGCTTTGGGCGACGCTGGCTTGTCTCGGCGCCGCGCTTTGTTACGGGGTCGCAAGCGTCTACGCCAAGCGGCGCATGGCCGCGGTCCCGAGCGCGGCGGTCGCGCTCTACAGCCAACTCGCCGCCGCAGTCGTGCTCGCGCCGGCACTCTGCTTCGTGCCTGCGCCGGGACCGCTTACGCCGCTCGTCACCGCCAATGTGCTCGCCCTCGCGCTGGCGTCGACGGCTTTCGCGTATCTGCTCTATTTCCGGCTGATTGCGACCATCGGGCCGGCACGAGCGCTGACGGTCACGTTCCTGATCCCGCTCTTCGGCGTGTTATGGGGCGTCCTCTTTCTTGGCGAACCGTTTGCCGCGAATACGCTCTCGGGCTGCGCGCTCATCGTTGGCGGCACCTGGATCGCGGCGCGCATCGCGCCGCAGCCGGCTCGCGCGAACTAAAGTCAGACGAGTTCCGCGGCGGGACCGAGCACCTGTGCGCGCAGCTCGCGATAGCGCGGCAGGGTCGGCGGGTAGACGCAGATGTATTTCACCTGCGCTGCCTGCAAACAACGCTGCTTGATGATCTCGAGCTTTTGATCCCTGGGATTCTGGACCTGCTCGGGCTCCTTTGCATCGACGATCGCGACGAT
This sequence comes from Casimicrobiaceae bacterium, assembly GCA_036395475.1. Lineage (GTDB taxonomy): Bacteria > Pseudomonadota > Gammaproteobacteria > Burkholderiales > Casimicrobiaceae > PALSA-1003. The sequence goes on from DASWDF010000239.1 coordinate 7,461, forward strand.
GGTCATGTCTCGGTCGCAGACGACGAAACCTACGTGTTGATTGGCTATCTTGCGGAACGCGCGGAGCCTTTCCATTCCCTGCGGGCCGATCTTGACCTGCAACACGTCGGCGAGCCGTATCCGTGCGAAAATTTCATGCCGTGGAAACGCCGCCTTGAGCAGTAGGTAGACGACGTTTTCTGCTTTGGATAAAAAACGCGGACGCAGGAGGTAGAGCCCGGGAACCTCTGCGCTCGACAACAGCCGCGTCGTCTCGCCTTCGGTCCACTGCGCGACCGTATTTTGCGCGTCGGACGCCGACCGCTCGGCCTGACTCGCGCTGCGGCTCCGTCGCATCAACCCGACCAGCACGAATACCACGAGCGTGCCTATCGCCAGCGCGAAGAGCATCCCGGAAGTCATGCGAGCGGGTTCCTGAGCATCGTGGTCCGGCGCGCCAGATATTTTGGAACCTGAATAGTCTAATGCATTTTGCAAGCACGTGGGCGACGCTCGCGCGAGTCGCGCGCCTATAATTCGAGGATGAGCGGCGAGACATCGTCGGCGCGGCTGTTGCAGAGGCGACTCAGGATGGGACGCTCCCTGAGCGTCGTCGCTTTCGTCGGCTTCCTCGCCGGCGCCGCATACGACGCGCATGCACTGTTCATCGTCAATCAGCCCTGGGTCAAGCCCGGCACGCGGAACACTGAGGCGTACATGGTCCTCACCAGCACCGAGGGCGCGACCCTCGTTGGCGTGCGTTCATCGATTGCAGCGCGAGTGTCACTACACCGCCCCAGTGTTCATGGCAGTGCGCGCAGCCTTGGCGCTACCTACAGGTGCTACGGTCGTTCTCCGACCCGGAGCGGACCGCATCGTCCTGACCGGGCTCGCGCATGCATTGAAGCCGGGCGAGCGCGTGCCTATCACGCTGCAAATCGAGACGGCGGCCGGCGCGCGGGAGGAAATCACCGTCGATGCCGAGGTGCGAACCGAATCGCCCTTCGAGGCGGAGCGACGCGCTCATCGTCACTAGCTCACTCCTCCTCGCGGCAGCGACTTGCGGACGTGCCGCGAGTTGCATAGAATCCGCGCGTTCCCGACCATGAGAATCCGAAGCCATCGCGCTGCGCATGCGCCGTTCATGACCCGCTGGGTCGGCATGGGGACGTTCGTGATCGCATGCATCGCGCTCTCGCCGCTCGCCCGCGCCGACGTCTCGTTCGCTCCGGACGGCGCGGCGCTCACCGTCGGCGATGGCAACAACGTGACCATCTACGGCGCCGCAGTCCATTGGGATTCGCTGTGCCGCTGCGCCGCGCTCAAGGAGTACGGATTCGATACGCGGCTCGTTGCGCAACTGGCCTACTGGCGGGGCCGCGAGCACCCTGCCGAGCGCAGCTCGCTCTGGGACGCGAGCCTGATACCGATGCTGCGCTGGATTGCGCCACAGGTCGGCGCCGTGCGGCCGTTCGCCGAGATCGGCATCGGCGCCCACCTGCTGTCGGCCACGCGCATTAACACCGAGCGCAACTTCAGCACCACGTTCCAGTTCGGCGACGTCGCCGGAATGGGCGTTGCCTTCGGCGAGCGCCAGCGTTACGAGCTCGGTGCGTTCATTCACCATATCTCGAACGCAGGCATCAAGGAGCCCAACAACGGCATCACCTACTTCGGCGTGATGCTGCGTGCCGCGCTGCCCTAGCATTCCGCACGGCATGCGCGAGGATCGTGCGAAAAAAAGCCCCGCCATGGCGGGGCTTTTTTCTTGGGTCGGGTGCCCGCTTTCGCGTCACATATCCATGTCGCCCATGCCGCCCATGCCGCCCATGCCGCCACCACCCATCGGCTTCTCGTCCTTCGGCAGCTCGGCGACCATCGCCTCCGTGGTGAGCATCAGGCTCGCGACCGATGAAGCGTTCTGCAAAGCGAACCGCGCTACCTTGGTTGGATCGACGACGCCCATTTCGACCAGATCGCCGTACTGACCGGTCTGCGCATTGAAGCCGTAGTTGCCCTTGCCCTCGACGACCTTGTTGACGACGACGGACGGCTCATCTCCGGAATTGTTCACGATCTGCCGCATCGGCTCTTCGAGCGCGCGCAACACGATCTTGATGCCTGCGTCCTGATCGGCGTTGTCACCCTTCAGGTTCTTGAGGTTGGCACGAGCGCGGAGATAAGCCACACCTCCGCCGGCGACGATGCCTTCCTCGACCGCCGCCCGGGTCGCGTGCAGCGCGTCCTCGACGCGGGCCTTCTTTTCCTTCATCTCGACTTCGGTCGCGGCGCCGACCTTGATCACCGCCACTCCCCCGGCGAGCTTTGCCACCCGTTCCTGCAGCTTCTCCTTGTCGTAATCCGAAGTCGCTTCATCGATCTGCACGCGGATGTTCTTGACTCGCGCCTCGATCGCCGACTTCTCGCCCGCGCCGTCGATGAGCGTGGTGTCTTCCTTCGCGACCTCGATCTTCTTCGCGCGGCCGAGATCCTTCAAGGTCGCGTTCTCGAGCTTTAGGCCCAGCTCCTCGGCGATCACCGTGCCGCCGGTCAGGATCGCGATGTCTTCGAGCATCGCCTTGCGGCGGTCGCCGAAGCCGGGCGCCTTGACCGCGGTCGTCTTCAAAATGCCGCGGATGTTGTTCACGACCAGCGTCGCCAGCGCCTCGCCGTCGACGTCCTCGGCGATGATCAGCAGAGGTTTGCCCGACTTGGCGACCTGCTCGAGCAGGGGCAGGAGATCGCGGATATTCGAGACCTTCTTGTCGTGCAGCAGGATGTACGCGTCTTCGAGAATCGCGACCTGCTTGTCGGGATTGTTGATGAAATACGGTGAGATGTAGCCGCGGTCGAACTGCATGCCCTCAACCAGCTCGAGCTCGTTTTCCAGGCCCTTGCCGTCCTCGACCGTGATCACGCCTTCCTTGCCGACCTTGTCCATCGCGTCGGCGATCGTCTTGCCGATCGATTCATCGGCGTTGGCAGAGATGGCGCCGACCTGGGAGATTTCCTTGCTCGTCGTGCACGGCTTGCTGATCTTCTTGAGCTCCTCGACCACGGCGAGAACCGCCTTGTCAATGCCGCGTTTCAGGTCCATCGGGTTCATGCCCGCGGCGACATACTTCATTCCTTCCTGCACGATCGACTGCGCCAGCACGGTGGCGGTCGTCGTGCCGTCGCCGGCGACGTCCGAGGTCTTGGACGCGACTTCCTTGACCATTTGCGCGCCCATGTTCTCGAACTTGTCCTTGAGCTCGATTTCCTTTGCCACCGAAACGCCGTCCTTGGTGATCGTCGGCGCGCCGAAGCTGCGCTCGAGCACAACGTTGCGGCCCTTGGGGCCGAGCGTAATCTTGACGGCGTTGGCGAGGATGTTTACCCCGCTCAACATTCTGTTGCGGACGCCTTCACCGAAGCGTACGTCTTTGGCTGCCATTTTCGTTGCTCCTCAATGCTCTATGTGATCGCGCGACCGCGTCACGCGATGATGCCGATGACGTCGTCTTCGCGCATGTGCAGGTAGTCCTGCCCGTCCAGCTTGAATTCCTGGCCGGAATACTTGCCGAAGAGAATCTTGTCGCCGACCTTGACGCCCATCGGGATCAGCTTGCCGTTGTCGTCGGTCTTGCCGGGCCCGGCGAACACGATTTCACCCTGCGACGGCTTTTCGGCCGCGGTGTCGGGTATGACGATGCCGCCGGCGGTCTTGCGTTCCTCTTCCAGCCGCTTGACGATCACGCGATCGTGTAGGGGATTAATTTTCATGTTAACGCTCACTCCATTGAAAATTGTCAAAAATCAAAAGCCTATCGGATAATAAACGGCGTAGGCCGAGGGGTTTAATCCGCCCCCTCTGTTAGCACTCAATACCCACGAGTGCTAATAATAGAGAATACAGTCTGTTAAATCAAGTCCATCGCATCGCGGACGCCGGCACGCGAGCCCCGGCCAGCAACCTCTGGTTAGTCTGCGAGGCATGCCGGTCATGAGCGGGCGACTGACTCGGCGTTGGAGGCGATGGTTTTCGTCGCTGGCACCCGGACAGCCGAGGCAGCGAGATCGAGCAGCGACCGTTGCGCAAGCCACTCCTTTTCCAGTGTATGACGCCCGGTTGGGCGTAGCACTCAACGCGGCGTGCGCCAAGGCGCGGCTTCCTTCAGCGGCGCTCTCCAATATGCTAAGGTTTCCGCTCGGTCGAGGGCAGATCCCGGCAGCGCGGCACGCGGCGCAGCGGACGCTCAACGCCGGGCGCACTACCAAGCTTCAGGGAGAATAGACGTGTCAAACGAATTTACGCCGGCCGGGTCCGGCGCGACACCCGCGGCCGTCGCGCCGCGAGAGCCACGCGTCGTCGATGCCGGTCGCGGCGCATCCTGGTGGGGCGAGGGCTGGCGCCTGTTCACGCCCAACGTGGGCGTGTGGCTT
>DASWDF010000240.1:0-2536 GCA_036395475.1 Casimicrobiaceae bacterium
TTGCGGATGTCGTCCAGCCGGCACACGTCGGTAGCGACGACTTCGGCGCGCCCGCCTGAAGCGAGGATCGCCTGGCGCACGGCCTCGAGCACGTCTTTGCGCCGGCTCGCCAGAACGACGTACGCGCCGGCGCGGGCGAAACACTCGGCAAATGCCCGCCCTATGCCTTCGCTGGCTCCGGTCACGACGATCAGCCGATCGTCGAGCCGGAACGGAGCAAGCGGATCGCCAGGTGTGCCGGTCGTCATGGACGGATGCGGACCCAAGAGACTACCCGGTCGACCGTGCCGGTGCCCCGAGCCTACGCGGAGTAGGTCTTGAAGCTCGCCGGCGACGCGACCTCGACCATCTCGAGGTCTTTCGAGTGCGCAAGCTCGCGGTGGCGGATGCGCGGCGGCTGGTAGAAACACGAGCCCGCCTTCATCAGCACCTCGCCCGTGCCTTCGTACTCCATCCTCACCCAGCCCTTCACCACGTAGACGAACTGAAGGCTGCAGTCGTGATAGTGCCAGTCGCCCTCGGGCGCCCTGCCCGGCCGCGCGCGGATCACGTGCGTCACGACCTTGCCGCGTGTGGCGCGCTTCACGCCCAGGTCGCGGTACTCGAAATAGTTGCGCAAGCCGCGCCTTGCGAACTTCGAGGTCGCGGCGTGGCTCACGCTGACCTGCTTCGCTTTGCGTTTGACGGCAACGCTTCCTGCCTTCCTCATCGCTCCCCTCCTTTGAGTCATTCTACCTGCGCTCGACAAGGTTCATTGCACGGTCGTAGTAACCGAGGTCGCAGTTGCGTCGAACGGAGAAACGGATAATCATCCACGTTGTCATGCAAAACGTGGGGAGGACATTCATGACGAAACCCCCGACGTTCGAGCGTGCGGTCGTTCGCGCCGTCGCTGCGCTCGCCTGCAGCCTCGCATACGCGATGACGGGCCACGCGCAGGGCTTTCCCGTCAAGCCCATTCTTCTGGTCCTGCCCACGGCCCCGGGCGGCCCGGTGGACATCGTCGCGCGCATCGTCGCGCCCGAGGCCTCGAAATTGCTCGGCCAGCCGATCGTGATGGAGAACCGGCCCGGCGCGTCGCAGAAGATCGGGATCCACAGCATGCTGCGCTCGCCGCGCGACGGCTACACCCTCGCGGTGATCTCGCCCGCGTCGGCGACGATCAACCCGCTCGTCGATCGCAACGTCGGCTACGATCCCCTGAAGGATTTCACGCTGCTGTCGCAGGCGGTGGGCCACCCCGCGGTCGTGACCGTGCATCCGTCGGTGCCCGTCCGCACCATGCAGGGGCTGGTTGCATACGCCAGGGCGAACCCCGGCAATCTCACCTACGGCTCGGGCGGCAACGGCACGAGCCTGCAATTCTCGACCTCCGAGCTGCTCATGAAGCTCGGCATTACGGCGGTGCATGTCCCGTACAAGTCCGACGGGCCGGCCCTCAACGACCTGCTCGGCGGCCAGATCAATCTGATGATACCGGCGATCGCGGCGGTCAAGCCGGCGCTCGAGGCCGGGCGGCTGGTGCCGCTCGCGATCAGCGGCACGAGCCGCTCGCCGCATCTGCCCGACGTGCCCACCTACGGGGAAACCGGGATTGCGGAGCTGAAGGACTACAGCTACCGGATCTGGATCGGCTTCGCCGCGGGCGCGGGGATTCCGGAGGACGCGGCGAGAAAGCTCCAGGACGCGTTCATGCGCGCCCCGCGCGCCCCCGCCGCGCGCCAGACGCTCGAGGCGAACGATTTCGAAGTCATCGCTTCGACCGCGCAGGAGTTCGCCCGGGAGCTGCGCGCGGAGCTCGATCGCAACCGCAAGGTCATCGCAAGCGGCGCGATCACCGTCGAATGAGAAGCGCACCATGAACGACATGCCCCGCCGGCAGGAGAAACGCCCATGATCGCGATGACAAAATCCCGAATCGATGTTGTTCCGCTCACCCGGCATATCGGGGCGGAAATCCGCGGGCTGGACCTGCACGACAGGCCCGACGACGAGACCGTCAAGGCGATCTATCGGGCCTGGCTCGATCACCTCGTGATCGTTTTCCCGGGCCAGAAGCTCGAGCAGGAGGACCTCGTGCGCGTCACCGGCTATTTCGGCGAGATGGGCATGCCGCGTCGACCGCCGCAATTCTTCCCGAAGGGCTATTCGCGGCTCCTGCCGGGGATCATGCTCATCTCGAACATCCGCGAGAACGGCGAGCCGATCGGAGCGCTGCCGGACGGCGAGATGATGTTCCACCACGACATGATCCACTCCGATATGCCCGACAAGGCGACCATGCTTTACTCGGTCGAAATTCCCGACACCGGCGGCAATACGCTGTTCGCGAGCGGCTATGCCGCCTACGACACGCTCGATCCTGCGGTGCGCAACAAGCTCGGCGGCCGCAAGGCCATCCATCACTACAACTATGGCTCGACCCGGAAGGGTGATAACAAAGGCACCAAAGCGTTCGGCGAGTGCATCCACCCGGTGTTCCGCACCAACGAGGACACCAACCGCAAGGCGGTCTACGTCAACCGGCTGATGACGG
>DASWDF010000241.1:0-3413 GCA_036395475.1 Casimicrobiaceae bacterium
GCGGCGACTCGACGTACTTCTGGCGGATGTCCCTCGCCTGTTTCTTGACGCGATCCTCGAGCGCCTTCCCGAACAGGTCCACGGCCGCAGCATCGCTTCGATCCTGCGCGTCCTGCAATCGCTGAAAATCCTCGAGCGGAAACTTCGCGTCGATCGGGAGCCAGCACGGAGCTCGGCTCTCCCCGCGTCCGGGCAAGCGAATCGCGAACTCGACACGTTCGGAGCGTCCGGGCCGCGTCACCACGTTTTTTTCATATTGGGCAGGCGTCAGCATCTGCTCGAGGAGGTTCTCCAGCTGCACTTCGCCCCAGGTGCCGCGCGTCTTGATGTTGGTCAGCACGCGCTTGAGATCGCCGACGCCGGTCGCCAGCGTCTGCATTTCACCCAGGCCCTTGTGCACCTGCTCGAGGCGATCGGACACCAGTTTGAACGATTCGCCAAGGCGTTGCTCGAGCGTGGCGTGCAGCTTCTCGTCGACGGTCGCGCGCATCTGCTCCAGCTTCTGCGCGTTATCGGTGCGCAGCAATTCCAGGCGCTGTTCGACCGTCGCGCGCACCGCTTCGAGCCGCTGCTCGTTGCTCTGCGTCAGCGTCGACAGGCGCTCGTTCTGCACATTCGCGCTGCTCGCGAGCTGGTTCTGCAGCGTTTGCGCAAAGTGGCTCAAGTTGCCCGTAAGCTCTTCGCGGGCGATTTTCGCGTTTTGGCCCGTTTCGGCCCTGGATCGTGCGAGCTCGGTGCGAAGCTCGCGCTCCAGTCGTTCGTTTTGCGCGCCGATCGCTTCCAATCGCCCCTTGAGCTCGGCGTCTTCGTTCCCGCGGCGCATGAGCGTACCGAGCCTGGCCAGCGCCACGGCGAGCAGTATCGCGAGCACTCCAAGCCCAACGCCGAGAGCGGTAATCAGCCAGGAAGATTCCACGCGGCGGAGTTTACGTCGTCAGTGCAAGGACGGCAAAGGTCGCGAGCCAGTGATCGCCGACATATTCGCCGCTCGAGACTCCGGCCATGCCGGCCGCGCGATGCGCGTCGGCAGCAGCGGTTGCGATCATCGCGCGCGGATCGTCGAGCGGCAGCGCGCGGCCGATTGCGCGCCAGCACCAGGCGCGCGACAGATTGAGGCCGTCGAGGTGCACGATATAAGGATCGCTGCGGTTGCTGACGACGGCCGGATTGAACAAGGTCCCCGGCTCGCGTTTCTCGATGCCGGGCAGGAAGCGTGCAAGCCAATCCCGGAATTCGCTCGCCTCGAGGATGCGCCGCATCAGATCGGCCTCGATCAGCGCCGGAGAGAAGAAATCCGCGCCCGATGGTTCCCAACGGGCAGGCGCGGCCGTGTCCGCGAGATACCATTCGCGCGCCTTGGCGGCGACGAGTTCGCCCAGCGCAGTTGCCGCACAACTGCAGGCGTAATCGTGGGCGAAGGCGAGCGCGAAGGCGGTGTTCGAATGCACACCGTGGCGAATGGGATACGTCGCGTCGGGAAGCCAGTCGAGATAGCCGTCGGCGACCGCCTGCGCGAGAGGTGCGAGATTGCGCGACCAGCGTTGCGCGTCGACATCGCTCGCGCGCGCGAGCTCCGCCGCGAGCTTCAAAAGCCATGCCCACCGTAGCTGCGCTCGAAGGCGCGGCTTTCCGGCCTGCGAAAGTACGCGACTTCCGCTGCCACGTTCGCCGCCGAAAGATGCGCCTCCAGCGTTCTGCGGATCAACGCCGCTTCGGAAATGTCTGCCTGCAGCTTGAGGATGCGCGCGAGCAGCCAGTGCGCGTGCACGCAGGAATGCCAGTCGAAGCTGCCGAAGAACGCCGGATGGAGCTCGCGCGGAGGTGCGACATCCTCCGCGCCGGCCATGACGTGATCGAGCTTGCTTGGGAACTCGCGCTCGACGTTCGCGAGCGCGAGGCGGGCAAATGCCGACGCTTGCGCAGCGGTCAGAACGTTATCGATCGTTTCTTGCCGACCACGATGACGATCACCCAACGAAAGGGACCCGACTGGCATCGGAACCTGAGCAAACTGTCTTCAGGCGGCTTCGCGGCTCGCCTTCTTGCGCTCGTGCGCGACGAGGTGACGCTTGCGGATGCGGATCGATTTCGGTGTGATCTCCAGGAGCTCGTCGTCGGCTATGAATTCCACCGCGTATTCGAGCGTAAGCGTGATCGGCGGCGTAAGAAGGATCGCTTCGTCCTTGCCAGCAGCGCGAATATTGGTGAGCTGCTTGGTCTTGATCGGATTTACGACAAGATCATTGTCGCGGCTGTGGATGCCGATCACCATGCCCTCGTAGACGCGCTCTCCCGGGCTCACGAACATGCGGCCGCGTTCCTGCAGCTTCCAGAGCGCGTACGCGACCGCCTCGCCACGTTCGGCGGAGATCAGCACGCCATTGCGCCTGTCCGGTATGTCGCCTTTGACCGGCGCGTAGCCGTCGAACACGTGCGAGAGCAACCCCATGCCGCGGGTGAGATTCATGAATTCACCCTGAAATCCAATCAGTCCGCGCGCCGGGATCCGGTAATCGAGACGCGTACGGCCGCGGCCGTCGGATTCCATGTTCGCCAACTCGCCCCGGCGTGCACCGAGCGCCTCCATGACCGCGCCCTGATGCGCGTCCTCGACGTCGACCGTCAGCTGCTCGAAGGGCTCGCAACGCTCGCCGCCGCTGTCGCGGTAGACCACGCGTGGCCGCGACACTGCCAGCTCGTAGCCTTCGCGGCGCATGTTTTCAAGCAGGATGGTGAGATGCAGCTCGCCGCGACCATAGACCGTGAACACGTCGGTGTCGGCGGTATCTTCGACCCGCAGCGCAACATTGGTCATGAGCTCGCGCGCCAGTCGCTCGCGCAGATTGCGGCTGGTGACATATTTGCCGTCGCGACCGGCGAGCGGCGAGGTGTTGACCTGGAACTGCATCGACAGCGTCGGCTCGTCCACGGCGATCATTGGCAGGGGTTCGGGCGTATCGATCGCAGAGAGTGTCGTGCCGATGTGAAGGTCGTCAACACCGCTGACGAGCACGATGTCGCCCGCGGCTGCCGCGTCGACCGGAACGCGCGTGAGCCCCGCGAAGCCAAGCACCTCGCCGATTTTGGCCCTCGTGCCCTGCGCCTGGCCTTGCAGAACCATCACCTCCTGCCCGGGCACGACGCGCCCGCGGCGGATGCGGCCGATGCCCAGCCGGCCCACGTAGCTCGAATAGTCGAGTGCGCTGATCTGCAGCTGGAGCGGAGCATCGGGGTCGCCGACCGGTGCGGGCACCCCGGCGAGGATCGCCTCGAACAGCGGCCGCATGTTGGTCCCGGGCGTTTTCGGGTCCAGCGATGCGTAGCCCAGCAGAGCTGAGGCATAGACCACGGGAAAATCGAGCTGCGCCTCGCTGGCGCCGAGCCTGTCAAACAGCTCGAATGTCTGATTGACA
>DASWDF010000242.1:0-5979 GCA_036395475.1 Casimicrobiaceae bacterium
ATTCATGAACATCTCCGGCACCGCCGAGACCGACGGCATGCTGTTATGGCAGGACATCGTCTACACCGAAGTATGCGACCCCAAGACTTTCAGTCGCGTGCCCTACGGCCAGCGGGGCACCCCCGTATATACCCACCTGGAGCGGACCTCGCAGCCTATGATCCGACTTGTCTCCGGCGATCTCACGCTGTGGGAGAACGCACCCAACCCCTGCGGGCGCACCTATCCCCGCCTGCCGCAGGGCGTATTCGGCCGCATCGATGACATGTTCACGATTCGCGGCGAGAACGTCTATCCAAGCGAAGTCGATGCCGTCGTCAACCAGCTCGTTGGCTACGGCGGCGAGCATCGCATCGTCATCAGTCGTGAAGGCACGATGGACGAGCTCGTTATCCGCATCGAGGCTGCCGCGAACGTGGACGCAGCGGGCGATGCGGCGATGCGGGCGCTGCGCGATGAGGCGTCGCGGCAGTTGCAAAAGATGCTGGGACTGCGCGCCAAGGTCGAGATCGTGACGCCGGGAACGTTCCCGCGCACCGACTTCAAGGCGCGACGCGTCATCGACGACCGCGAGGTGTTCCGCGAGTTGAACGCAAGGCTTGGAAGCTAGTCCACTGCGCCGCTCATAATGGCCTATCTCCCGTCGCTCGATCTGGTGCCCGGCGTGCTCGCGGGCGAAGTGCGCGCCATCGCGCGGCTGCTCTCACGGGCCGAATCTGGCGTCGAAGAGGCCCGCGCGGCGCTCGACACGGTATTCGGTCACGCGGGCCGCGCGCACATTGTTGGCATTACGGGCGTACCGGGCAGCGGCAAATCGACGCTGGTGGCCAAACTCACCGCGGTAATTCGCCGCTCCGGGCGCAAGGTCGCGATCGTCGCCATCGATCCATCGAGCCCGTTCTCGGGTGGTTCCATCCTCGGTGACCGGATTCGCATGGGCGACCTCGCCGGAGATGCTGGCGTATTCGTTCGCAGCATGGCGACCCGCGGCTCGCTCGGCGGCCTCGCACCAGGGACGCTGGAGGCGGTTGACGTGCTCGACGCCGCGGGCTACGACCTCGTCATCATCGAGACCGTCGGCGTCGGTCAAGACGAGATCGAGGTGGCGCGTGCAGCACACACGACGGTTGTTGTCTCGGCACCGGGTTTGGGCGACGACATCCAGGCGATTAAGGCAGGGATTCTCGAGATCGCCGATGTACATGTCGTGAGCAAATGCGACAAGCCCGACGCCAACAGAGCAATCGCCGATTTAAAGGGCATGCTTGCCCTCGGGGTCTCGCTTTCACGGAACGGCAAATGGCGGGTGCCAGTGCTGCCCACCAGCTCGCAGCTCGACGAGGGCATCGCCGAGTTGCTGGTCGCGATCGATCACCACTGGGCAGCGCTCGGCGAAACGGGCGAGATCACCACGCGCCGCGAGCAGATCAATGAGCGCCGGCTGCTCAAGGCCGGCGAGGAAATCCTGCGCGATCGGTTCGAGCGGCATCGCAACGGCAAGATCGCGACGCTGTTGGCGGAGCTCAATGCGCGTACCTTAAGTCCACACCGCGCCGCCGAGCGGCTGCTTGCAGACCTACATATCGGAGACAGCAGATGAATGATCCCTTAGCTCGCGACTCGGCCGCACCGGATGCCGAGGCGCGCAAGGCGCTTGCCGCGCAAATCGAAGCCTGGGAGAAGAACGAAGTGATGAACTTCATCGCGCGCGCACCGGAGCGGCAGGCCGACTTCCGCACGCTGGGTGGGTTCCGGTCCAAGCGCGTCTACACCGCGCTCGATGTGAGCGACACGCCACTGGAGGACATCGGTCTTCCCGGTCAGTACCCGTTCACCCGCGGCCCGTATCCAACGATGTACCGTGGCCGCCTGTGGACGATGCGCCAGATCGCAGGCTTCGGCACGGCCGAAGACACCAACCGCCGCTTCAAATACCTGATCGAGCAAGGCCAGACCGGGTTGTCCACCGACTTCGACATGCCGACGCTGATGGGGTACGACAGCGACCACCCGCTGAGCGAGGGCGAGGTCGGCCGCGAGGGCGTAGCGATCGACACGCTGGCCGATATGGAACATCTGTTCGAAGACATCGACCTCGAACAGATCTCGGTATCGATGACGATCAATCCGAGCGCGTGGATCCTTCTCGCGATGTTCGTCGCGCTTGCGCAAAAGAAGGGTTATGACCTCAATCGCCTCTCCGGCACGATCCAAGCCGACATCCTGAAGGAGTACCAGGCGCAGAAGGAGTGGGTGTTCCCGGTCGCGCCATCAGTGCGCATCGTGCGCGATTGCATCACTTTCTGCGCGCGGAACATGAAGCGCTACAACCCGATCAACATTTCGGGCTACCACATCTCGGAGGCGGGATCGTCGCCGCTCGACGAAGTCGCGTTCACGATGTGCAACCTGATCACCTACGTCGAGGAGGTGACCAAGACTGGCATGCAGGTCGACGAATTCGCGCCGCGGCTCGCGTTCTTCTACGTCTGCCAAGCTGACTTCTTCGAGGAAATCGCGAAATTTCGCGCCGTGCGCCGCGTCTACGCCAAGATCATGCGCGAGCGCTTCGGCGCCAAGAGCCCGGAATCGATGCGACTGCGTTTCCACTGCCAGACCGCCGCCGCGTCGCTCACCAAGCCGCAGTATCAGGTCAACATCGTGCGTACAACGTTGCAAGCGCTCGCCGCAGTGCTCGGCGGCACACAGAGCCTGCACACCAACGGCATGGACGAGGCGTTCGCGATCCCAACCGAGGAGGCGATGAAAATCGCCCTGCGCACGCAGCAGGTAATCGCCGACGAGAGCGGCGTGCCCAACGTCGTCGACCCGCTCGGCGGCTCGTATTTCCTCGAGAGCCTGACCACGCAATACGAGCGGGAGATCTTCAAAATCGTGGAGTATGCAGACCAGAACGGGGGCACGGTCAAGCTGACAGAGGAAGGCTGGTTCCAGAGGCGCATTGCAGACTTTGCCTACGAGACCGCCCTCAAGAAGGCGAGCGGCGAGAAGCCGGTGCTCGGCGTCAACAAGTATGTCGATCCGGCAGAGACCTTCGACATCGAGCTGCATCCCTACGACGCGACGACCGCCGCGCGCCAGATCGCGCGGCTCAACCGTGTGCGCCGCGAGCGCGACAACGCGCGCGTGAGGCAACTCCTCGACAAGCTGATCGAGGTCGCCAAGAACGAACGCGAGAACATCATGCCGATCACGATCGAGCTCGTAGCCGCAGGCGCGACGATGGGCGATATCGTCGAAACGCTCAAGGGACTGTGGGGCACCTATCGGGAGAAGCCGGTGTTCTGACGCGCGGACTTCGCGTGCCCGCCCGTTCGTGACGGGGCACAAACGACTCATGGCGGCATGGACCAGATGAATGATCTAATGTTTAGCTTGACATGTTGGCTGGACCAGGCGAATGGCCGGTCGTCGAGCGCGTCGCACCGAGCCGCCGGCGCAACCCAGCTCATTACCCTCGCGTACTGTCTACAAGGCGCCTGAGCCGGTCGCTACACGCTGACGATTCATGCTGCTATCGTATCTCGACTTCACGCCGTTGCTGAGCCCACCGACCGACCTGGCGGAGAGTGCTGCGGTCATCGGCCGCGCGAGCTGCGGGTCCGGGCTTACGTTGCGCGCGCTCGCCACGCTGCGCGCAGACGGTGAGGCTATTTGGGTGGGCGCCGATGTCTTCTTCGGCGAGCGGGCAACCGTGCACATCGAGGACAATGCCCTGGCAGCAAGCGTCGGCAACGGCGTCACGGTCGGGCGGTATGCGATCGTTCATGCTTGCACTGTCGAGGACGGGGTCGTGGTTGGTGATGCGGCCGTGGTAATGGATGGTGCCGTTGTCGGCGCGAACGCGCTGATCACCGCCGGCAGCCTGGTTCCGCCGCGCAAGCAATTGCCAGGCGGATGGATCTACGCCGGCCATCCAGTAGCACCGGTGCGCGCCATTGCTGCCGGGGAACTGGCCATCGCTGCAGCGAGCCTGCGCAGCGATGCACCGCATCCACTGGTCCGTGATCTGGATGTGCCTCCGCCAGACATCACGCCATTCCTGCCGCCTGGTGCGAGCGGTGGCACGTTGTACGCCCGCGACGGGCGTGCGCCGCGCGTGGCGCGCGCTTACGTAGCGCCAACCGCCATTGTGGTCGGCGACGTGACTCTCGCCGACGATGCCGGAATCTACTTCGGTTGTGCGATTGTCGCCGGCGATGGTCGAATCGTGATTGGGGAACGGAGCAACGTGCAGGACAACTCGCTGCTGATCACCGATGCGCGGCGTGGCGAGCTGCGCATCGGCGTCGGGGTAACTATCGGCCACAATGTCCGCATGGGTGCGGCTATCATAGGAGATGACGCCTTGATCGGCATGGCTTCGCAACTTGGCGATGGCGTTGTCGTCGAAGCGCAGGGTTGCGTCGCCGCACGCGCCTTGGTCGAACCGCGGACTGCGATCAGATCGGGCTGGATCTGGGCGGGGCGTCCCGCCCGGGCATTCCGCGAGCTTAAGCCCGCGGAGCGGGAGGCGTTTGCCAGCGCACGGGACGTGTATGTCAACTACGGCGCGGCGTATCGCGGCCGCTCGCTCGACGACACGGCAACTGTTGGCCCCGCCTGAAGGTCTTTGGCGCTTGATTCGCGGCGTGCGCCGTCCACGGGCGTCGCCGTACGATTGCATGGGCAGGACGAGTTGGACGTTGGCGGCGTTGTGCAAGTGCGCAGATGCCAGCGCGGATGCGCCGTCGACGTTTTTCTCGACGATGGCGCGCGGGATCTGCCCGTGCTCAGTCCAGATCGCCTTCCGGTATTCGCGATGCCGCAGTACCCCGCGCATCGCGCGGCGCAGGTGATTCCATAGTTGACCCATGCTGTCGACGAACAGCCGGTTGCCCGATAGCTCATGACGCGATACGCCTGCTCGACGATCGTCGGCTGCGGGTGTAGCGATTGCATGGACATGGTGAAGCTGGTCTCGGACTTGTCCGACGTCATCCGGGCGGCATGCTCATGAGTCCGCCGCGGGGACCGTGGACTCGATGGAAATGCGATTACTATAATTGCTTTCCAACCATCGGCTAGACTTGAGCATGAATCTCGACCGCGTCTCCGCCGGCAGGGGCATTCCCAACGACTGCAACGTGATCATCGAGATTCCGATGCACGGCGATCCGATCAAGTACGAAGTCGACAAGGAAACCGGCGCCGTCTTTGTCGATCGCTTCATGTCGACGGCGATGCGCTATCCGTGCAATTACGGCTACATTCCGCGCACCTTGTCGGGTGATGGTGATCCCTGCGACGTGCTCGTGCTCTCGCCGGTGCCGCTGATCACCGGTGTGGTCGTCCGCTGCCGGCCGATCGGCATGCTCAAGATGGATGACGAGGCCGGCGTCGACGCGAAGATCCTCGCCGTCCCGGTCGACAAGCTGTCGAGCCTCTACCGGTCGATCGAATCACCGCGCGATCTTCCCGAGATCACGACGCGGCAAATCGCGCATTTCTTCGAGCACTACAAGGATCTCGAGCCCGGCAAATGGGTACGCGTGTCGAGCTGGGTCGGTGCCGAGGAGGCGAAGAACGAGATCGTCGAAAGCGTCGCGCGCTACGAGGCGGAAAATCCCGCCTCGCGAGTTTGACGGCAGTCGCGATCAAACGCGACGCCGCGCCCGATGTGCCCGGATCGCTAGCCTCCGGGCGGCAGGACGAGGAGTCGCGTGCCGGCAATGCGATCCTGCAGGTACTGCCGGTCGGGGTCGACGATGGCCCAGGCGTAATTGACCGCCAGCAGGGCGAGCGCCCAGCGCCCGTGCCCCGAAGGCTCGAGCGCCAGATAGCCCGCAACGGCAAGCGCCGGTCCGATCCAGCATGCGAAGTAGCGCAGCATCGCGGTCTCGGGTGTGACACGCGCTTCTCGGGCGCTGCGCAACGCGATTCGCCATGTCTTCATCGGCAGAGTGCGCCGGCCCCCGC
>DASWDF010000243.1:0-1530 GCA_036395475.1 Casimicrobiaceae bacterium
GAGCAGCGCCGGCTCGACGACTGCATGGCGCAGGGGCGGGCCAATTGCGCGCCGCCGATCGAGGCGCCGTCGCGGTAGCGCCCCTTTTTCCCAAGCGTCGGGAACTTTCGTGCGCGCTGCACATTTTCGCCCGCGCAGGAATCTTCGACGTTTCCAGAGGAGCGCCGTTCCCAGGAGGAGTCCCATGGCGGCGAGATCGAAGAAGCAGCAGATGGCCGCGGGTGCGGCGCTGGCCGCCAAGCGCGGCGAGCGCTCGAAAGAAAGCCTCAAGGGCGCCTCCCGCCAGATGGTCGAGAGCATGAGCGAGCGGCAATTGCGCGAGTTCGCCCACACCAAGCGAAAGGGCCTGCCGCGCAAGCGCAGGAGGTGAGCGCAGGAGGTGAGCGCAGGAGGTGAGCGCAGGAGGTGAGCGCAGACCCGTGGCGAACGCTGCTTAGGCCGCCCGCTCCGCGTTCGTGCGCATCACCTGTAACTCGCTCTCGACCGGCACCGGCGCGCGCAGCGTGTTGATGCCGGGGCAGCCGGCCAACGCCAGGCGCTCGACCTCGCTTAGCTTGTCCGCGGGCGCGTCGCTCCTGACGTGAACGCTGATGGTCACCTTGCGGAAGGCCGATGACGGCGCGTCTGCGATCATATGGCCGCGCGCGTCGAATTCCGTGCGTGCGACCGCCTCGAAGCTGTCATAGCGAACGCCGAGCTTCGCCGCATAGAAGGCGAACACCGCCGCGTAGCAGCCGACCGCGCCGGAGAGCAGAAATTCGAGCGGGGTCGGCGCGCAATTCTGCCCGCCCACGTGCGCCGGCTCGCTGATGAGGAATTTGTAGCCGCTCTTCTTGCATTCGACCAATTCGTTGAGCTGCCCGATCGAGGTCACCTTGACCTCGACGAAACTTTGCGGTCCCTCCGGCGCCGGCTTTTCCGGATGGGCGTGGTAGCGGCGCTCGCGCGCATCGGTGATCTCTTTCAATTCGGGAAAGCAGTCGCAGACTTTTGCCATTTGATGGCTCCTGAAACGTTCTAACCGCGACTGCGATGTGCTCCCTCTCCCCGTTTGGGAAGAAGGAGCAGACCGAGCGCGCGCTGCTCTAGCGCTACTTCACCTCGACCAAGCCGACTTGATTGACCAGGCTGTTCGCGGTCACCGGATTGCCGTCGGGCGTGACGCTCATGTTGCGCACGATGTCGCCGCCGCCGGGGATCGCCCAACTCTGGAATTTCTCCGTCTTCGGGTCGAAGCGCACGATCGTGTTCGGCTTGGTGCCGGACTCGTTGTACCAGAGCGCGCCCTTGGTAAAGACGATGCCGTAGGGCTGCGAGTTCGGCCCGCTCGGCGAGGGCCATTCTTTGTGGGCGCCGGTCGCGAGATCGAGCCGGCCGAGATAGCCGCGCGAGAAATCCGCATACCAGACCGCATCGTCGGGCCCAAGCGCGAGCCGGCGCGGCCGCGATGCCGCGTTCGGCAAGGCGTATTCCTTGATCGCCATCGTGTTCGGATCGACGGTCGCGATCTTGTTGGTGCCGAACTCGACG
>DASWDF010000244.1:0-24979 GCA_036395475.1 Casimicrobiaceae bacterium
TCAATTGCTTGCGTTCCTCAACGCCCTGTAGCGAAGTGAGACTATGCCGAGGGGGCTGTCAATGCTATTGACGAAGGACCTGTGTCTAATCGCATTGCTCGCATGCCCGCTCGGCATAGTCCGGCGCTCGGCATGAACCGCGCTATGCCGCATGCGGCATAGGGCGGTTTCGATCAGCGAGTAGAGATTGGCGCTCGCCTGCGCACCGGCCACACTGTCGCTGAACATCCAATTCTTCCGACCGATCACGAACGGACGGATCGCGTTCTCGCAGGCGTTGTTGTCGACCGGGTAGCGCCCGTCGTCGAGGAAGCGAACGGGCGCGACCCAACCCCTCGCGCGCCGCTGGCCACACCGCAGGTCCGGGAATGCACGGAGCCTTTCGCGCAGTCGTTCGTACTGTTCGTGAGTACGAATCCCGGACAAGAGCTCCTGCCGGATCGGCCCCGATCATGACGACGCGGTAGGTGACGATCAGGCGTTCCAGCTCATCGGCGAGAGCATCGTCTCGAGACCGGACGCGGCGTCGGAGAACGAGCGACCAGACCGACGTATCGACAAGAACTTTCACGCCACTCGGCGTTGCCTCTTGTGGTCGAATTTCGGGTCGTAGTCGATCTTGCCAAATTCATTGACGATGGCTTGTTGCCGCAGCCATTGCACGTACTCCTCGAGCGCGCGCGTCACCGCATCTCGCTTGGTCCTGTGCCGGCCAAGGCGCCGGGCGGCTTCAATAAGCTTGTCGTCGAGATCGAGGTTTGTTGCCATCGGGCGACTCCGTTTGGGTCGCGCAGCAAAATAATTCTACACAAGACAATGTGTGAGCGTAAGCCACTAAACCAATAAACACCGTGGGACACCGGTTCGATTGCGAGGCCGCGTCGCGCGCGGATCAAGAGTCCGCCGCTCTCTATCTTCTTGATTGATGCCTACTTAGCGCAGGTCGCGGGAAAAAAAAATATTACCGGGAATATTACCCAAGTCCGCTGCTCACGGAGTGCTAAGATTCGGGTCAATCACGATCCTCGCGCGACGCGTAATGGCGTTTCATCACTGCCCGAGATGCCGCGTAGCGAATTCGCCCGGTGTGATGATCGGGTACTGATCGGCGAGCGTAAGGGTCGACACGCGCCTTGGACAGGTCCACATGTTTCCCGAGGGCGAGGCGCAACCACTCGTGCTACTCGGGCCGGCGGGACGTCACGCCACACCTGATTGTCCGCGCTCGAAACTACGATCGTCGCGGTGCGCCGAACGCCGAACTCGGCGAGTGTGGAGCTTTACCGCCTGCGCACGCCGGCCGTGTATGAGAGTATGCTCTTGCGCCTGTCGTCGAATGAGTTTCGGGACTTCGAACCTGGGCCGTTGGCGTCACGACTCTTGCTCACGCCGATAGGATCAGGGCATTCGGCATTGTTCTCGTGCGCGTTGCGCGATCCGGCGACGCTCGCTTTACAAGAAAACTTATCGGGAGGCGGATTCTCATGGAGCGTACGATTCAATACGCCGCGGCACTGGCGACGGCTCTCGTCATGTCGACGGTTGCACAACCGGCGCTCGCGGCAAAGACCGTCCTCAATGTCGGGATGGCGGCGATCGATGCGGGCAGGCTCGATCCGCATCTGTCGGCGACCACGCCCGATAAGGCGCTGTTCGACTGGATGTTCAATGGCCTTGTGCGGATGAAGCAAGGCACGATGAACCCCGATCCGGCGATGATGGAAGGCGACCTCGCCGAGAGCTGGAAATCGTCCCCGGACGGCAAGCAGTGGACATTCAACCTGCGCAAGGGTGTCCAGTGCCATCATGGCTATGGCGAGTTCACCGCGGACGACGTTGTCTATTCGCTCGCGCGCGCCGGCGATCCCAAGCGCTCCGCCTTCTCGAGCGACTTCAAGGATTTCGACAAGGTCGAGGCAGTCGACAAGTACACGGTAAGGATCAGCCTGAAGAATCAGGTTCCCAGCCTCCTCGGGCTGCTCATCAACTATCAGGGCGGCAACATGGTGTGCAAGAAGGCGGCCGAGGCGATGGGCGAGAATTTCGGCCAGAAGCCGATCGGCACGGGCCCCTTCATGTTCGGCGAATACAAGGCGAAGGAATCGGTGACGCTTCTCGCCAATCCGCAGTATTTCCGCGGCAAGCCGAAGCTCGAAAAGATCGTCTACCGTTACATCCTGTCCGATGCGAGCCGCGATCTCGCCTTTACTTCGGGCGAGATCGACCTCACGTACGGCAAGCAGGACCAGACATGGGTCGACCGCATGAAAAAGGAGAAGGACACGATCGTCGACGTCTTCGACCCGGGCGAGTTGTCGGTGCTCTATCTCAACGTCGACAAGCCACCGCTCAACGATCTGCGCGTGCGACAGGCGATCGCCTACGCGATCGACCGCAATCAGATCGTGCAGTTCAAGGGCAAGGACACCGCTCGCGCCGCGCAGTCGATCGTGCCCATCGGCTATCTCGGGCAGAGCGCCGATGTGCCTCTGCTGCCGTACGATCCCGACAAGGCGAGAGCGCTGCTCAAGGAAGCCGGCTATCCGAACGGCCTCACCATCCACGTCATCCACACCAACCTGCCCGGCATGCTGGCGATGATGGAAGTGACCCAGGCGCAGCTGCGCAAGGTCGGCATCAATCTCGACATGGAAGTGGTCGAGCACGCGACGTATCACGCCAACATCCGCAAAGACATGAGCCCGATCGTCCACTACAGCGCCGCCCGCTTCCCGGTGGCGGACGTCTATCTGACGCAGTTCTACCACTCGCGCAGCATCGTCGGCACGCCGACCGCGGTGACCAACTTCTCGCATTGCAGCGACGCCGACGCGGAAATCGACTCCGCCCGTGTCGAGCCGGATTCGGCCAAGCAGAAAGCGCTGTGGAAGACCGCGCAGCAGAAGCTGATGGCCAAGGTGTGCGGCGTTCCGGTCTACGAGCAGCCGCAAATCTGGGCCCGGCGCGCCTCGCTCGATTACGGATTCCCGCTGAAAGGGTCGTTGAGCCTCGGTCCGGTCATCGACGAGGGCACGCACTTCACGCAGTGATCGATACGCTTCCTCCGCCTCTTATCGGGGAGGCAGAGGTGACCTGCGGGTAGCGCTACATGGTCGGCTACATTCTCAAGCGCCTGCTCCTCGCCGTTCCGACGCTGTTCGCCGTGCTCAGCATCGTGTTCGTGCTCGCGCGCGTGCTGCCGGGCGATCCGGCGCAGACCATCCTAGGCGACCAGGCGAGCCAGGAGGCGCTCGCGAGCATGCGACACCGCCTGGGCGTCGACAAGCCGATCGGCGCGCAGTATGTCGATTTCCTCGTGAATGCCGTGCGCGGCGAATGGGGAAACTCGCTCGTAACCGGCAAGCCTGTCGTCGAGGAAGTGCGCAACGTCCTGCCCTACACGATCGACCTGACGGTGACGGCGATCGTGCTCGGCGCGCTCATCGGCATTCCTCTTGGCGTGTGGTCGGCGATGCATCGCAATACCTGGGTCGATTATCTCGTGCGCATCGGCTCGTTGCTCGGCCTTTCGTTTCCCGCATTCGTGCTGGCGATCCTGTTGCTGCTCGCCTTCGCCATCCAGCTGCGGTGGTTTCCGGTCATCAGCGCGGGGCGCCTCGACGATCCTGTCGAACGGCTGCGCAGCCTGGCGCTTCCGGCCGTGACTCTCGGCGTCATCATGGCCGCCTACGTCACGCGGGTCACGCGCTCGTCGATGCTCGAGGTGCTTGGCGAGGATTACGTCCGCACGGCGCGCGCCAAGGGCGTGCCGACACGCGCCGTGATCTGGCGCCACGCTTTCCGCAACGGACTCATTCCCGTGGTCACCGTCGTCGGTCTTTATCTCGGCATCCTGATCGGCAATTCGGTGTTGACCGAGATCGTGTTCAACCGACCGGGGCTCGGCAAGCTGATGGTCAGCGCGCTCAACCAGCGCGACTACACAGTGCTGCAAGGCATGATGGTCGTCTACGCGTTCGTCATCGTCCTCGTGAACCTGCTGACCGATCTCACGTACGGATTCATCGACCCGCGGGTGAAACGCCCATGAGCGCGCAGGGCCGTCCCAAGCGCGAATTGCTGCCCCTCGGGCGGAAGGCGCGCAGCGCCAAGGGGGTTCACATATGACCGCCGAGACGGCAACGGTGGCCGCGGCACCATCCTCGTACGCGTTGCAGCAGCTAACCCGCGCGTTCAGCACGAACGCGACGTCGTGGATCGGCCTCGCGGTCTTCCTTGTTGTCGTCGCGCTTGCTCTTCTCGCGCCTGTCATCTCGCCCTACGACCCGCTCGATCAGGACATCCTGGCGCGTCTGCAAGGTCCGTCGGCGACGCATTGGTTCGGCACCGATTCCTACGGACGCGACATCCTGTCCCGCCTCCTCTGGGGCGCCCGGCTGTCGCTCGTCATCAGCACGAGCTCGATCCTGGCGGCCGTGGTGATCGGCGGTGTCATCGGAATCCTGGCAGGCTATATCGGCGGTCGCTTCGACATGGTGGTCATGCAAGCGATGGATGTGCTTCTGTCCTTTCCGTCGCTCATCATGGGACTCATGGTCGTGGCGATGCTCGGCGCCAGCCTCTTCAATCTGATGATCGCCATCGCGCTGACGGCGATCGCGCCTTTCGCACGCATCGCGCGGGCGCCGACGATCCTCGTCAAGGAACGCGACTACATCGAAGCCTGCCGCGCGCTCGGCTATTCCGATCTGCGCATCATGACCATCCACATCCTGCCCAACATCGTCGCGGAGGTCCTGGTCATGGCGTCGCTATGGCTCGCGACCGCGATCCGCATCGAGGCCTCGCTGAGCTTCATCGGGCTCGGCGTCAGACCGCCGACGGCGACCTGGGGCGGCATGATCCGCGAAGGCTTCGAAAACATCCTCGACAGCGCGTGGCTCTCGATCTTTCCCAGTCTCGCCATCCTGCTCGTCGTGTTCTCTCTCAACATGCTGGGCGACGGCCTGCGCGACGCCATCGATCCGAAGCTCAGGGGCGGCGAGTGACGACTGCCGCGAATGCCCCGATCCTGGAGGTCGAGAATCTCGTCACCGTGTTTCGCACGGGCGGGGGGTGGCACCCGGCGGTGCGCAACGTTAGCTTCGTCGTCGAGCACAACGAGACGCTCGCGATCGTGGGCGAGTCCGGTTGCGGCAAGAGCGTCACCGCTTTGTCCATCATGAGGCTTGTTCCGTCGGCCAACGGGCGGGTCGCGGGGGGACATATTCGCTTTGCCGGACGCGACCTCGTCGCGCTCGACGAGGAGGAGATGCGCACTATCCGCGGCGATCGCATCTCGATGATCTTCCAGGAGCCGATGACGTCGCTCAATCCGGTGCTGACAGTGGGCTTCCAGGTTGCCGAGGCGCTGCGCTATCACCGCGACATGGGCCGCCGCGAGGCCGATACCCACGCGCTCGAGCTGCTCGATCACGTCAAGATACCTTCGGCGCGCCAGCGCTTCGCCGATTACCCGCACCAGTTCTCCGGCGGCATGCGGCAACGCGTGATGATCGCGATGGCGCTCGCCTGCCGGCCGGAGCTCTTGCTTGCCGACGAGCCGACGACGGCACTCGACGTGACCATCCAGGCCCAAGTCCTCGCGCTGCTCGCCGAGCTCAAGGCGGCCTATGGCATGGCGATGATCTTCATTACCCACAACCTCGGCGTCGTCGCGTCGATCGCGGACCGCGTCGCCGTGATGTACGCCGGCGAGATCGTGGAGATGGCATCGGTGGAGGAGATCTTCGCCCGGCCGACCCATCCCTATACCGAGCTTCTGCTGCGTTCCATTCCGCGCGTCGATCGCGATGCGGTCGGCTTGAGCACCATCGGCGGCCAGGTGCCGGCGATCAGCGCGATGCCGTCGGGTTGCCGCTTCGCACAACGCTGTCCTCTGCGCGAGCCGGTCTGCACGACGCGCGATCCGGTTCTCGTTCCGCTCGCCGACGCACCCGATCACCGCGTGCGGTGCTGGCTGCGTGCCCCGCCAAGCGAGGCCGGACATGCGTGAATCGATTCTCGCCGTCACCGGGCTGCGCAAGTTCTTCACGGTCAAGCGCGGGTTTCCGCGGACGCGTACGGTCACTGTTCGTGCGCTCGACGGAATCTCGTTTCACGTTCGCGACGGTGAGGCCTTCGGCCTCGTCGGCGAATCCGGCTGCGGCAAGTCAACGGCCGGCCGCGCAAGCCTGCGTCTCATCGAACCCGACGCCGGAGAGATCGTCTTCAAGGGCGAGAATGTGGTGACGGCAGGCAACGCGCGCATGCGACAGCTGCGCCGCAAGCTGCAGATCATCTTCCAGGATCCCTATGCCTCGCTCAATCCGCGCCGGCGGATCGGCAAGGCGTTGATCGAGCCGATGCGCGTGCACGGCATCGCGGGCAAAGCGGAATGCGAAGAGCGCGCACACGCGCTTCTCGCCGAAGTCGGGCTGCCCTCCAATGCGATGATGCGCTACCCGCACGAGTTCAGCGGCGGCCAGCGTCAGCGCGTCGGTATCGCCCGCTCGCTCACGCTCGAGCCCGAGCTCCTCGTTGCCGACGAGCCGGTCTCGGCCCTCGACATTTCGATCCAGTCGCAGATACTGCTGTTGCTGCAGCGGCTGCAGGAAAGCCGCAAGCTCGCCTTCATCTTCATCTCGCACGATCTCGGCGTCGTTCGCTACTTCTGCCAGCGCATGGCGGTCATGTACCTGGGGCGCATCGTCGAGACCGGCCCAATCCCCGCGATCTTCAAGGAGCCGCTGCACCCGTATACGCGGATGCTGCGCGACGCCTCGCCGGTGCCCGATCCGCGATTCAAGGTGGTGATGCTTCGCATCGAAGGCGAGGTTCCTTCCGCCGTCAATCCGCCCGCCGGCTGTCACTTCCACACGCGCTGTCCGCACGTTATGCCGATCTGCCGCGAGGTCTATCCTGAATGGCGGCAGCTCACGCACGAACGCGGCGTCGCCTGTCACCTGCACGATGCTGCCATCGGATGACCGCGTCGTGATGGTGTCGGGCGCCAATCGCGGGATCGGCCTCGCCGTGGCACGCTGCCTGCGTGACAAGGGATATCGCTTGAGTCTCGGCAGCCGCGATGCGGCGAAACTGGATGCCGCGCTAGGCGGCCTCGACGAGTCGCGCGTCATTGCCTGCGCTTTCGACGCGCGCGACCGGACAAGCTGCGAAGCCTGGGTCGAGCGCACCGCAAGCCACTTCGGCCGCATCGACGGTCTCGTCAACAACGCCGGAATCTCGCGCAACGTCGGCATCGAGGACGACGACGAGTCCGCCTACGACGAGATGTGGGACGTCAACGTGAAGGGGCCGCTGCGGCTCATCCGCCTCGCGTTGCCTTATCTCAAGCGATCGGGAAGCGGACGCATCGTCAACGTCGCCTCGCTTTCCGGCAAGCGTGTGAAGAACCTCCACGCCGGCTATGCGATGAGCAAATTCGCGCTCGTCGCCCTCACTCACGCAGTGCGCCGCGCAGGCTGGGAGGACGGCGTGCGCGCGACGGCAGTCTGTCCGAGCTTCGTCGCCACCGACATGACCGCGCAGGTCACCGCCGTGCCTCGAACCGAGATGGTTCAGCCGGCCGATCTTGCCGAGCTGGTGGCGCTCGCGCTCGCCCTGCCGAACAACGCCGTTGTCGCGGAGCTCCTCGTTAATTGCCGGCTCGAGGACATGTTTTGACCACGGAACAAGCACAATTGCGCAGACTCGCCGAGCGCGATCGGCCGCGCATTCGACTCGTCATCGACGGACGTCATTGCGAGGCGCTGGCGGGAGATACGGTGCTGACCGCGCTCCTCACCAATGGGCGGCGACTGCGATCGTCGGAGTTCGGTGACGGGCCGCGCGCGGGCTTTTGTCTGATGGGCGCGTGCCAGGATTGCTGGGTCGCGCTCGAAGACGGCACGAGACTGCGCGCGTGCACGAGCTTCGTCGCGCAAGACATGCGGATCGTGACGCGGAGTGTCGTCGATGACCGATAGACCGCCGGTTGTTGTCGGCGCCGGTCCGGCCGGAATCCGCGCGGCGGTTACGCTCGCCGCCGCGGGGCTCGCTCCGATCGTCATCGACGAAGCGCCCCGCAGCGGCGGGCAGATCTACCGCCGTCCTCCCGCCGGCTTTTCCCGCTCCTATCGCGCACTGTACGGGTTCGACGCTGCGAAGGCGCGCCGACTGCACGAGGCTTTCGACGATCTCGCCGGCAGCGTCGACTATCGGCCGGACACGCTCGTGTGGGACATCAGGAACGGTGTGCTGCACTGCCTGTCTGCCGGGATGAGTCGCGAAGTTCCGTTTCGCGATGCAATCCTCGCGCCGGGCGCGCGTGACCGGATCATTCCCTTTCCGGGATGGACGCTGCCCGGCGTCTACACACTGGGCGGCGCGCAGGTCGCATTGAAGCACCAGGGCTGTGCGATCGGCGCGCAAGTCGTCTTCATGGGCACCGGACCGCTGCTCTATCTCGTCGCGTATCAATACGCGAAAGCCGGTGGCGGGGTCGCCGCGGTGCTCGACACGACGCCTTTCGCCGCGAAGCGCCGCGCGCTGCCCGGCCTGCTGCGCGGTGGCAGCACGTTCGCCAAAGGCCTGTGGTACGTGACGCGATTGCGCGCCCGGGGCATCACCGTGGGAAGCGGCATCAGGCCCGTTGCAGCCGAGGGGAACGACGGCGCCGTATCCGCACTGGTTTATGAAGACGCGGCGGGGACGCAACGGCATCTTGCATGCGATGCGATCGCGTTCGGCTTCGGGCTGAGCTCCGAAACGCAACTCGCCGATCTGGCGGGAATCCCGTTCGCGTTCGACTCGCTTCAACAGCAATTTCTGCCCGAATGCGACATCACCGGCCGCACACGCATCCCCGGCGTTTACCTCGCAGGCGACGGCAACGGGATTGCCGGCGCCGACGCCGCCGAGCTCGGAGGCGAGCGAGCGGCCCGCGCCTTGCTCGAGGATCGCGGCCACGATGTCGACAAGGCGCGCGTCACGACGCTCGAGCGCGCGCTGCGGCGAATCGGCCGGTTTCGAGTGGCGCTCGATGCGGCGTTCCCGTTTCCGTCCGACATGGCGGCCGCCATGTCGGACGAAACCGTTCTGTGTCGCTGCGAGGGCGTGACCGCGGGCGAGTTCCGTCGGGCGGCGCGTGAAATCGAAGCCGGCGACATCAACCGCGCCAAGGCCTTCAGCCGCTGCGGGATGGGGCGTTGCCAAGGACGAGTCTGCGGGCCATCCGCTGCGATCGTGCTCGCGGCGGCGCTGAACGTGCCGCTCGAGCGCGCAGGAAGGCTGCGCGGACAACCGCCGGTGAAGCCCATCTCGATGGTAACGTCAGCATGAGGGAGCGTCTCACGGCGGATGTCGCGGTGATCGGCGGCGGCACCGTGGGGTGCTCGACGGCGCTGCATCTGCGCCGGCGCAGCGCCTCGGTCGTTCTGCTCGAACGAGGCTTGTGCGGCGGGCAGGCAAGCGGCGTGAACTATGGCGGCGTGCGCCAGCAAGGCCGCGATCTCGCCGAGCTTCCCCTCGCAATGCGCTCACGTGAAATGTGGGGCCGTCTCGCCGAGATTGTCGGCAGCGACTGCGAGTTCACGGCGAGCGGCCACGTCAAGCTCGCACGCTCCGACGCCGACATGGCCGAGCTCGAAGCTTATCGCGAGGCCGTCCAACCGTTCGGGCTTGCGCTTGAACTCCTCGGTCGCAATGACCTTCGTGCGCGCTATCCCTTTCTCGGCGATGCTGCGGTCGGAGGCTCGCTCTGCGCCGATGACGGTCAGGCAAACCCGCGACTTGTCGCGCCCGCCTTCGCCCGCGCCGCCCGATCGGCCGGCGCCGACGTCCGCGAGCACGCGCAGGTGATCGAGGCTCGCCACGACGGCACGCATTTTCTCGTGCGCACCGCGGAGGGCATCGAGGTCCGCGCCACCGCGCTTGTGAACGTCGCCGGCGCCTGGGGGCACGAAATCGCCGCGCGGTTCGGCGAGAGCGTCCCGCAAAGCGTGATTGCGCCCAACATGTGCGTCACCGAGCCGCTGCCGTATTTCATGGTGCCCAATTTCGGCGTCTGCGGCGGAGGCGTTTACGTAAGGCAGATCCCGCGCGGCAATATCATCTTCGGTGGCGGGCGGGCCGTTGCCGACCGTGACCACGTCCGCGCTTATCCCGTCGCCAAGACCAGTCTCGATGCCGCCCGCCAGACTATCGCGCTGGTGCCGCGACTGCGTCATGCGCACATCATTCGCACGTGGACCGGCATCGAGGGTGCGATGCCCGACAACATTCCCGTCATCGGACCGAGCCGGACGACGCCGGGCCTTTTCCACGCGTTCGGCTTTTCGGGCCACGGCTTCCAACTCGGCCCGGCGACCGGTGCCGTGCTTGCCGAACTCATCCTCGACGGAGCGACACCGACAGAGATCGCCGCCTTCGATATCTGCCGCTTCGCCTTGACCAAGCCTAGTATCGGAGCAATTCAGTAAATGCGAAGACGTTCTCGGCTCGCGGGAGGTCGCGAATGGCGGCTAGCAACGCACGGCTGCGCTTCTCGCTGATGAAATCACGGGTGAGCAAGAGGAACTTGGCTTCCAACTCCGCATCGCCGAGCGGGTTTTCCGGATTCCCACGCGGGTATTCGACGCTCGTCTGACAGTCGCCCCGATGCGTGCGGATCGTCACGCGCGCCATCGTCTTTGCCGGAAATTGACGGTCGATCTCGTTGTCGACCGATACTCGAACTTTGCGCGCGAGATCCAGGATCGCCGGATCGTGGATATGCGTGTCGCTGACTTCGGCCGGACCGATCCTGTCGTACAGCAAGGCGACCGCGAGTGCGAACGGGATGCTGAACTGCGCGGCAATCGTATTGCGTGGTTCGCAATTCGCGAGGCGCGTCACCTCCGCGAACGTTTCGACCTCGACCGCTTCGATCTCCTCGATTCGCAGCGGGTGCCGATGCTTGAGCTCGAGCACCGCGTCTACCGCGGCGTGTGCCCAGCGGCACACTGCGTACGGTTTGAAATATGTCTCGAGAATCGCGTATCCGTTCGGATCGCCGAGCCCGGCCACGAGCGCCGACGTATCCCAGCGTTTGGAGTAGTCCAGGAAGTCCGCAGGACCGAGGAAGTTCTGCTGCGCGAGTAGCGCGGCGGAGACGCCCGTCACGCCGCTCCACGCAATCGTCTCCTTGACCATGGCGTGATTCGCCTGCAACCCGCCGGGCGGAAATGCGCCGTGCGAACCGGCCGTGCCGAGCGCCGATTGAAGCGTGGCTTCATCGAACTCGAGCAACTTGCCGGCGGCGGCAGTTGCGCCAAACACGCCCCAGATGCCGGTCGAATACATCTCTTCCTTATACCAGGAGACACGCGCGGCGCTGGCCCGGACCGCGACTTCATAACCGGCCACCAACGCGGCGAGGAATTGCCTTCCGCTGGCACCCGTCTGCTCGGCGATTGCGATGGCCGCTGGAATGATGCTCGCGCCGGGATGTCCCATGGCGAGGCGGTTGCCGTCGTCCATATCGAGCGCGCTGGCACAAGCCCCGTTGACCCACGTTGCGCCGGTGACGCTCAACGACGTCTGCGACCCTATTACGGTGGAATTGCCCGGTGCGAATTGCTGGAGCGCAAACGATGCGCTGATCTTCGCCATCGGCGTCTGGGTTCCAGCAATGGCGACACCGATGCAATCCAGAACGCATCGCACAGCTTGCCCCAGAACCGCCGCGGGCAAGGCCGGATCGAGATCGCGGACAAAAGAAGCGAGACTGCTCGTGGCAGACATCTTGGTGTCCATGCGTGCGCTTCGCGAGGCATGATACCGTGGGCGGCACCGGCCGCGAAATGCCATCGTAGGTCTGGGTGTTCATGCGACCCGTTGAGCAGCCCATCATCGCAGCCGACAAACGAAGCACATCGAGGTAATGCGGGAAGCCGGATTTGTTGCTTGCTCGAATATTTCCAACATTGGAAATATTCGTCGTTCCATATCGGGATCGCGCACTGACGTGCAGGCGCTTGAATATTTTGGCTCCCCATTTCGCTATGGCGTCAGGGGCGCAACGCCGTGCGAGCGACGCTTCGCGCGACCCACGCGGCAACCGCAGCAGGGGCGCGAAACTCGTCGACCGATCGCGCTTCCACGCGGTGCAGGCGCTTCCGCACCATTCTGGAAAGCGCTGCCCCGGGGCCAAGCTCCAGGAATACCCTGCAGCCGCGCTCGTACAGTGCATCGATGCAGCGCGACCATTCGATCGTGCGCGCGATCTGTTTCGACAGCACGTCGATAGCGCGCTCGCGCGTGAGCACCCACGAGCCGTCGACACCGGCGACAACGGGGCGGGCCGGTGCCTGCAAGCTCGAGCCTTCGAGGATCACACGGAACGCCGTCGCGGCCGTAGCGAGGAGCGGCGTGTGAGAAGCGACCCCGACACGCAGGCACGTGATTTCAGCGCCGAAACGCACGGCAGCCTCCGCCACGGCGTCGAGCCTCGACTGCGTGCCGCCGATCACGTATGCGTCCTCGTCCATCGAGATAGCGATGAAAGCGCCGTGGCGGTCGCACATGTCGGCTGTCGTCCGACGCGAGATTCCGCGCAGTGCAATGAGGCCGCCGCGTTCGACCACCGCCTCCTCCATCAACCTGGCGCGCTCGCGCGCGAGCTGCGCGAGCGCTGCGGCGTCGAGCGCGTCCGCGACGGCGTACGCTGCAAGCTCGCCCACGCTGTAACCTGCGAACGCGATCGGTGTAGGAAGCTGCTCGCGCAGCGCGGCCCACCATGCAAGCTGGGATATGCAGACCAGCGGCTGGGCGCGCGCGTTCTCGAAGAAAAGGACCGGATCGGCGAGCCACGCGTGAAGATCCTCGCCGAGCGCGGCCGTGGCGGCCCGAAGCACCTCGGCCGACATGGCGTGATGCGCGGCGATGTTCAGCATGCCCGGATGTTGCGCACCCTGCCCCGGGCAGAGCAGCGCGAAACTCATGGGGTTGCTGCTTGGACCGCGTCGATGAACAAAGCGGAAGCGAGTAGGTCGGCGCAACCCCCCGGCGAGAGGCCACGGGCCACGAATTCGCGATGAATGCGTTCGGCGCGCACGATCGCATCCGGTGTATCGACGCCGCCTGCGGCGCGGAAATCGCGCGCGCTCCGACGCACGTACTCGAGCCCGGCGCTGCCGCCGCGGTACAGGATGTTCGTGTCCTCAACGCTTTCGAGCAGAGCGAAAAGAGCCCCAAGGCGAGCACGCCGTGCATCATGGCCCTGCTGCCGCGCCGCGCGCAGCGCCGGCAGCGCCACGTCGAAGACGCTCGGGAAACCGGCGCATGCCTCGCCGCGCGCCCCGCTCGCACCGTAGCGCTCCGCTGCCTGCACGCCGTGCGAAAAAGGCGGTGGTCCGGCCGGACGCTCCTCCAGCGCACGCCGCCAGGTGCTGTGCAGCGTCTCGCGCAACGTGCGACCGTCGAGGGTTTGTGCACGCGCGCTCGTCAAAGCAGTCGCCGCGCCTAGCAGCCCGAGCGCGAAGATAGCTCCGCGATGCGTATTGACGCCGCGTGTCGCCGACAACATGGCTGCTTCGGCCCGAAGCCCCAAGTCGCGCAACTCGCTAAACGGCGCCGCACACGCGCCGGCAGCGGCCATGGCGCGGAAATGACCCCGCAACGCAAAAAGGCTGCGCACGAAAGTCGACCCATCCATGTCGGCGTGCGAGCCCGAATCGCCCAACGACACAAGCCCGGGTTTCGGATAGAGCGCCAGCTCGTCCCACAGCGCGCGCGTCGCGAATCGTGCGATGGCGTGCGGCGCGAGCGTCACGTTCGTGCGCGCCGTGGCGGGCAGCACCCGCAGCTGCGGACGCGCGACGGTAGCGACGCCGGCCATCGTCACGCCGTGCACCGCTGCCCGCCAGATCGCAGCGCAGCCGCAAGCGTATTTCGGGAGACCAGTTCGAGCGTACCGATGCGCTTCACGAGTACACGATCGTCCGAACGCTGCTCACGCCATTCGCGCGAGGCGACAGCGGCGCCGGACGGAAACACGATTTCGCCATCCGCGGGCATGCCGTAGCGCTTCTCCCACCGCGCGATGATTCCGAGGACTCTGTGGAGCTGCGCGTCATCGCCCGGTTGCCACCACAAGTCCACATCGGATTGCGCGGTCACGTAGTCGAGGCCCGTCAACGCCTGCCACGCCATGGATCCGTAGACGCGTAGCGTGACGCCGCAGCGCATCGCGCGCGTTGCAAGCTCGGCAAGCGGTCTGCCCCACTTCCGCGGCAGGCAAAGCGCAGCCTCGTCGAGGGCTAGCGGCGGCGAAAATCGACCGATCGCCTCGTTGTGCACCTCGAAACGGAGCCGATGCTTTCCTTCGGACGGAGGAAGCGGCAAGCCGAGAGCGACATGATCGGAACGCACCACGCAATCGGGGCGACGCACCACCAGGGGCCAGTCATTGGCGAACCAGCGTCGAAGCGCATCGCGACGGAGCTCGTCGCGCGCAAGGGCGTACGTGCGCTCGCTCTCGCACGGCTGGATCCATACGAGTGTATGACGATCGAGCGGCGCGCGCGTCACCGCAACGTCGTCGCCTGCTGCAAGGTCGCCTTCGGTCACTCGCTCAGCACCCGTGCGGCAATCGGCTTCGCGAGCACGCGACCACCGCGCTCGAGACCCGCTTCGCTGCGGCGGTCTTGCGCATCGGCGCGGACAAGCGCGTCTCGCAGGCAATCGGCAAGATCCCCATCCCAAATGCGGTCGATCGCGCCCATCCGCACGTAATTGATCGCGCCGGGCGCGAACACCGGCGACTTCGCGGCGAGCGCGCGCAGGCGCTCTTCCGGCTGACGCGTCACGCGCGCCATGGCCGGCAAATTCATGACCCGGATCTCGGCATCGGGCAAGGCGGCGCAAAGATCCGCCATCATGCCGCTCGCGAGAAATCCCCCAGAAAGCGCTTGATCGTAGACGAGGCCGATCACGCGGTGGCCGCGCGCTCTCGCGAGCTCGACGCATTTGGCGAGATGACCCATGTAGCGGTTGATGCCGAGCAGCTCGTCGCGATGACGCAAGCGTTGCCCCGCCGTGTCGACGAGGAAAAGGATCGGCCGGCCCGGATGGTCGCGCACCGTTGCGAGCACGCGCTTGGCCATCGCCAGCGCGAGATCGACGCCGATTTCGGTGTGCTGTGTCGAGCCGACCACGTCGAACACGACCTCGCCACTCCGTCCTGTGCCGGCGAGGAACGCGCCATCGGCGCGGATGTCGTGTCCCTGCGGAAACAACCTGCTCGCCGCATCCTGCCACTTCATTGCATCCGCCTTTCGCGTGCCTGCGCCAGGAATTCGTCGGGCGTGAACAGCGGCACTTGTTCGGGCTCGGGCCAGCCGAGCAGCCGCCAGATGTCCTCGCCGTCGGTGCAGTGACCGAACCGTTGCAGGCGTCGGTCGAGCCACGCTTGCTCGCGCTGCAGCGCTTCGACATCGAAACGATCGCCGGTGCGGATGGCTGCGAGGAGCGCGGTGCGGAACGCGTCGACCGAATCGTCGACGAGCGCCGAACAGTCACCGAGCAAATAACGATGCTTGCCACCGACGGTGCGCCACACGCGTGCACGGTCGCGGGAATCGAACTCGTCGACGCCGCGCGCGGTTTCGATCACTTCCGGGCCCGAGAGTCCGAGGCGACCCTCTTCGGACATTACGATCGTGGTGCAGCACGCCGCAGCGATGCCCATGCCTCCGAAGCAGCCATATTGACCGCCAATCGCGGCGACGACCGGGATGCCGGCCGCGCGTGACGCCAGAATCGCGCGGATCACCTCGGAGACCGCGATCAGGCCCGCGTTGGCTTCCTGCAGGCGCACGCCGCCCGATTCGAGCAACAAGACGACGCCGGCGACCTTGTCGCGCATGGCGCGCTCGAGCAATCCCACGAGCTTCGCGCCGTGGACTTCGCCGACCGCACCGCCCATGAATCCGCCTTCCTGCGCCGCGATCAGCACCGGCAGGCCATCCATGATTGCGGTGCCAACGATCACGCCGTCGTCGAAGGCGACGGGCAGGTCGAGCGCTTGCAAATGCGGCGACAGCGTCCGCGCTGTCGGCGGCAGGATTTCCCGGAACGACCCGGCGTCGACGATCTCGTCGATTCGTTCGCGTGCGGAGCGTTCGTAGTAGCTGTGCATTAGCGCCCCTCTCGATCGTTGAGCGCTTCGACGGCCTGATCGAGCCGCAGGGAGACGATCGCCGGCGTCGCGCCGGCATCGTTGATCGAAATCCGAATGTTCGACAGCGGATGGCGCTCGAAGAAGTCGCGCAGCACCGCTTCCCATGTTCTGCCGAAACCGACCGCTGCCGTGTTGATGTCGATCGCGCATCCCGCTTCGTCGGGTGTCGGCTCGATCAGCGCTTCAAGGTTGCCCGATGCCACGACGCCGACGATGCGGGAACGGCGCGTGCCGGCGGCGAGCGCTCCGCCTTTGAAGTTGAAATGGAGATGTTCCATGGGACCTACCAGTTGCGAAAGCGCTTCGGCGGCTTGTATAGCCCGTTGGACGCGCGAACGAGATCCTTGATCGAGCGCGCAGCGAGCAGATCGCGCGAGGCCTCGCGTGGATCGATGCCGAGGTCTTCGGCGCGGCGAATCACCCCGCGCGCACGAAGGGCCGCGACTGCGCGACGATCGCGCGCGAGACCCACCGGCGTGTATCCTGCGACCCCGCGGATCGCTTGCTCGCGCTCCCCCGCGTCGCGACAGAGCAGCAGATTGGCAATGCCTTCTTCGGTGACGATGTGCGTCACGTCGTCGCCGTAGATCATCACCGGCGGCAGATCCATTCCGGCGGACTCGGCGAGCTGCCAAGCATCGAGGCGTTCGACGAATGCCGGTTGCATGTGCTCGCGGAAGGTTTCGACCATCTGCACGACCAGTTTGCGTCCCCGCGGCGCCGCGCCCGTCTCGCTCGTTGCCTCACGTCCGGCACGCAGCCATGCGGCGGTCGGATGGCGCCGCCCGCGCGCATCGGCACCCATGTTGGGCGCGCCACCGAAGCCCGAGATGCGGCCGACCGTGGCGGTCGAGCTGTTGCCGGCGAGGTCGATCTGCAACGTCGAGCCGATGAACATGTCGCACGCATAATGCCCCGCCGTCTGGCAGAACGCGCGATTGCTGCGCATCGAGCCGTCGGGTCCGGTGAAGAACACGTCGGGCCGCGCGCGTATGTAGTCTTCCATGCCGAGCTCGGAACCGAACGAATGCACCGACTCGACGAAGCCTGCCTCGATGGCGGGTATCAGCGTGGGATGCGGATTCAACGCCCAGTGGCGGCAGATCTTCCCGCGCAGGCCGAGCGACTCGGCGTACGTCGGCAGCAGCAACTCGATCGCGGCCGTGTCGAAGCCGATGCCGTGATTCAGGCGATCCACACCGTACTGCGCATAGATGCCCTTGATCGCCATCATTGCCATGAGAACCTGGATCTCGGAAATCTGGGCCGGATCACGCGTGAAGAGCGGCTCGATATAGTGAGGCTGCGGGCTCTTCACGACGAAGCTGACCCAATCGGCCGGAATGTCGATACGAGGCAGCGTATCGACGATCTCGTTCACCTGCGCGATGACGATGCCGCTCGCAAAGGCGGTTGCTTCGACGATCACCGGCGTATCCTCGGTGTTCGGCCCGGTATACAGATTGCCCTCGCGATCGGCCGCCTGCGCCGCCACTAGCGCGACGTTCGGCGTCAAGTCGACGAAATAGCGGGCGAAGAGCTCGAGGTAGGTGTGAATCGCGCCGATGTTCAGCTTGCCCGCCCCGGCGAGCTGCGCGAGCCGGCCCGCCTGCGGTCCGGAAAAAGAGAAATCGAGACGCGAAGCAATGCCGTGCTCGAACAGGTCGAGATGCTCCGGCAGGGCTAGCACCGACTGCACCATGTGCAGATCGTTGACGCGCGCCGGGTCGACACGCGTCAGCCCGAGCGCCAGGAAATCCGCCTGTTTCTGGTTGTTGCCTTCGAGGCAGACGCGATCACCGGGTTCGATCGCTTCCTCGAGCAGCGCGACGACCGCATCGGAAGGCACGATCTTGCCGCGCAGCTCACCCGCGAGCCTCGCGGCCACGCGTCCGAGACGGCGCTCACGCGCCTGTGCGCGCTTGTTCCAAACTCGCAGGGAGGCGACAGGGGCGTTCATTTCGTCACCGCCCCCATCACGAGGTCGGGAAAGGCGTTCGCGATGCCGGGTACGATGCAGATCAGGACCACGGCGATCAGCATGAGAAGCACAAACGGCAGCACACCGAGGATCACGTCCCGGAGCGGAATGTCGGGCGCGATGTTCTTGATCACGAAGATGTTGAGCCCCACCGGCGGATGGATCAGTCCCATTTCCATGACGATGGTCATCAGCACGCCGAACCAGATCAGGTCGAATCCCGCTGCCTTGAGGGGCGGCAATATGATCGGCGCCGTCATCAGGATGATCGAGACCGGCGGAAGGAAGAACCCGAGAACCACGACCATCAGCAGGACTGCCGTCAGTAGCAGCCACT
The DNA here is from genome assembly GCA_036395475.1 of Casimicrobiaceae bacterium. GTDB lineage: Bacteria > Pseudomonadota > Gammaproteobacteria > Burkholderiales > Casimicrobiaceae > PALSA-1003. The sequence continues at coordinate 18,541 of DASWDF010000244.1, forward strand.
TCGACAGGTGCATGCCGACGATCGCTTCGGCGGCCGACTGGCTGATGTGCAGATAGCTCATGACGTACGAGAAGAGCAGCGACATGCCGATGATGAACATCAGCATCGTCGATTCCTTAAGCGTCGCGGCGAGAATCGGCTTGACGTCGCGCGGGCGCCACACGTGGTAGATGACCGCGATCAACACGAGCGCGAGCACGCCGCCCAGCCCCGCCGTTTCCGATGGTGTCGCGTACCCGCCGTACAGCGCCACCATCACCCCGATCAGCAGGATCACGAAGGGCAGCACGCGCGGGAGCATCTCGACCTTTTCGCGCAGCGTATAGGTCGTCTGTTCGAGGTACGCGGAGTGTGTGCCTTCGCGAGCATACGCGGCCTTCGCAGCAGCGAACTCCTTCCGGTAGCGGTACATCGCGTAAAGTGCGAACAGCGCCACGAGCAGGAGGCCGGGGCCGATGCCGGCGAGGAATAACCGGCCGAGCGAGACTTCCGCCGCAACCGCATAGAGGATCATGGTGATCGACGGCGGCAGCAGGATGCCGAGCGTGCCGCCCGCGGCAATGATCCCGGCGGCAAACCCGGGCGAGTAGCCGCGCTTGCGCATCTCGGGGATGCCGGCACTGCCGATCGCCGAGCAGGTCGCCGGGCTCGATCCGGCCATCGCCGCGAACAGCGCACAGGTGAACACGTTCGCAATGCCGAGTCCGCCGGGAACCCGTTGCATCCAGGCGTGCATCGCGGAATAGAGGTCGCGTCCGGCATTGGAACGCCCGATCGCCGCACCTTTGAGAATGAATAGCGGGATCGACAGCAACGTGATCGACGCCATCTCCTCGTAAACACTCTGCGTAACCGTGTCGAGCGCCGACGCGGGCATGAACAAGGCCATGAACACCACGGCGACGAAGCCCAGGGCGAACGAGATCGGCATGCCGGAAAACATGACGATCAGCGTAACGGCTCCGAACAGAAGCCCGAGCGCAAGGATGCTCATGATCGGCTCCCTGCGCGGCGCATGCTCGGTGCGAAATGGCCGGCGATCTGCAACGCCACTTGCGCGACCAGCAGAGTCATCCCGACCGCCATTAATCCGTATGGGATCGCAAGCGGCGGAGCGAACGTCGACGACGTCGTCATCTTGTCGACCCAGGCTTCGTGAAACAGCGTCCACGACTTCCACGCGAAGAACGCGCAGAACGCGAGCGTCAGCACGTCGACGACGACGATGCGGAGACGGTCGAGCTGCGGGGGCAGCACGCTCGCCAGCGCCTCGATGCCGACGTGACCGCGGTGATCCTGCACCCACGCCCCAGCGAGAAACACCGCGCCCACGATCGCGAACACGGCCACCTCGTCCTGCCAGTCGGTTGCGGCATGGAACAGGTAGCGCGAAAAGACGCTATAGGTAAGGACGACCGCAGCGACAACGAGCGCGAGCGCGCCGAACGCAACGACGGCATTGTGGACCGCCTCGACGGCACGCTCCAGCGCACCCAGCTGGCCGGCGTGGTGCTCCGGTTCGACCTCCGGCAATCCGTCGATATCGATGCCGTGGGTCATAGCAGCTTCTCCGCCGCAGCGAGCAGCTTGGCGCAGTTTTCGTTCTTGCCGCTGTAGTCCTTCCAGACCGGGCGCGCCAGCATCTGCCATTTCTTGAGCGTCGCGTCGTCGAGATCGAAGACTTTGGCGCCGGCTTTCGTGTACACGTTGGCGACCGCGACGTCGTCGGCCTTGGCGCTGTCGACGGCGAACTTTTCGAGTTCCGCGCCCACCGCCAGAATGATGTCCTGCTGCGCCTTCGGCAGCTTGTCGAACACCTGCTTCGACATCATCAACGGCTCGAACATGAACCAGTACGACTTGCCGCGACCGCTGGTCAGGAACTTCGATACCTCCTCCAGCCGGAACGAGATCAGGCTGGTCGAGGAAGTGAGCGCCGCGTCCATGGCGCCGGTCTGCATCGCCGCATAGATCTCGTTCGAAGGCAGCGACAACACCGAGGCGCCGGCCTCCTTGAACAGCATGTCCATCTCCCGGCTGCCGCCGCGCACCTTCATGCCTTTCGCGTCCTCGGGCTGCACCAACGGCTTCGTGCGGCTCGCAACGCCGCCCGCCTGCCAGATCCAGCTCACGATGACGATGCCCTTGTCGGAGAGCACCTGGGAGAGCAGCTTGCCGACTTCGGCGCCCTTCCATTTCGCGCCGACGTCGTAGGAAGGCACCAGGGCCGGCAGCAGACCGATATTGGTCTCGGCCACCTCGCCGCCGGAGTAGGAAAGCGGCACCAGGGAGAGGTCGAGAGCACCGCGGCGCATCGCGCTGAATTGAGTGTTGACCTTGACCAGCGACGAGTTCGGATAGATGTCGAACTTGAGCGCTCCGTTGGTGCGCTTGTCGACTTCCTGCGCGAAGCGCCGGCAGAGGCGATCGCGAAAGTCACCCTGCTCGATCGTTCCGCCGGGAAATTGATGCGAAATCTTGAGGGTCGTTGCCGCCTGCGCGCGCGTGCCGAAGCCGGCAAGCGCGAGAGATAGCGAAACAACGGACCCGGTAACCAGCCTGCGGCGCACAACGTTCATGTCTCCTCCATTCGGTCACCTTGGAAAGGTGATCCACGCCGACGCACTCTATTGGCAGCGGCCGCCCCTATCAATCAAGCGGGGCGGAAATGCGTTACTCTTAAGTTAACGATCCGCGGCGATCCCGGGTACCGCCCGGCCGGGGGGCGTCCATGCCAATCGACGAAGGCATCACGCTGAAGAAGCTCGACGTGTTCCTGGCCTTCATGAAGACCGGGAGCATGAGCCGCGTCTCCGAAACCATGGGCCAGAGCGTGGTCAGCGTGCATCGCGCCCTGCATTCGCTCGAGGAGAGCACGCGCTGCCCGCTGTTCAAGCTCGATGGGCGCAAGCTGATTCCGCTGCAGGCCGCGTATACGTTTGCGGAGTACGCCGAGCGCGCGCTGTACGAGTGCGAGGAGGGACTGCGCAAGACGCGCGAAGCCGCCGGGTTTGCTTCGCCGCGGCTGAAGATCGGCGCGCTTTACTCGCTGACCGTCAGTACCATTCCACAACTCGTGATGCGGCTCAAGCTGCGCAAGTCGTCGCTCGACCTGGACCTCACGCTCGGGTCGAACCGCGGTCTGTCCGAGCAGATCGCCATGGGCCGTCTCGATGCGATCCTCATCGCGCTGCACAGGGCGCACGAGAATTCCGAATTGTTGTCGGTGCCGCTGTTCGAGGACGACATCTTCTTCGCCGCGCCGATCGGAAGTTCGTACGCCGGACGCGCGCACATCGACCTCGCAGACGTGCGCGACGAGAAATTCGTAGCGCTGAACGACGAGTTCGCGACGGCCAGCGATTTCGGCGAGCTCTTCAACCGAGCCGGTTATATGCCCAACGTCGTGATGCGTGTCGGCGACATCTTCTCGCTGATCAACCTGGTGAGCGGCGGCGTCGGCTACAGCCTTCTACCAGGAAGGGTGACCTCGTTCAGTCCACGAATTCAGCTGATTCCGCTAAGTCCACGATACGTAGCGAGGCAAGTGATTGCGCTGCTGCTGCCGCGCCGGCGTGAAAGGGATCCGAATCTGCTGGCGCTGGCCGCCGAGTGCCGGATGCTTGGAAGAGATGGCGACAATCTGCGTCCCTCGCACGGCGATCGAAGCTTACGCGGCGGACGGGCGGCAAGGACGAAGGGTGCACCGCGGCAGGCGCCGGGCACTGTCGACCGCCATTAAGCGTAGCGTTGCCGGCGCTACGACTCGCTCCCGGCGCGACTGCACCAATCCCGCTGTTCGACATACGAGGGGCGCATCAAACGCGAAGCGGAATGCTGGCTACACTTTGGGTACAGTTTGCGTCGGAGTCAGTGGATGCTATCGCGGAGACGCGGATCTGTGGCTCCCCGACCAGGGCTCGAACCTGGGACCTGCGGATTAACAGTCCGTCCGGTCATCGCTTGGAAAGCCGCGCCAGATAACGATTTCTGCGAAAATGGCCGGTAATATTTCCGGCCGATTCCCGCCATTTTCCGCTCGGAAGGATTAATTCGGCGTCGCAATATTACCGAGCCCGCCACGCACGAATCACAAGCACCAGCATGCTTAGGATGAGCGCTTGTCTGCGGTCGACGGATCCGGGGCGCGCGTGTAATCCTCGCGCTCAACGACAAAGAGGCGATGTCTTGTGGCCGTTTACGACCGCCGAGATCGACCGAGGCCGTGTATAAACGCCAAGTCTGCGTGATCACGCCGTGTCGGCGAGCTCGGAAGCGTTGTGGAGAACCCTGCCGCGCTATGCGCGACTGCGGGGCGTGATTGAGTTGATCGCAGTGTTTTCGAAGTTGCTCGGTAGATGCACTTGACCGCTCGCTCTCACTACGATCATCACCTTCCTGATGGTCTTTCTCATTCAAAATACCCAGAATAGAGACACCGAGGCAATCCAAGTGAAACTCGACGAACTGATCCGAGCCACGAAAGGCGCTCATAACGCTCTTCTTGATCTAGAAGAACTTGAGGAAGAAAACCTCGATGCCTTCCGAACCAGATATCAAGCCCTGGCAGCAGCGGCACGCGCCGAGTTAAGCCGCGGCGATATAGACACAGGATCGCCAGAGCCCTGAGCGATCAATGGGAACCCGCCGTTTTCGACGTGAAATTTGTGGGACGCTGTAGTATCGCCGGCACTCCATCGATCGACGGTGCGTTCGATGATGAAACGGCGTACGTTGCCTTGTGGTACGCCGACCATCGGCACCGGCTTGCCGCTGCGTGTGCTCGCCGCCCTTTTGTGAGCAAGAGTAGTCGCCATGCCTTGAGCGGTGCCGCGATCGCAGTTCGATCATAATAGCGCGCATGCACGTCCACGTTACGCAGTTACAGTTTCCGTGAGCGATACCGTCACAGTCATCGTCGGCCATCGTCTCGGGAAGGTCGAGGCTGTCCGCCGGCTTAAAGAGGGCCTCGCCCGCACCAACGGTCACCTCGGAGGGATGATTGCGATGGAGCAGGAGACTTGGCAAGGAGATACATTGCGCTTCCGCATGCGCGCGCTCGGCCAAACTGCGGCGGCGAGCATTGAAGTGCTGGAGGACGCTCTGCGCATCGAAATGTCGTTGCCTTGGCTCCTGGCGAAGGCAGCGAAACGCCTTATTCCAATATTGCGCAAGCAAGCGACGCTGCTACTGGAGAAGAAATAGAGCGCTCGCGGGATGGCGAATTGGCGCGGGGTTTTACATGTGGCCCTTATGTGCTTTTACCGGCCGGCGCGGGACGCTTGTCGTCGCGAAAATTCGCGCTCCGGTACCTTGGAATGAGGCGATTGTTCGATTCGGCGCAAACGACCGCTTTCGGCGCGTCGTCTATGTGTCCGCGTCTGCGTGTTCGGCGTACTCCGGGAATGACGCTTTCCATAGCGCGACAGTCAGCAACGGGTCGGACAGCGAACTCTAACAGCGCGTACATTGCGACCCATGAGCGCATAGAGGTCTCCCTTCAACCGAAAAGAGACCGCGATGCAATCGACAACAGCAGGTCGCCGCGAGCCGTGGAACAACGGCAAGCTCCACGGTCAGACGGGCGCTTACCGGCCAAGAGCTGTTGGCCAGCGTCGTCACGGAATTGTTTCGGTAAGCGGCCGTTGAACTGGCGAGCGGCGCCTGGGCGATCCCAAGCCGCCGCCGGGTAGTCAGTGACTCGCTTCAGCTGCACAGCCCAGTCCGTTCCGGCGGCCGTCACGGGTCTCTGTCAGGCGTTGCGCGGCAGTACGGTCAGCACGCGCGCGATGAAGGCGTGCAGTTCCGTCATGTAGTTGCGCAGGAACTCCTGGGTGGCTTCGTCGGTGACCTCGCCGTCGGCGGTGATGAGCCCGGGCCTAAACTGAATGTAGGCCTCAACCTGGTTCATCAGCGGCGAATTGCAATAACACAGCACGCCGCGCAGGCTCTGCTGCGCCACCGCGGTGCCGATGGCGCCGGGCGAGGTGCCGATCACGCCCGTGGGCTTGCGCGCAAACGAGTTCTTGCCCCAGGGTCGGCTGGCCCAGTCGATGGCGTTCTTCAGCCCGCCGGGAATCGAACGGTTGTATTCGGGCGTAACGAAAAGCACCGCGTCGACGTCGGCGATGGACTGCTTGAGCGCGCGCGCCACTGGCGGGTAGTCAGCATCAAAGTCCGGGCTGTAGAGCGGCAGGTCTTTAATGGGGATCTCGGTCAGCACCAGTTCGGGCGGCGCGAGCCGCCCCAGGGCCTTGGCGAGCAGACGGTTGATGGAGGTTGACGAGAGACTGCCGACGAAGTATCCGACTTTGTACGTGGCCATGGGTGCCTCCTTGACTGCGTCGGGTGGTCCTGCCGTTGCGCGATGCGTGCAAGGCAGCAACCCCGTTGGGACGATTCACTCTACGCCCTTGGTCGTGCGCCCACAACGCGTGAC
>DASWDF010000245.1:0-6014 GCA_036395475.1 Casimicrobiaceae bacterium
GTGGTGACCTTCAGGTTGATGGCGTTCTGCAGGCACATGTACGGGTAGGGCCTGCCGGCCGGCACGTCCGACGCGCACACCGTGGAATCCGGGTCGTAGCCCTGCCGCTTCGCGTCGTCGCGATTGATCTTCATCATTTCGCTCAGGTAGCCCGTGGTGGATCCGATCTTGGCGCCGCGCTTGCGGAGTTCCGCCACCACCTCCAGCGTGCCCGGGATGAGCTTGGAGTATTGGGACAGGCACGCGAGCTGCAGTGGCACGAATTCGGCAAACATGGCATTCACGTCGTCGTCGTTCGGCGGGCGGCCGCGGATTTCCTGCCAGCGGCGGCGCACCGCGTCCAGCTGGGAGATCTTCTGGATGTGCACTTTCTTGTGCGCCCCCATCGGCGCGCGCGCCTCGTCCATGGTGATGGGGACCTTCTGACGCTCGTAGACCTGCACGAATACGACGGCGGGCGCCATGCAGCCGAAGTCCATGGTCGTGCCGGCCCAGTCGAGCAATACCGCCTCGATAGGGCCCCGGTAGGTACGTCGGTAGGAAAAACTCATGACGCACTCCCCTCAAGTAGAATTTGCAGATTGTAGACAATATACAACATGGGTGGAAATGTCAAATCAGCTTTCATGGCCACCATCCCGCGATCTCGTCAGGTTATTGGCGTCCGCGCACATCACGAGCGTCGTGAATTGGCCGCATGGCGGAACGCGGCACGAACTGATCATTATTTGCGTGGCGCATGCGTTGGGCGTAGCATTTTTCGGCCGCAGCTCAATTCCTGGGGGAGAGAACAATGCGTTTCTTGGCAAGCAAGTGTTGGTGGCAACGTGTCGCCAGCGTCGCGATCGTCGGTGCGACGGCCTGGGCCGCCCCGGCCCTGGCGCAGAAGACCGAGCTCCTGGTCTACACCGCGCTCGAAACCGACCAGATCAAGGCCTACGAGGAGGCGTTCTACAAGGCGGTCCCGGACGTGACGCTCAAGTGGGTCCGCGATTCGACCGGCATCATCACTGCCAAGGTTCTCGCCGAGAAGGCCAACCCGCAGGCGGACCTGGTGGTGGGGACTTCCGCGTCCAGCATGGCCGTGTTCGCCAATGAAGGTCTGCTGCAAGGTTATGCGCCGAAGGGGCTCGAGAAGCTCTCGCCGCAATACGTCGATCCGAAGAAGCCGCCGGAATGGGTCGGCATGGACGTGTACGGCGCGGCCGTGTGCTTCAATACCGTCGAGGCCGCAAAGCAGGGTCTGCCCAAGCCGGAGTCATGGAAGGATCTGACCAAGCCGGTGTACAAAGGCAAGATCGTGATGCCCAATCCCGCGTCGTCCGGCACAGGCTTCCTCGATGTCGCCGGCTGGTTGCAGATGTGGGGCGAGGCCGATGCATGGAAGTTCATGGACGCGCTGCACGAGAACATCGGGCTCTACACGCATTCGGGCTCGCAACCGTGCCGGCAGGCGGGAGCGGGCGAGTTTCCGATCGGCGTGTCGTTCGAGTACCGCGCGGTGACGACCAAGAAATCGGGGGCGCCGATCGATATCATTTTCCCGAGCGAGGGTCTGGGCTGGGACCTCGAGGCCTCGGGCATCATGAAGACGACCAAGAAAGTCGAAGCCGCGCGCAAGCTGATGGACTGGCTGGCGACCCCGGAGGCGATGGCGCTATTTGCCAAGAATTTCGCCGTGGTCGCGATTCCCGGCATCGCCAAGCCGCTGGACTTCGTTCCCGCCGATTACGAAAAGCGGCTGACCAAGATCGATTTCGCATGGGAAGCGAAGAACCGCGACAGAATCCTCGCCGAGTGGACCAAGCGCTACGACGCCAAGTCGGCGCCGAAGAAATAGGTGTGTTAGGCGCGTGCGCGCCGACGAGCGGGCATGCGAGCGTGTACCGAAGCTACCCGTTCGTCCTGAGCCCTTCGACAAGCTCAGGGCAGGCTCTGTCGAAGGACAACGGGTAGCGCCGCGTTGGCAGCTGCTCCGACAGACGTTCCACCAGTGAAGCGATGACCGGCTCTGCACCACCTCCCGACGAGCCGTACCTCAAGCTCTCCGAAATCACCAAGCGCTTCGGCAAGTTCACCGCGCTGTCCGCCATCAGGCTCGCCGTCGAGCGTGGCAAGCTGATGATCTTTCTCGGTCCGTCGGGTTGCGGCAAGACGACGCTTTTGCGCATCATTGCCGGGCTCGAGACTCAGGACGAGGGGACGATCGTTCAGGGCGGTCGCGACATCTCGCGGCTGCCGGCGATGCAGCGCGACTATGGCATCGTCTTCCAGTCCTACGCGCTGTTCCCGAACCTGACCATTTTCGCCAACGTCGCGTACGGGCTCGTCAATCGCCGCAGGGGGCAGGACGCGATCAAGCGCCGCGTCGCCGAGTTGCTCAAGCTCGTCGGCTTGCCCGATGCGGGGCCGAAGTATCCCGGGCAGCTCTCCGGGGGCCAGCAACAGCGCATCGCGCTGGCCCGCGCGCTGGCGACTTCGCCGGGGCTTTTGCTGCTCGACGAGCCGCTATCCGCCCTCGACGCGCTGGAACGCTTGCGCCTGCGCGGCGAGATCCGCGCGTTGCAGCAGCGGCTGGCCGTGACGACCATCATGGTCACGCACGATCAGGAGGAAGCGCTGTCGATGGCCGACGTGGTCGTCGTGATGAATCACGGCCGGATCGAGCAAGTCGGTACCCCGCAGCAGATCTATCGCGACCCGGCAAGCGCCTTCGTCGCGGATTTCGTCGGCAAGGTCAACGTACTCTCGGCGGTGGCCGAAGGCGCCGGCCGTTTTCGCGTCGGCAGCCTCGTATTGCACGGCGGCATCGGTACCAAAGCCGTTGCACCGGGAACGCGCGTCAAGCTCTACCTGCGTCCCGAGGACGTGCTGATCAACGGCGCAGCCCAGGGCAACGCGAACGCCGCGCCCGGCAAGGTGATCAAGGTCGAATTTCTCGGTGCCTTTTGCCTCGTGACGGTGACTCTCATCGGCGCCGAGGACCAGCCGCTGGTCGTGAACCTGTCGCGGCACAGCAGCGATGAGATGAACCTCGCCGAGGGAACGGCGCTGCGGGTCGGCCTTCCGCCGGACTGCATGCGCCTCCTTTGATCCAGACCACATTCGCGGCGCTAACTTCGTTGGCTTCCTCGCTCGCTCCTCGCTGTACTAACTTGTACTATCTCGTCGCTCGCTCGTCGCCGCCTCGTTATCATCCGCGACTGTGGTCTGGAGAGTGGCTTCGATGACGACTGCGGCCCCACCCCTTCCGTCGCTTCCGCGCGGGCGCGTCAAGCCGCTCGCGCACTGGGAGGATCGCCTCGCGCAGGGGCTGTTGCTCGCGTCCTGCGCGGTGCTCGCCGTCTTCCTGCTCGCGCCGCTGACGATGATCCTGGTCAAGAGCACCGAAGACAGAAGCGGAGCGTTCGTCGGGTTGCAACTGTTCCGCGAGTACCTGCAGAACGCCGCGTTGCGTGACTCGGCATTCAACACCCTGTGGGTTGGCCTGATGGTCACCGCCATCACGGTCCCGCTCGCGTTCACTTTTGCCTACGCGCTGACGCGAAGCTGCATCCCGTGGAAGGGAGGCTTCCGGCTGATCGCGCTGACGCCGATCCTGTCGCCGTCGATGCTGGCGGCGATCTCTTTCATCCAGTGGTTCGGTAACCAGGGCGCGCTGAAGAGCTGGCTCTTCGGCAACACGGTCTACGGGCCGATCGGCATCATCATCAGCGCGGTGTACGCGATCTTTCCGCACGCGCTGATGATCGTGCTCACCTCGCTCCTGCTCGCCGATGGCCGGCTCTACGAAGCAGCGGAATCGCTCGGCACTCCGCGGTTGCGGAAGTTCTTCACCATCACGCTGCCGGGCGCGCGGTACGGGCTCGTGAGCGCGGCGATGGTCGTGTTCTCGTACACCGTCAGCGATTTCGGCATTCCGAAGGTGATCGGCGGCAACTTCAACGTTCTCGCCATCGACATTTTCAAGCAGGTGATCGGCCAGCAGAACTTCAATCGGGGCGCGGTCGTAAGCCTGGTGCTGCTGCTGCCGGTGCTGCTCGCGTTCATCGTCGACTGGTGGATGCAGGGCCGGCAACAGTCGCAGTTCTCGGCGCGTGCTGTGCCGTACGCCCCGAAGCCCAGCCGCGGCTTCGACCTGGCGATGCTCGCGTTCTGCATCGTCGTCAGCGTATTCATCCTCGCAGTGCTGGGCATGGCGATCTACACGTCGTTCATCAAGCTCTGGCCGTACGACCTGTCGTTCAGCCTGCGCCATTACATCTACGGCCTGATCGACGGCGGCGTGATCGATTCGTATTTCAACAGCCTCAAGATGGCGCTGCTGACCGCCTTGATCGGTATGACGCTCGTGTTCGGCACCGCATATCTGCTCGAAAAGACGCGCGGCATGCGCCCGTTGCGGGCCATCGTTCGACTGCTCGCGACGATTCCGATGGCCGTGCCGGGCATGGTGCTCGGCCTGGGTTACATCTTCTTCTTCAACCATCCGGACAATCCGCTGCACTTCCTCTACGGCGGCATGCTGATTCTGGCGGCGTCGACGATCGTGCACTACTACACGTCCAGTCACCTGACCGCGGTGACCGCGCTCAAAGCTCTCGACAATGAGTTCGAGGCGGTCTCGGCGTCGCTCAAGGTGCCGTTCTACAAGACCTTCTTCCGCGTGACGGTGCCGGTCTGCCTCCCGGCGATTCTCGACATCGCGCGCTATCTCTTCATCAACGCGATGGTGACGATCTCTGCCGTCGTGTTTCTGTACTCGCCCGACACCAAGGTCGCTTCGATCGCGATCATCAACCTCGACGAGTCGGGAGAGATCGGCGCGGCGGCCGCGATGAGCACGCTGATCGTCGCGACGTCGGCGACGATATGCCTGATCTACGCAGGGGTGACGCGCTGGCTGCTCGGCACTACGCAGACCTGGCGGAAGCCGCCGGCACCGGTGTGAACCGGCCGTCGATGTACACTGCGAGCCAGGGAGCCATGCTTCGATGAGTAATTTCGACCGCGACCCCATTCTGCTCACCCCTGGTCCGCTGACGACCTCGCTCGCGACCAAGTCCGCGATGCTGCGAGACTGGGGCTCGTGGGACAGTCGTTTCAACGCCGTGACCGCCCGCGTGCGCGAGCGGCTGACCGCGATCGTCCATGCAGGCGCGACGCACGTCTGCGTTCCCATGCAGGGCAGCGGCACGTTCTCGGTGGAGGGAGCGGTCAACACCATCGTGCCGCGCGATGGCCACGTGCTGGTGCTGATCAATGGCGCGTACGGCAGGCGCATGGCGAGGCTGACCGAAATGATGGGGCGCACCCTCAGCACGTTCGAGACCGCCGACGATGTACCGACGACCGCAGGCGACGTGGCGCGGCTGCTGGACGCCGATGCATCGATCACCCACGTCGGGCTGATCCACTGCGAGACCTCGACCGGCATTCTCAATCCGCTGCCCGAGATCGCCCAAGCCGTCGCCAAGCGTGGCAGGAGCCTCATCGTCGACGCGATGAGCAGCTTCGGCGCGATCGCCATCGACGCCCGCGAGGTCGCCTTCGACGCGCTGGTCGCGGCTTCGGGCAAGTGCATCGAGGGACCGCCCGGCATGGGCTTCGTGTTCGCGCGCCGCAGCGTGCTGGAACGCTGCGCGGGCAACTCGACCTCGCTCGCGCTCGACCTCTACGACCAGTGGACGTACATGGAGAAGACGACGCAGTGGCGATACACGCCGCCGACACACGTCGTGGTGGCGCTCGACGCCGCGCTGGAACAGTTCGAGGCGCAAGGTGGCCAGCCGGCGCGCCTGGCGCGTTACACGGCAAACTACGAAACGTTGGTGACCGGGATGGCCGAGCTGGGATTTCTCGTCTTCCTCGACCCCCGCATTCAGGCGCCGATCATCGTCACGTTTCACGCGCCGGCCGATCCGAAATATGCGTTCAAGGAGTTCTACGAGCGTGTTCGCGACAAGGGCTTCATCCTTTATCCGGGCAAGCTCACGCAGCTCGAGACCTTTCGC
>DASWDF010000246.1:0-2915 GCA_036395475.1 Casimicrobiaceae bacterium
CTTGAACTCGGCGGCGATTCGCTGCTGGCCGCCCAGATCGTGGCGCGCGTGCTGCGCGATTTTGCTGTGGATCTGCCGCTGGATACTTTGCTCGCGGCCGCCTCGGTCAGAAGCATGGCGGCGACCTTGATTGCGGCGCGAAATGACGCCGCCAACATGGACAACTTGCTGTCCGAGATAAAGCCCTGTCTCCGGAGCGGGCGCGCTTGATGCCCACCAAGGAGCAGGTGAAGGCTTGAGGAGCAACCATGAAAACTGCGCAGGAAGTCCGTGCCGGCAACGTCATCATGATCGGCAAGGACCCGATGGTCGTACAGAAGGCCGAATTCAACAAATCCGGCCGCAACGCGTCCGTCGTCAAGATGAAGCTCAAGAATCTTCTCTCGGGGTCCGCCACCGAGACGGTGTATCGCGCCGACGAAAAATTCGACGTGATCCAGCTCGAGAAGAAGCCGGTGACCTTCTCCTACTTTTCCGATCCGATGTACGTCTTCATGGACGAGGACTACAACCAGATCGAGGTCGAGAAGGAAAATCTCGGCGATGCGGTTGCCTATCTCGAGGACGGCCTCGCTTGCGAGCTGACGCTCTACGACAGCAAGGCGATCGCGATCGAGCTGCCGAACTCGGTTGTGCGCGAGATCACCTACACCGAGCCCGCGGTGCGCGGGGATACTTCGGGCAAAGTGCTCAAGCCCGCGAAGCTCGGTAGCGGTCTCGAGGTGCAGGTTCCGCTGTTCGTCGCGACTGGCGACAGGATCGAGATCGACACCCGCACCGGCGAGTATCGGCGTCGCGTCTGAGGCGCACGGTCACGGCCGCAACAAGAAACGGGCGCGCTTCCCGGGAGACCCCAGCGCGCCCGTCCTTTTTCACCTCTCAGCCGGCTTTCTTGCGGCTGCGGCGGCGCTTCACGCGCCCGCTTTCGGGCGGCGCCTTCTGCATTCCGCTGCTGCGATGTTCGCAAGGTCCGCCGCGGCCGCTTACGTTGCGCGCCGTGTTGATCAATGCGACGTGCGTGATCGCCTGCGGGAAGTTGCCTAGCTGGCGCTGCGCGCGTGGGTCGTATTCTTCGGCGAGCAATCCCACGTCATTGCGCAGTGCGAGAAGGCGTGTGAACAGCGCTTCGGCCTCGTCACGATGCCCGGCGAGGCAGAGGTTGTCGGCGAGCCAGAACGAGCACGGGAGGAACATGCCCTCACCGGGCGGCAAGCCATCCAGGTCCTTCCTCGTGCGATAGCGAGCGACAAGCCCGTCGACCAGCAGATCGTTCTGGATCGCAGCGAGCGTTCCACGCACGCGCGGATCGGTCGGCGGCAGAAACCCAACCAAGGGTAACAGCAGCAGACTCGCGTCAACCTCGTTGGAACCGTAATACTGGACAAAGCAGCGCCGCCCCGTGTCATAGCCGCGCCGGCAAACCTGGGCGTGAATCCGCGCCCGCAATCGGCGCCAGCGTTTGAGCGGAGCATCGAACCGATTCTGAACTGCGGTCCTGATCGCCCGATCGACCGCGACCCAGGCCATGACTTTGGAATGCGTGAAGTGTCGCTTCTCGCCGCGGACTTCCCAGATGCCGTTATCGGGCTGCTCCCAACTCTTTTCGAGGAAAGCGATCAGTACGCGCTCGAATCGCCACGCGTCGGCATCTGGATCGAGACCTGCCGAGCGCGCCACCGCCAGGGCGTCGATCACCTCCCCATAAACGTCGAGCTGAGTCTGCGCGGCCGCGCGATTGCCGATCCGCACCGGCGCTGAACGTTCATAGCCTGGCAGCCACGGCAGCTCGAGCTCGGTGAGCTGTCGCTCTCCGGCCACACCGTACACCGTCTGCAGGTCCTCGGGCTTTCCCGCCGCCGCGCGCAAAAGCCACTGGCGCCACGAGTGTGCTTCGTCGCGGTAGCCCGCAAGGAGCAACGCATACAGCGTCATCGTCGCGTCGCGCGGCCAGCAGAAGCGATAATCCCAGTTCCGCACGCCGCCGATGCGCTCGGGCAGCGAAGTCGTTACGGCAGCGACCATGCCGCCGGTGGGCGCGTACGTCAGTGCCTTGAGCGTGATCAAAGAGCGGACGACGGCATCTCCCCAGCGGCCGCCGTACGTGCAGCGGCCGCACCACGTGCGCCAGGCGCGCTCGGTTGCATCGATCGCCGCGTAAGGGTCGATCGGCAGCGGCCGCGGCTGGTGCGAGGGAAAATACGTGAGCACGAAGGGCACGCGCTCGCCGCGCGAGAGCGTGAAGTTGGCGACGGTGGTGAAGTCGACGCCGTGCGTCTCTACCGCCGATCTCAACTCGAAAGAGTCGGGGCCGGCGGTGGCGAGCAGCGCGTCGTCGACGCGCCGCACCCACGGCGTCACGATGCCATAACCACAGCGAAGGATAAACTCCATGCGCATCGGAACGCGCCCGCGCAGGCACTCGACGATGCGTACAAGGTCCGTGCGATCCGGCCATAACGGCATGCAGTCGATCACTCGCACCGCGCCCGAGGCGACTTCGAAATCGGTCTCGAGAACCAGCGTCTGGTCACGATAGCGACGCCGTACCGCGCGCGGCCTCTGGCGCGGCGCGAGCAGCCAGCGACCGTGCTCACGCGTGCCGAGCAGTGCGGCGAAGCTGGCTCGCGAGTCGAAGCGCGGCGCGCAAAGCCAGTCGATCGACCCGTCACGACCGACGAGCGCAGCAGCACGCGTGTTGCCGATCAGCGCGTAGTCCTCGATTGGCGATGCCATGGTCGGTCTCCGCGCTGGATCAGAGTCGTGCTAGGACGGTTGTGGGTCGTGCCAGCGATGGTCGTCGCCGACCTGCCGGACGCTTGCTTGATGCTTCCTAGCGCCCCGCGGTGCGTTCCTCGGGCTGCCAGCCGCCGCCCAGTGCCTTCATCAGGTCGACGTTCGCCGACAGCAGATTCTGG
>DASWDF010000247.1:0-6812 GCA_036395475.1 Casimicrobiaceae bacterium
GAATAAGTTGCAACGCTACCCTGACCAGAGCGCTCTGACCCGCCTGCGCGTCATCAGCGGCAAGGCGGCCGAGCAAGCTGTCGAGCAATCCCATGAGTCATCTCCACGCGTCGTTCGTTGGACGGCACTCCCAGCGTTCGAGGGTCGTAGCCCGGGCTGAGCGTAGCGATGCCCGGGTCGACGCGCCGATTGTTCTGCGGCGCCGGGATTCGCAACGCTCATCCCAGGCTACGTCATTGCAACAATGCATGCAAAGAGGTCAGGCGGGGACGGCCGCCGGGAATACCCAAAGCGACTCGCGAGGCAGCTCGAGCCAGCACTCGCCGGCGGCCGGTGCATTGCCGTAGCAGCGCAAACGCAGCTCGCCGAGCTTGAAAAGATTCTCGCGCCGGTCGCCCAGGAACATGCCCGTGACCAATTCGGTCCGCACGCGATTGTCGGCGGCGCCGTTGGCGATCTGCGTGCGTTCGAGGCGGATGATGCCGGTGGCGGTGTCGCCGGCCTTGAGCTCGCCGCGCGTAACCCCCCACAGCCGCCAGCCCTCGCCTTCCAGCAGTGCGCGGCCATCGACGACCTGCGAGACTTTGCCCGGCAAATGGTTGTTGCTACCCATGAATTCGGCGGTGAATTGCGTCTGCGGGCGGTTGTACATCTCTTCCGGAGTTCCCTGCTGCTCGATCACACCGAAGTTGAGCAGCAGGATGCGGTCGGACATCGCCATCGCTTCGGTCTGATCGTGGGTGACGACCAGCGCTGAAATATGCAGCCGGACGATCAACTCGCGCAGCCACGCGCGCGCTTCCTCGCGCAGCTTCGCGTCAAGATTCGACAGAGGCTCGTCCATGAGCACGACGGGCGGGTTGTAGACGAGCGCGCGCGCGATCGCGACGCGTTGTTGCTGGCCGCCTGAGAGCTGGTGCGGGAGTCGCTGCGCCAGGTGCCCGAGGCCCAGATTGTTCAACGCCTCGGTGACGCGTTTGTCGATATCAGCCCCGGAAGTGTTGCGCAATCGCAGACCATAGGCGACGTTCTCGAATACCGTCTTGTGTGGCCACAGCGCATAGGATTGGAACACCAGGCCGAGGCTGCGCTGCTCTACGGGCATATCGACGCCCGCTGCGCTGTCAAAGAGCACCGAGTCGCCGATCGCTATCTTCCCCTGGCTGGGCTGCTCCAGACCCGCCACCGAGCGCAGCAGCGTGGTCTTGCCGCTGCCCGAGGCGCCGAGCAGGGCGACCACCTCGCCCGGGCTCAAGGTCATCGACACGCCCTTCAGGATGGGGTTGTCCCCGTACTGCAGATGGAGATTTTCGACGACGAGCTTATTCATGGAGGCGGACTCCAAAGCGCAGCGCGACGGCGAGGCCAACCGCGACCAGCGCGATGTTGATGAGCGACAGCGCGGCGACCTGGTCGATCGCGCCGGCACCCCACAGCGAGACGAGCATCGAGCCGATAACCTCCGTACCCTGGCCGAGCAGATACACACCCGTCGAGTACTCGCGCTCGAAGATCATGAACACGAGCAGCCAGCTCGCCAGCAGCCCGAAGCGGATCAGCGGAATCGTGACGTCGGTCAGCACGCGCCGGCCCGACGCGCCGGCGGTGCGAGCGGATTCTTCCAGCTCGGGTCCGATCTGCAGGAGCGCGCTGGAGATAAGGCGCATGCCGTAGGCGAGCCAAACGACGGTGTATGCAAGCCATACTGAAAAGATCGAGTTGCGCAGTTCCTTCAGGCCCGGCACGAAGAGGAAAATCCACAGGAACGCGAGGCCCGCGAGAATGCCGGGAATCGCACGCGGGATCAGCACGATGTAATCGAGTATCTTGGCGACCCCTCCGCGCTGGCGATGGCCGGCGAGCCCGATGGCCATATAGCAGCCGACGGCGAGCGCACCGCCGATGGTGCCGATCAGCAGCGTGTTGACGATCGCGCGCACCTGATCGGTCTGATCGAACACGCCGCGGAAGTTGTCGAGCGTCAGCACGTCGACCAGCTTGACGCCCTCGCCCCACTGCTCGACGAAGGCGCGCAGCGCGATGCCGGAGATCGGTACGACGATGGTGAAGACAAGCCACAAGGCGACGATTGCAAGAGCGACCCATTTCCAGCCGCGCAGCGGCAGCAATTTTTGCCGAGTCGCCTTGCCCTTGACCGAGACGTATTTGCCGGCGGTCTTGAGCAGCCAACGCTGGAGCAGCACCAGCGGAAAGGTCACTGCGACGATGCACACCGCGACGGCGGCCATCAGATGATAGGAAGGCGTGCCGAGCTTGTTGGTCAGCTTGAAGAGGTACGTCGACAGGACGAGATGGCCCTCGGGATCGCCGAGAACGAGCGGTAGGCCGAAGAGCTCGAAGCCCAGGAAAAACACCAGCACCGCCGCGTAGAAGAGCGCCGGCATCGTCATCGGCAGGCTCACGTTCAACGCGACCTTAAGCGGATTGGCGCCGACCACGCGCGCGGCTTCCTCGACGTCGGAGCCCAGGCTCTTGAGCGCTGCCGATGAGTAAAGATACACGTGCGGCACGTGCGTGAGGCCCGCGATGACCGCGATGCTCGTGAGCGAATAGATGTTCCACGGCACGCTCCCGACGAGCGCGCTGGCCCACGTCGAATAGAACCCCACCGGGCCCATTGCGACCACATAGCCGAAGGCGAGCACCATCGGCGAGACGAAGACGGGAATGAGCACCAGCACTTCGATCGTGCGCTGCGCCGGCAGGTCGGTGCGGGTGAGCAGGAACGCGAGCGCCGCGCCGAGCGGCAGCGCGATCACCACCATGCCGGCGGCGATTACGAACGAGTTCAGAAAGGCAGACCAGAAATCGGCGTCCTCGAAGATGAATGCGTAGGCGTCGAGACCTAGGTGCTTTGCGGGATTGAAGAAGGGCGCGTTGAGGAAGCTCTGCCAGAAGATCAGGCCGAGCGGCATGAAGATAACCACCGCGGTGATCACGACCACCGTGGTGCGCGGAAAGCTGAAGCTACGGGCGATCATGTTCAGGTTCCGTCGGGTTGCCGCGTAGCCCGGGCTAAGCGTAGCGATGCCCAGGGGCTGAGCGCGGCGACGCTTGGGGTTACCTGCCGCGCAATCCCGCGATTCGCCTTCGGTTTATGCCGGGCGGCCACGCAAGCTCGGGCTTTGGCAATCATTTTCGCGCCGTTGAAACCGATTCGCGCAGTCCCGGGCATCGCTCCGCTCAGCCCGGGCTACGCAAGTCTATTTCCGTCCGAGCGCGGTCTGCCACTGCTTCAGGAATTCGAGGCGCTTGGTCTGCTCGAGGCCGGTAAGCAGGTCCGTCGATACCGCAATGGGCTTGACCGCGCTGCCGAGCTCCTTGGCAAAAGCGATGCCCGAATCCTTGCCCGTGATGTCGGTACGTATCGAATACAGCTCCGCTTGCTCGGCCGCGATCGTCTGCCCGCGCTTGGACAAGAGGTAGTCGATCCAGAGCTTGCCCGCGTTGGGATTTTTCGCGTTCTTGGCCACGAACGCGAGCCTCGAGAGCACGAGGTTGTAATCGGTCGTGAACGCGATGCCGATCGAAGGATCCTTCTTGGCGCGGGTCAGCGCGTACGATCCCAGGATGTTGTAGCCGATCAGGTTCTCGCCCGAGGAGACGCGCTCCATCATCGTCCCGGTCGAGCTCTGCATGTTGACGCCGCGCGCGCCCATCGCCTTGACCAGATCCCAGAAAGCAGGATTGAGCTTCGCGTCCTGATTGACGAGCATGAAGCCCACACCGGATTTCTCGGCATCGTATGTAGTGACCTTTTTCTGGAACTTGTCGGCCTTGGCGTTGAGGAGCTTGGTGAAATCGGCGTGAGTCTTCGGTACCTCGTCGGCCGTGACCAGCCGCTTGTTGTAGACGATCGCGATCGGCTCGAACGTCGTCGCGTAGACGGTATCTTTCCAGTGCGCCCACGCAGGCAGCGCCGGAATCTCCGGGGATTTATACTGAAGCGCGAGACCGTCGGCGGCGAGCTTCATCTGCAGGTCCATCGACGAGCTCCAGACCGCGTCGGCCGAAGTCGCGTTGGCCGCGTTCTCGCTGATGAAGCGGTTGTAGACCTCGGTCGAGTTCATGTCGGTGTATTCGACCTTGACACCGGGGAATGCTGCTTCGAAGTCCTTGATCAGGGGCTGGACGAGCTTGGCGTCGGTCGTTGAATACACGACGACCTTGCCTTCCTTCTTGGCGCCGTCGACGATGGCCTTGTAATCGGCCGGGTAGCCGGCGGGCACCTGTGCCTGGGCGATCGCAAAGAGGGCGGTAGCGCAGGCGAGTAGCAACGGCAGCTTGACGAATCGCATTCTGGCTCCTCCAAGGACTTACGCGGCAGCGATACCGGAACCGACCCTCCGGGCTGCATCGCGATCAGTCTACACCGTTAGCACCGGCAGGCGCCCGCAGGCCGGAGCGCGAGGCCTACCGCTCGTTGCTCACTTCTTCGCGCAGCATCGTGACCTCGCGCTTGAGCGCATCGAGTTCGTCCTCGAGGCGGCGCACGGACTCTTTCAGCGCGGCGAGCTCGGCCGGTGCGGCGACACTGCCGGCGCCTGGCTGCGGTGCGGCGGCGGGTAGCGTCGCGGTCGACGGAGCACCCGAAAGCAGGTGCGTCCATCGATTCTCGCGCGCGCCGGGTTGGCGCGGCAACTCGGCGACCAGCGCACCCGCGCCGCGGCCGGCAAGCTCGTGCAGGAAAGCCTCGACCGCCGAGCCGTCGGCAAACCGGTGTAGTCGATCGCTGTTGATCCTGAGCTCGCCGACTGTTTGCGGGCCGCGCAGCATGAGCGTCGCCAACAGCGCGACCGCTTGCGAGGGCACGTCCAGCACGCGCTCGATGTTGTGTGCGTAGCGCATTACGCGTCCGCCGCTCGATTCCTCGACCAGCGACAACGATTTCAGGCGATCGACGATCGCCTGAACCTCTGCTTCCGTAACGCTCAGCACCGGATCGCGGCTCGTCTTCTGGCTGCAACCCGCGACAAGCGCGTTAAGGCTGAGCGGGTAGATGTCGGGGACGGTGCGCTGCTTTTCCACCAGCACGCCGAGCACTCGAGTCTCGAGCAGCGACAACGCCGGAAGCTTGAAACTCATCGTTCCCGTCCGCTCTCGGACGGCTGCATCATTTCCGTCCATACGTTGCCGTGAAGCTCGCTTTGTCGAGCTTGTTGGCATTGAGCATGAATCCGACCATGGCTCCGCTCGCGTTTTCGTCGGCGTCGATCTTCTCCACCTTGAGCGCATAGACGGTGAAGATGTAACGATGCGGCTTGTCGCCTTGCGGGGGACAGGGGCCGCCATAGCCGGGCTTGCCGAAATCGGTCTTGGACTGCACCGCGCCCTTCGGGGTCTGGCCGCTCGCGGGATTGCCGATGCCGGCGGGCAGCGACGTCACGTCGGCGGGAATGTTGAATACGATCCAATGCCACCACCCGCTCCCGGTCGGCGCATCGGGGTCGTACACGGTTACCGCGAAGCTCTTGGTACCTGCCGGCGCGTTCTTCCAGGCGAGCGACGGCGAAGCGTTGCCGCCGTCGCAGCCGAAGCCCTTGTACACTTGTGCCGCGGCGATCGTCGCGCCGGGTTTGACCTCGGCTCTCTCGAGCGTGAACGTGCCGGCGGCGAGCACGGTCAACGGCAGCGAGACCAGAGCGAGCGCCACGAAGCTTTTCATTATGTTCTCCTCGACGAAGTCGCACGCTCGAGCTTGGCCGGCGGCGGTCAGATTGATCATACCCACCCGGGGCCGTTGCTGCTATCGTACGGCCAAAGTGCGCATTCTAGCGCCAGGCCGCCTGTCGCCAAACGCCCGGAACACACAATGCCCAACACACCCGAAGTCACCAACATGGCGGTGTTCTGCGACTTCGAGAACATCGCGCTCGGCGTGCAGGACGCCAAGTACGACCGGTTCGACATAGGCAAGGTCCTCGAACGGCTGCTGCTCAAGGGCAGCATCGTGGTGAAAAAGGCGTACTGCGACTGGGAGCGCTACAAGGCGTTCAAGGCGCCGATGCACGAGGCGTCGTTCGAGCTGATCGAAATTCCGCATGTGCGCCAGTCGGGCAAGAACTCCGCCGACATCCGCATGGTCGTCGATGCGCTCGACCTCTGCTACACCAAGGCGCACGTCGAGACGTTCGTCATCATCAGCGGCGATTCGGACTTCTCGCCGCTCGTCTCCAAGCTGCGCGAGAACAACAAGGTCGTCATCGGCGTTGGCGTGAAGAACTCGACGTCCGACCTGCTGATCGCCAATTGCGACGAATTCATCTACTACGACGACCTCGTGCGCGAAAAGAAGCGGCCGGCAGCGCGCAAGGTGCCGGCAAAGCCGGCAAGTACTGGCACCAAGCCGCCCGCAAAGCCCCCGGCTGGGGAGTCGGGGACTCCCGCGAAGGGCGACGAGGAGCGGCGGCAGGAGGCGGTCGACCTGGTCGCCGATACCGTCGAAGCGCTCGTCGCCGAGCGTGGCGACGACGAAAAAATCTGGGGCTCGATGGTCAAGCAGGCGTTGAAGCGGCGCAAGCCAGGCTTCAACGAGTCGTATTACGGGTTCCGCTTGTTTACAGGTTTGCTGGAAGAGGCGGCGAAGCGCGGCGCCGTGATACTCGAGCGCGACGAGAACTCGGCCAATTACCGTGTCCGCCTGCCATCCGGCGAGGGCTGAGGTCGGCATGATCCGCACCGCCACGGAACGGCGATGACCGATATCCACGATCTCGGGCTCTTCATCGTCTCTGGCCTGCTGCTCAACTTCACGCCCGGTGTCGACACGCTCTACATCGTCGGACGCAGCA
>DASWDF010000248.1:0-14310 GCA_036395475.1 Casimicrobiaceae bacterium
ATCTTCGTCTTCCTCGAATCGCTCGACGAGTTCACCGGGACGTACTTTGTCGGCGTGCCTGACGTGACGACGCTCCCGCTCCTGATGTTCAACGCGACGATGGGCGGCAACTATCAGATCTCGTCGATCACCGCGCTCTTGCTGCTGATCCCGTCGATCGGCTTCATGCTGGTCGTCGAGCGCTTCCTCAAGGCCGACGTGCTCGCGATGGTCGGCCGGTAGCGATCGCCTTTGCATCGGTGAAGCGCAAGCGCAACAAGCGCGCGGACGGCGCGCCGAGCCTGACTATCGCAGGCTCGGTCGCCACGATCCGCTTCGAGCGGCCGAGAGAGCACAACCGCATCGATCCCGACGATATTCCGGTGCTGCGCGCCCATCTCGAGCGCGTCGCCGCGGCAGCGGCCGTTCGCGTCGTCGTCTTCACGGGGGCCGGCGGCAAGACGTTCAGCTCGGGCTTCACCATCGACGCTATTCTCGATCGGCTCGATCGCAGCTTCGAAGATCTGCTCGACGCGATCGAGCTTTTTTCTCTGCCGACGATCGCGGTGCTCAACGGCGGCGTTTACGGCGGCGCAACCGACCTCGCGCTCGCCTGCGACATGCGCATCGGGGTCACCGGCGTGCGCATGTTCATGCCCGCCGCCCGATTCGGCCTCCACTATTATCCCGGCGGCTTGCGCCGATACGTCGCCGCCGTGGGTCTCGCGCAGGCAAAGCGCGTTTTCCTGACGGGCCAGACGCTGCGCGCCGAGGAGATGCTGCGGATCGGCTTCCTGACCGAGCTGGTTGCACGCAGACGGCTGGAAGCGACCGTAGCCGATTACGTCGCCGCGATCGAGGCCTGCGACCCGGCGGTCGTGACGTCGATGAAGCGGCAGCTCAACGCGATAGCCGCCGGTGAGGCCGCGCGGGCGTCCTCGCGCGCGGAATACGAGACCTCGCTGAGGTCGGCCGAGCTCAGGCGACGGCTTGCAGCATTGAGCCAGAAGCGCTGACCTATCAGAGCGCGCATCCAAGGAGTTCTGTGCGATCATAGAAGCGGACGCCGCGCACGGCGGATGCGCGGTGCAAGCGAATGCGCTCCATCATGGACTTCCTCGGCGCTCCAATAGGTTTGATCTTCGCGCGGTTATCCGCAACGCCTGGTGGCCTGGTTTGCCATACACCGCAACCCACGCCGCCCACCGACGACGATGACGATGACGACGAAGAAGACGACCGCGGTTCCGGAGGCGGCGGCAACATCGATCCCGACGAGGACGAGAGCTGGTCGGACGACGACGACGATGACGACACGCTCTGGACTTGAGCGGGAGCGCGCTTGATGGACACGGCTGCACGCAACAAGGCGGCTGCTCGCCGCGGCGCCGGGGTCAACGCAGGTGCCGAGTTGCACTACCAGTCCGGCTTCGGCAGCGAGCTTGCCACCGAAGCGCTGCCCGGAGCCTTGCCGCAGGGACAGAACTCGCCGCAGAAGGTCCCCTATGGCCTCTACGCCGAACAGTTCTCGGGAACCGCGTTCACAGCGCCCAGGCATGCCAATCGCCGTTCCTGGCTGTACCGTCTGCGCCCTGCGGTAGCGCACGGCGTTTTCCGACCGCTAGCCGCGCGACTGCTGAAGAGCGCGCCATTCGAGGAGGTAGCGACGCCGATGCAGCTGCGCTGGGATCCCTTGCCGCTGCCTACGACGCCGACCGATTTCGTCGAAGGCCTCGCCACCATGGCGGGCAACGGCGACACCGCGATGCAGACAGGCATCGGCGTGCACGTCTACGCCTGCAACCGCTCGATGCGCGGGCGCTATTTCTACGACGCGGACGGCGAGCTGCTGCTCGTTCCGCAGCAAGGGGCGCTCCGCCTTGCGACCGAGCTGGGCCGATTGGATGTGAAACCGGGCGAGATCGCACTCATCCCGCGCGGATTGCGCTTTCAGGTGGCGCTCCAAGAAGCAGCCGCCCGCGGCTACGTGTGCGAGAACTATGGCGCGCACTTGCGTCTGCCCGAGCTCGGACCCATCGGCGCCAATGGACTCGCCAACGCACGCGACTTTCTCGCTCCCGTCGCCGCGTTCGAGGACCGCGAAGGGGATTTCGAGCTGGTCGCGAAGTTCGCCGGCAACCTCTGGAGCGCGCCGATCGATCATTCGCCGCTCGACGTCGTCGCCTGGCACGGCAATCATGCGCCGTACAAGTACGACCTCGCGCGATTCAATACCGTCAACACGGTGAGCTTCGATCATCCGGACCCATCGATTTTCACGGTGCTTACCTCGCCGTCCGACACGCCGGGAACCGCGAACGTCGACTTCGTGATCTTTCCGCCGCGGTGGATGGTCGCCGAGCACACCTTCCGGCCACCGTGGTTTCATCGCAACGTGATGAGCGAGTTCATGGGACTCATCCAAGGCGTCTACGATGCCAAGGCGGAAGGCTTCGCGCCGGGCGGCGCGAGCCTCCACAATTGCATGTCCGGCCACGGTCCCGATGCGGCGACCTTCGACAAGGCGAGCAAGGTTGCACTCGCGCCGCACAAGATCGAGGACACGCTGGCCTTCATGTTCGAGAGCCGTTACGTCATCCGGCCGACGCGTTTTGCATTGGAAACGCCGCAACTGCAGAAGGATTATCTCGACTGCTGGCAGGGCCTGACGAAGCATTTCACCGGAAAGCCGTAATGGCTGCGCCAGGCGCCGCGCCGCGATCATTCGTCGAGATCGCCGCCGACTCGCAGTTTCCGATTCAAAACCTGCCGTATGGCATTTTCACGACGCCGGGCGATGCGTGCCCGCGCGCCGGCGTCGCAATCGGCGACTGCGTGCTCGACCTCGCCGCACTGGAGGCGGCCGGGTTGCTCGCCGTCGCGCCGGAGGGCGAGCGTGTGTTCGATCGCCAGACGCTCAACGGTTTCATCGCGCTCGGCCGTCAGGCATGGACAGCGGCACGGTCGCGGATCGGAGAGCTGCTCCGGCACGATCACGCCGAGCTGCGCGACGACGCCGCGCTCCGCGCGCGGACGCTCGTGCCGATGCGCGACGCGCGGATGCAACTCCCGGTCGACATCGGCGGCTATACCGATTTCTATTCGTCGAAGGAGCACGCGACCAACGTCGGCTCGATGTTCCGCGATCCGAAGAACGCGCTGCTGCCGAACTGGCTGCACGTTCCGATCGCCTACAACGGCCGCGCCAGCTCGGTCGTGGTGAGCGGTACGCCGATCCGCCGCCCGAAAGGGCAGCTCAAGGCGCCGGACGCCGAGCGGCCGGTCTTCGGCCCGTCGCGCAAGCTCGACTTCGAGCTCGAGACGGCGTTCATCGTCGGCGAGGGTAACGCGCTTGGCGAACCGATTGCCGTCGCGGAAGCCGAGCGTCACATCTTCGGCCTTGTGCTCATCAACGACTGGAGCGCGCGCGACATTCAGCAATGGGAATACGTGCCACTGGGTCCTTTCAATAGCAAGAGCTTCGGGACTTCGATTTCGCCGTGGATCGTGACGATGGATGCGCTGGAACCTTTTCGCGTGGCGGGGCCGGCGCAGGACCCGCTGCCGCTGTCCTATCTCGCCCACTCGGGCGACCACGCCTTCGACATCCACCTCGAGCTGAGCCTGAAGACCGCAGGCGGCGAAGCGGAGACGATCTGCCGCACCAACTTCAGGCATCTTTACTGGAGCATGGCGCAGCAGCTCGCGCATCACACGGTGTCGGGCTGCAATGCGCGCGTCGGCGATCTCATGGGCTCGGGCACGATCAGCGGCCCGACCCCGGATTCGCGCGGCAGTCTGCTCGAACTCGCCTGGAACGGGCAGAAGCCGCTCGCGCTTCCCGGCGGCGCGATGCGATCATTCCTGGAAGACAGCGACGAGGTGATCATCACCGGCTGGTGCCAGGGCGACGGCTATCGCGTCGGGTTCGGCGATGTACGCGGGCGGATTTTGCCGGCGCTCGTCTGACGCAATCGGCAAAAACTAACGGAAGAAAAGCAGGGTAAGTACGACAAAGACCGGCAACAGAATAACCGCCGACCAGGCCATGAAACCCAGAAAGCTCGGCATTCTCACACCGCGCGACTCCGCGATCGATTTGACCATGAAGTTCGGCGCGTTGCCGATGTAGGTCATGGCGCCCATGAACACTGCGCCGGCGGAGATCGCGGCCAGCGTCGTCGCCATTGGGCCCATCAATGCGACCGGGTCGCCGCCCGCGAGGTTGAAGAACACGAGATACGTGGGAGCGTTGTCGAGGAAGCTCGAGAGTGCACCGGTAAACCAGAAGTACCGAGCGTCGATCGGCGCGCCACTCGAACTCGAAACCGCGGCGAGCAGCGGCGCCAGCACACCGGCGTTGCCCGCCCTGAGGATCGCGATCGCCGGAATGATGGTCAGAAAGATTGCCGCGAAGAGCTTGGCGACTTCGATGATCGGTCCCCATTCAAAGTGATGGGCCCGGCGCACGCTGCGCGGCGTAAGTCGCCAGGATATCCAGGCAATGGCGAGCAGCGCGAGGTCGCGCAGGACGTTCTGTAACTCGAGGGTTGTGCCGTATACCGTGATCTCGAGACCGGGTTTCCACAGCCCGGAGGCGAGCACGCAGCCGAGGATGGCTGCGAGCAGAATGAAGTTGAATTTGCCTTGCACAGTGACCGGCGAGTCATGTGTGGGGTCCAGGCGCGCCGGCCGTTGCTCGCCGCTGCGAGCAAAATACCAGCGGTCGATGGCGTAGAAAAGCGCCAGCAGCACCAACGTGGCGGTCAGCGTCGGCCAGAACATCGCCTTGGTAGTCCAGAAGAAATCCACGCCCTTGAGGAAGCCGAGAAACAACGGCGGATCGCCGAGCGGCGTCAGCGCTCCACCTATATTGGCGACGAGAAAAATGAAAAAGATGACCACGTGAGCCTTGTGGCGGCGGTTGTCGTTTGCACGCAACACCGGGCGAATCAACAGCATCGCCGCCCCGGTCGTGCCCATCACGCTCGCGAGCACCGTGCCCAGGGCGAGCAAGCCCGTATTGAGCGCGGGCGTGGCGTGCAAGTTGCCGCGCACGTGGATCCCGCCGGCAACGGTGAACAGCGCGAACAGCAGGATGATGAACGGCAAATACTCGAGAAATAGCGTGTGCACGACCTCGTGCAGTGCCAATCCGATGCCGAACTTCGCGGCAAACGGAATCAGGAAGGCCAGAGCCCAGAACGCCGCCGTCTTGCCGAAATGGTGGTGCCAGAAGCTCGGCGCCGTCAGCGGGACCAGGGCGATGGAGAGCAGAATCCCCAGGAACGGGACGATCCACACCGGCGACAGCGCTGCGCCGTTCAGCGGCGCGAGACCGTCGGCGGCAGCCGCCGCCGGCGCGATCAGCGGCGTTGCGGCTGCGGCAAGCCACCTCGACATCGACATCGTTGCCGGCGGCGGCTAGGGAACGACCGTGACCGGACGGCGTACGATGCGGGTAAGCTGTGCGCTCCGCTTCGCCGCGGTCGCCGCGGATAGCCAGCGTGGACGCCGGGCAGGCAGCAGCACGCGGTCGATATCCGGCCTGCGCAGCGCCTCGTCGATGATCACCTCGGGACGGCCCACCGCGATCTCCGAGCAGTGGCGAATGTTGGCGGCATCGAGCAACGCCTCGATGCGACTGAGCCAGCGCGCCGCCGCCGTGCGAGCGAGGCGTTCTGCGCGTTCCGGGGAAAGGAAGATGCGAACCTTGCCTGGCGTCAACGGCTCGACTACTGCGAGCAGCTCGACTTCGAGCGCCGGGGAGGGCACTTCGTCGAGAAGCTTGCGGACAGCGCGCTCCGCGCTATCCGGATCGGTAAACGGGATGAGAATCTTGTCCATCGCGCACCTCCAGGTGACGCTGGGTGCGCGACATTGGGCGGAACGCCGCGCAGACCGGCGTTAACCGAGGATACGAACGTTTGCGGTGGGCGAAAATCAGGGAAGCGCGTGCGGTCAGGCCCTACGTGAATCACGTATAGCGGGATCCTCCATGAGCCGGAACTCCAGCGCGAGCCGGATCAGTTCCGGGAGACGATCAATCTGCAGCTTGTCCATGAGGCGCGCTTTGTAGACCTCGACCGTGCGCGGGCTGATACCGAGAGTGGCCGCGATCTCCCGGTTGTGCCGCCCGTCTATGACAGCTACCAGAACTTGGCGTTCGCGCGGCGTCAACCGCGCCACGCGTCGCCGGAGCGCGTCGGAGCGTTCAATTTCGATGCGTGCCGAGGCATCGCGGCCAAGCGCCGCGTCGATCGTCCGCAATAGCAACGTGTCGTCGATCGGCTTCTCAAGGAAATCGAATGCGCCGGCCTTGAGCGCGGCGCGCGCGCTCGCAACATCGCCATGCGCGGTCAGGATGATGACGGGCAGTGTGATTCCGCGCGCGGCGAGGGCCGCTTGCACCGCGATCCCATCGACGTTCGGCATACGCAAGTCCAGAAGCACGCAACCGCGCGCAGCCGAATCGATGGCCCCAAGAAAATCCTCTCCTCGCGCGAAGCTGCGTGTCTTGTACCCGTGCAGGTCCAGAAGCAGCGACAGCGAATCGCGTACCGCAGCGTCGTCGTCGACGATGGACACCGTGCCCGTCGCGTCCACGCTCATTTTCCTTCCCGGGCGATTGGCAGCGTGAAGCGGAAAATGCTTCCGGGTTCCGCGGGCTCGAGCCAGAGACGGCCGCCGTGAGCCTCGATGATCGATTTGCTGATCGCGAGTCCAAGACCCATTCCCTGCGGCTTGGTGGTCGCAAACGGACGGAATAGCTGTGCGGCGATCTCTGCTGGCACGCCCGGTCCATTGTCGGCCACACTGATCAGTACGTATTGTTTGCTCTCCACCATGGCCGCGACACTGATCTCGCGCTCGGTATCGGCGCGCCCAACCTTCAACGCGTCGATGGCGTTGGCGATCAAATTATGGAGCACGGTCTCGATCTGAGTCCGGTTGACCAGCACCGCAGGAATATCTTCCGCGACCGCGATACGCCACCGCACGCGATGGCGCTCGGTGCGCAGGCGCGCGCCTTCAACGACGCTCTGCAGCAGCGGCAGGACATCGATGCGCGAGAGCTGGCCCGATCCCGTGCGGAAGAAGTCGCGCAGCTGGCGCACGACATTGCCGGCGCGGGCTGCCTCTTGCACGACCTTGTCCATGGTTTCCTCCAGTCTCGCCGCTGGCGGTTTGACGTCGGCCACCATCAGCTGACACGCCCGGACATAGGTACCGATTGCCGACAACGGCTGGTTTAGTTCGTGCGCGAGCGCGGAAGCCATTTCACTCGCGGCAGCGAGCCGCAGGCTGCGATCGAGCTGGATCTGCTTCTCGCGCAACTGCTGCGAGATTGCGAGCCGCTCGGAAACGGTTACTCCGAGGAATAATCCCGTGACAGCAACTGCAAGCAGGAGGAACTGGAATTCCAGCACCGCAGCCGCGTTGTAGCCGCCAAGGCGCATGGCAACGATCAATCCAATCTGGATGGTCATGATCGCGAGCGTTGTGCCCTCGACGCCGTGTCGCATGGCGATCCAGATCAAGGGCAGGAACAGAAGATAGAACAGCTTGAGTTCGTCGACCCATCCTGATCCGAACACGATCCACAGCGAAAGGAGAACCGCGCCTGCCTGCGCCATCACTTCGGGTTCGGGTGCGCGAATGCGTCCCAGTGGCTTGCGCGTGAAG
The DNA here is from genome assembly GCA_036395475.1 of Casimicrobiaceae bacterium. GTDB lineage: Bacteria > Pseudomonadota > Gammaproteobacteria > Burkholderiales > Casimicrobiaceae > PALSA-1003. The sequence goes on from DASWDF010000248.1 coordinate 7,666, forward strand.
ATCAGGACAAGCGGCGTCGTCACGACAATCCCGATCAGGTCGCCGATCCAGTACTGCGCAACGCTTTTGGTGAACACTGCTTCCGGCAGGAATCCTTGCGCATAGAAAAGCCCGACGAAGACGAGCGCGAGCAGTCCCGTTGCTGCCGCGACCGTTGCGCAGAAGATCGTCGCGTCGCGCAAGGTGGTGAAATCCGGACGAAACTTGAATGGTCCGCAGAGGAGAACCGCGAGCGCCGTATAGATGACCGCAGGCAGTGCGGCGGAGACCAGGAGCAGGACGATGGGCATCTGCGCGCCGCGTACCAGAACTTCGGCGGCCAAGGCAGCGACGAATAACCACGGCCCATTGCGAGTTCCGTAGCGGACCAGGAGGGCGAGGCTCAACCCGGGAGGCGGGTTCCATGGAGTAATCGCCAAGGGCGGCGCGACCGGATAGATATAACTGACCCAGTCGAGAGCGACGTATACGAGCAGATAGCCGGCAATTATCCAGCCATACATCCCCTGTGGCATCGGTAGTGAGCGCTCGACCATGCGGAATCGCGCGACGCCGATCATGAACCTGGCGCACGTCGCCGGCGAGTGCGCGGGGTCGCGGCCAAGCACTTATGCGAGAGGCCACCAAATCGCAGGTAGAAGTACGCTGCCGCCGGCAGTAACGGACCCTGTTCGGTTTCGAGTGTCATCTCAAGATGCCGTTCCGCTTTTTCCTCTGCAAGCATATAGAACTCGCGGCACAGCGAATAGGCAGCAGCGGCCGGCCAATCTGCGGGAAGCAGCGCGCTCGGCAGTTGCGGATCGTGCAGCGTCACCCTGCGGAAGGCATGAATCAAAAGGCTCCGCACGACAAAGCATTGCTGGGGGTCGAGGCCGCTGCCATCGCGGAAGTTGCGAATGACGACCTCGAAACGGTGGAGGAACATGCGGTACTCCGCCGCGAGGGCTGCCAGATCCCAGCAGTCGCGCACGAGAGCGTGCAGATGCCGAGTATCCTGGCCGGGCGCGTCATGCCCTGTGACCACGCTGACGCGGCGCTCGACGCCGAGCGTGCGCAGAATCTCGGTAAGCACATCGGCCGGGCCCGCACGAGCGGGGCGGACGAAAACCCCGGGGATGATGTTCCCGAATCCTTCCCACCACAATTCCTTGCGCAAGTCACGCCGCTCGTGCTCACGCAATGCGGCGGCGGGTGCGAGCACGATTTCCCAGCGGCCGTCCCAGTCCGCCGGTGCCGCGTAGATTCGCCGGTAGGCATGCTCGAACCGCCGCAGGCCCTGGTCGGTTAGGCGATAGAGGCTGCGCCTCCCGTCCTGACGGGCGGCGAGCCAGCCCTCGCGCGCCAGTCTGTATACGCTCGTTCGCACCAAACGCTCGTTCAAGCCCAACGGCGCCAGCAGACGGATCAGTCCGGAAAGCCACACCGCACCGCCGTGCGGCGCGATGGCATCGCCCCACACCGTGACGATCAGCGACCTCGCCTTCGGCGGCACGGTCCTGAGCTCGGTGCGGATCCAGCGCGCAACACGCGGGTCGGGGCGGGGGCGGGCGGCGCCCGGTCGCGCGGGCAAACGTGATACAGAATTTGCCGCAGTCATGAAAAAAGTGTATCGTTTTTGCGGTGGCGCCGCCAGTCCCGGCGGCTCAAGGAGGCCTTGGATGTACGCACAGATGGTCGACACCGGGGCAAAGAAGCTCCGCACGCGCGAGGAAATGGGCCCCGAGGAGCGCGCGTTCCAGGCGCGGATCGACGCGGACGTGAAGATCGAGCCCAAGGACTGGATGCCGGAGGCGTATCGCAAGACGCTGATCCGGCAGATTTCGCAGCACGCGCATTCCGAGATCGTGGGCATGCTGCCGGAGGGCAACTGGATCACGCGCGCGCCGAGCCTGAAGCGCAAGGCGATTCTGATGGCCAAGGTCCAGGACGAGGCCGGCCACGGACTCTACCTCTACGCGGCGGCGGAGACGCTGGGAGTCTCGCGGGATCAGCTGGTCGCCGATCTCCACGCGGGCAGGGCCAAGTACTCGAGCATTTTCAATTATCCGACGCTGACCTGGGCGGACATCGGCGCGATCGGCTGGCTTGTCGACGGCGCGGCGATCATGAACCAGATTCCGCTGTGCCGCTGCTCGTTCGGACCGTATTCGCGCGCGATGATCCGCGTCTGCAAGGAGGAGAGCTTCCACCAGCGGCAGGGATTCGACATCATGATGACGCTCTGCCGCGGGAGCGCCGAGCAGAAGGCGATGGCGCAGGATGCATTGAACCGCTGGTGGTGGCCGTCGTTGATGATGTTCGGCCCTCCCGATGCCGATTCCGTGCACAGCGCGCAATCGGCGCAATGGAAGATCAAGATCCTGTCCAACGACGAGCTGCGGCAGCGCTTCGTCGATCAGACCGTGCCGCAGGCGGATTATCTCGGCATCAGCATGCCGGATCCCGAGCTCAAGTGGAACGCCGAGCGCGAGCACTACGACTTCGGCCCGATCGACTGGGACGAGCTCTATAACGTGGTCAAGGGCAATGGGCCGTGCAATCGCGAACGCCTGCGGGCGCGCGTGAAGGCGTGGGAAGAGGGGGCCTGGGTGCGCGAAGCGGCGCTCGCCTATGCGGAAAAACGCGCGGCCCGCGCACAAAAGGCCGCATAGCGATCGAAAGAGGAGCCTTGACTATGGAACGATCCGAATGGCCATTGTGGGAAATCTTTATCCGCTCGCAGCACGGGCTGGCGCACAAGCACGTCGGCAGTCTGCACGCGCCGGATGCCGAAATGGCGATCAAGAACGCGCGCGACGTGTATACGCGGCGCAATGAAGGTGTGAGCATCTGGGCGGTCAAATCGGCTGACATCACCGCAACTGCGCCCGGTGAAAAGGCGCCGTTTTTCGAACCGGCGAACAGCAAGATTTATCGGCATCCTACTTTTTTCCCGATGCCCGACGAGGTGAAGCACATCTGATGCAAAACTGCTGCGGAGCCCGTCTGCGTTGTTGCTCGATCACTCGCCGCTCGCCGTACTTCTTTTGTACTGTCTCGCGGCTCGCTTACTCGCGCCTAGCATCCGGGCTTCCTCGCGACGTTTTGCACCAGCTACCTGATTGGATGCGATGACTTCAGATCGAATGGTTTTCGACTATCTGCTGCGGCTCGCCGATAGCGACCTGGTCCTGGCGCAGCGCCTCGGCGAGTGGGTCGGGCATGGCCCGGTGCTGGAGGAGGACATCGCGCTCACCAACGTCGGGCTCGATCTTCTCGGCCAGGCGCGGCTGTGGTTCGCTTACGCGGGCGAGGTCGAAGCGCGCTTTGCCGGAGCCGGGCGCAGCGAGGACGCGCTCGCGTTCTCACGCGACGGCGGCGAGTTCCGCAATCTGCTGCTGGTCGAGCAACCCAACGGCAACTACGCCGACACCATGGCCCGGCAGTTCTATTTCGACGTCTGGCACCAGCTGCTGCTCGTGAAGCTTGCGCACTCGCGCGACGCGCGGATCGCGGAGATCGCCGCGAAGGCGGAGAAGGAAGTGGTGTATCACGCCGAGCGCAGCGCCGATTGGATCATTCGTCTCGGCGACGGCACCGACGAAAGCCATATGCGGATCCAGGCGGCGATCGACGATCTGTGGATGTATACCGGCGAAATGTTCGATCCGGACGAGACCGAGACGATGCTGGCCGAGGAAGGCATCGGCTGCGACGTTCGCACGCTCGCGCCGGCGTGGCGCGAGGCGGTCGGAAGTGTCCTCGATGAAGCGACGCTTACTCTCCCGAGCGGGACGTGGATGCAGCGCGGCGGCAAGCACGGCGTGCATACCGAGCACCTTGGCCACATGCTGGCGACGATGCAGTGGATGCAGAGGGCTCATCCGGGGGCGCAATGGTAGAGGCCGTCTCCAGCCTTGACGCACGAACCGCTCGGCATGGACTCGACGCGGTCCGGCGCGTTCTGGCAACGATTCCCGATCCAGAGATCCCCGTGATCTCGATCGTCGACTTGGGGATTGTGCGCGGTGTCGAATGGCAGGACGACGAGGCGCTAATCACGGTCACGCCGACGTACTCCGGATGTCCGGCAACCGAGGTGATCATGGCCGACATCGGCCGCGCGCTGACCCAAGCGGGGTTTGCGAAGCATCGGGTCAAAATCCGGCTTGCGCCGGCATGGACGACCGACTGGATCACCGCGGAGGCGCGAGCGCGCCTGACCGAATTCGGGATTGCGCCGCCGGGAGCAGGCTCGGTCGCGACGGCGCGCGTTATCGATACGACCGCTCTCCATCGCGGCGTCGTGCGTGCTGCCGTGCCGTGCCCGCGTTGCGGCTCGACTCATACACGCGAGCTGTCGCGCTTCGGCTCGACGCCCTGCAAGGCGCAGTACCGCTGCGAAGACTGCCTGGAACCGTTCGACTACTTCAAGCCGCATTGAGCAAATTCCATCCGCTCAAGGTCGCGCATGTCGCCCGCGAAACCCGCGACGCGGTCGCGCTCACGTTCGAAGTGCCGCCCGCGCTCAAGGAAGCCTTCAATTTCGTGCAGGGCCAGCATCTGACGCTGCGCGCCGACATCGCCGGCGAGGATTTGCGCCGCTCGTACTCGATCTGTTCCGCGGTACAAGACGAAACGCTGCGCATTGCGGTGAAGAAGGCGCCTGGAGGCGCCTTCTCGACCTGGGTCAACGACCAGGTAAAAGCGGGTCATACGATCGAGGTCATGCCGCCGATGGGGCATTTCAACGTGGCCCTCGATCCGCGCCAGCGCAAGCATTATCTCGGCTTTGCGGCGGGGAGCGGTATTACGCCGCTGCTGTCGATCGTCAAGACGACGCTGCTCGCCGAGCCGAAGAGCCGCTTCACGCTTTTCTACGGCAACCGCTCGTCCTCCGCGGTGATCTTCAAGGAGGAGCTTGCCGATCTCAAGGACCGTTACCTCGATCGCTTCAACCTGGTCTACGTCATGAGCCGCGAGCCGCAGGACATCGCCGTTCTCAACGGCCGCATCGATCAGCAGAAAACCGATGCGCTGCTCTCGCACTGGGTCGACCTGGCCGACATCGACATCGCCTTCGTCTGCGGTCCGGACGGCATGATGCAGGCGGTAGCGAAGTCGCTGCAGACGCACGGATTCCCGAAGTCGCGGATCAAGATCGAGCTCTTCGCGGCGAGCATTCCGAAGCACGAGCACAAGGCTCAGGCTGCGCCCGAGCCGGGCCACGCCGAGTGCGCGGTGACGGCGATCATCGACGGTGCGACGCGCGAGTTCACGCTTGAAAAGACGAAGGAAAACATCATCGATGCGGCGATCAGGCAGGGGATCGAATTGCCGTACTCATGCAAGGGTGGCGTGTGCTCGACCTGCCGCGCCAAGCTCATCGAGGGCGAAGTCGACATGGACGTCAATTTCGCGCTCGAGGATTATGAAGTTGCGCGCGGCTTCGTACTGTGTTGCCAGAGCTATCCGGTGACAGACAAGGTCGTCGTTGACTTCGATCAGGGGGCGTAGCCCGGGCCGAGCGCAGCGATGCCCGGGTGAGTTTGTATGGTTGCCGTGGTTCGCTGCGCCCAACCGGTGGGCCACAGGGTCAGCATCCCGGGCATCGCGCTTCGCGCTCAGCCCGGGCTACGGCCGAACTGCTAAGCTTCACCCTTCCGAAGGAGGAGCTTTCCCGTGTCCCATCCGCTGTTTGAACGGCATAAGGCTTTGCTCGATCGGGCTTTGCAGGCGATCGCCGAGCGGGGCTACTGGAGCGCGTTTCCCGAATCGCCGAGTCCGAAGGTCTATGGCGAAGGCGCGGCCGAGGCCGGCAAGGCCGCGTTCGAAGCGCTGTTGAACAAGCCGTTTCCCCTGACGCTCCCCGGCGCCGCTGGCACCGTCGGCCCGGAGCGCTCGCCATACGGCTTGTCGCTGGGTATCACCTATCCCAAGGTCGGCCTCGACACCCTTTTCGCCGCCATCGCGAAGGCGGAGCCGGCATGGCGCAAGGCTGGCCCCGAAGCCTGGGTCGGCGTGTCGCTGGAGATCCTGGCTCGCATCAACAAACGCAGCTTCGAGATCGCGCATGCGGTGATGCACACCACGGGGCAGGCCTTCGTCATGGCGTTTCAGGCCGCCGGCCCGCACGCGCAGGACCGCGGGCTTGAGGCCGTGGCCTACGCGTGGGACGAGATGCGACGCGTGCCGGCCAAGGCGTACTGGGAGAAGCCGCAAGGCAAGAACGAGCCGCTCAAGATGGAGAAGCACTATCGCATCGTTCCGCGTGGCGTAGGGCTCGTGATCGGCTGCAACACGTTTCCGACCTGGAACGGCTACCCGGGAATGTTCGCGAGTCTCGCCACGGGCAACGCGGTCGTGGTCAAGCCGCATCCGAATGCGATCCTGCCGCTTGCCATTACTGTACAGATCGCCCGCGAAGTGCTCGTCGAGGCCGGCTTCGATCCGAATATCGTGACGCTGGTTGCGCACGCGGCCGGCGATGACATCGCGCAAAAGCTCGCGCTGCGGCCGGAGGTCAGGCTGATCGACTTCACCGGCAGCAGCGCCAACGGCGAGTGGCTTGAGAAGAACGCGCGGCAGGCGCAGGTGTACACGGAAAAAGCCGGTGTCAACCAGATCGTCATCGATTCCGCCGACGACATGAAGGGCGTCGCGCGC
>DASWDF010000249.1:0-5316 GCA_036395475.1 Casimicrobiaceae bacterium
GGACGGGGGAGGGGTCGCCGCAAACCAACGATCGACCGACTCGACGAACTTGGGGTCGCGAACTTTCAGGTTGTCGTGCGTGATTCGTAACGAGCGCGTCAGCAGATTGAACGCGAATTGCAGCGGCTCGAGGTCCATGTAGCGCTCGGTGTCCTCGAACCACTGCAGGCTCACCTGCGCGGCACGCTGCAGACTCTCCACGGCCGGACGCCGCTCGGCCTCATACGCGGCGAGCGCGGCGGGCACATCGGGCTCCCGTTGCAAGGCTCCTGCCAAGGCGATCGCATCCTCGATCGCGAGCTTCGTTCCCGATCCCACCGAGAAATGCGCGGTATGCGCCGCATCGCCCACGAGGACGACGTTCTCATGCGACCAGGCGGCGTTTTTCACGGTGATGAAGTGCCGCCACAGCGAGCGGTTCTTGAGGAGGCGGTGACCGCGCAGCTCTTCGGAAAAGAGCTGCTCGCAGAACGCCACGGTGTCGTCCTCACTCGCCCGGTCGAGGCCGGCGCCGCGCCACGTCGCCTCGGTCGCCTCGACGATGAAGGTCGAGTGCCCCTGTTCATATTGATAAGCATGCACGCGCCATAAGCCGTGTTTGTCGCGCTTGAAGTAGAACGTGAAGGCCGGGAAGGGCCGGGTCGTCCCCAGCCAAACGAAGCGGTTAGGACGCTCGTCCATCGTCGACTGAAACAATGCGGCATAGCGTTTCCGCACGACGCTGTTGAAGCCGTCGGCGCCGAGCAGCAGGTCGGCCGCCCGCCGGTACACCACCGGATCGTCGACTTCCTTGCCAACCTCCACGCAGACGCCCAGCTCTTGGCAGCGACGTCCCAGCACGGCGAGGAGGGCGCGGCGCGACAGGCCGCTGAATCCGTGCCCGCTCGACGTGATCACCTGACCGCGATAGTGCACGTCGATGTTGTCCCAGTGCGCGAACTGGCTGGCCATCGCGTCGTACGTCTCGGGATCCGCTGCCGCGAGGTTGTTCTGCGTTGCATCGGAGAAGACGACCCCGAAGCCGAACGTGTCGTCGAGCCGGTTGCGCTCGACGATCGTGATCTCGTGGGCGGGGTCCGCTTCCTTCATCAGGATCCCGAAGTACAGCGCCGCCGGCCCGCCCCCGATCGCGACGATCTTCACTTGATCAGCTGTCCGGCGATGATGAGCTGTTGGATTTCCGTCGTGCCCTCGTAGATACGCAGGGCCCGCACCGAGCGGTACAGGCGGTCCACCGGATGATCCGCGAGCACGCCGCGCCCCCCCAGGATCTGCACCGCATCATCGACGATCCGCTGCGCCGCTTCGGTCGCGAACGCCTTCGCCATCGCGGCTTCGAGTGTGACGCGCGGCGCCCCGCGGTCTTTCTCCCAGGCGGCGCGATAGACGAGCAGCCGCGCGGCCGTGAGATCGGTCGCCATCCGGGCCAGTTTCTGCTGAATCAGCTGGAAATCGGCCAGCGGCTTTCCGAACTGGTGGCGCGATTTCGCGTGCGCGAGCGCCTCCGCCAGCGCGCGCGCCGCCATCCCGCAGGCCGCCGCGCCGACGGTGGCGCGCACGCGGTCGAGCGTCGCGAGGCCGAGCTTGAAGCCCTCGCCGCCGGTTGCAGCGTCGAGCCGGCAGTCAGCGGCAACACGCGCCTGCTGAAACGCGATCTCGCCGAGCGGGTGCGGCGCGGAGAGACGCAGCGACCGCACCAGTCGGATGCCGGGTGTGTCCGCGGCGACCACGAAGCAGCCGATCCCCTTGTCTCGCTTGGTCCGATCGGTGGTCGCGAACACGGTATAGAAATCGGCGATCCCCGCGTTGGAGATGAAGGTCTTGGTGCCGGAGAGCACGTACCCGTCCCCGTCGGGCGTCGCGGTGGCGCCGAGGGACGCGACGTCGGAGCCGGCATCGGGCTCGGTCATCGCGAACGACGCCATGGCACGGCCCTGAATCGCCGGCTCGACCCAGCGTTTGCGCATTGCGTCGTTGCCGGAGAGCAGCATCGGAACGGTGCCGAGCGCCTGCAATGCAAAGACGGCATCGGCGAGCGGTGATGCAGCGGCGAGTGCCTCGCGGATGATGCAGCAAGCGCGCCAATCCTGATCGCGGATTGGCGCGAACCAGCCGGCGGCCCCCAGTCTGCCGAGCAGGTCGCGCGCCTGGTGGCGGGCGGCCGCGTCGTCGGGCGGCTCGGCCAGCGGCGCGAGCAGGCGTGTCGCGAAGTCGCTCACGCGCTCGGCAAGCGCGATGTGCTGGTCGTCGAGAAACGCGCGGACCGGCGCGGTGTCGACCATTACGTGAACTTGGGATCGCGTTTGGCGCGGAACGCCTCGTGCGCTTCGCGGAAGTTCGGCCCCTGCATCAGCTGGGCCTGGACCTCGGCCTCGTACGCGAGCGCGGCCTCAAAGTCGAGCGACGCCTCGCCCTCGAGCGCTTGTTTCGTCACGCCGAGCGCCGCGGAGGGACCGCGCGCCAGCTTCTCGGCGACGGCTCGCGCCTCAGGCAAGACCTGCGCTTGCGGCACGACGCGATTGTAGAGTCCGATCTCGTAAGCGCGTTTCGCGTCGACGAAGTCGCCGGTCAGGAGCATTTCGCTTGCGTGTCCCTGGCCGACGATGCGAGGCAGCAACCAGGCTGCGCCCATGTCCGCGCCCGACAGTCCTACCTTGGTAAAGAGAAAGGCGATCTTCGCCGATTCCGCGGCGATGCGGATGTCGCACGCCGCCGCGATGACTGCGCCGGCGCCGGCGACCGTACCGTTCAACGCGCCGACGATGGGGCGGCGGCAGCGTCGCATCGCGAGAATCAGGTCGCAGGTGAGCTGCGTGAACTCGTGGAGCGCCTCGAGATCGCGGCCCAGCAGGGCCCCGATGATGTCCTCGACGTCACCGCCCGAGCAGAAGGCTCGTCCGGCGCCGGTGATCACGATCGCGTGCACGCCCGGCTCGGTGTCGAGCCGCTGGAATGTATCGCGCAGCTCTTTGTAGACCTCGAACGTCAGCGCGTTGAGGCGCTCGGGACGGTTGAGCGTGATCGTCGCGACCGCTGTCTTCGGATCGAGCTCGTAGAGAAATGACTTCATAGCACAGCAACCGCTTCGATCTCGACGAGAGCTTTTGAGTCCACCAGCGACTTCACCTCGACGACGGCCATCGCGGGATAGTGGCGGCCCATGTGTTTGCGGTGAACTTGGCCGAGCGGCGTGAGGTTGGCGAGATACGCCGGCCGGTCCGTCAGATACACGACCATGCGGCCCACGTTCTCCGGTTTGCCGCCCGCCGCACGCACCACGTCCATCACGCGACCGAGCGCGCCGTCCCACTGGGCGACGAAATCGCCAACGGGCACGATCTGCCCCGCGACGAACAGAATGCGCCCGCCTTGCTCGGCCAGCATGCCGTGATTCCAGCCGCTGGGCCGCGCGCCAAAGCTTTTGGGATTGATGATCTCGAACGCCATGTGTCTCCTCAGCCTGCAATCGTGACGGCTTTACCGTTCGGGCGTGTCCCTTTTGGGTCACACAGTCTGACCACGGCCTGCGCCACTTCGTCGGGGGTGATCAATCGCTTTTGGCCGGCGGACGCCAGCATTGCGGTCAGCGCCTCATCGGCCTGCTTCCCGGTCTTTTGCGCGACGCGCGCCACCGACTGCTTGGTCATCTCGGTGTCCACGAACCCGGGGCACACCGCGTTGCACGTCACGCCGGTGCCTTCGAGCTCCGCGGCGACGCTGCGCGTCAGCCCGATCACCGCATGCTTGGCTGCCGCATAGGCCGCGATGTAGCGCGCGCCGGCCAAGCCGGCGACGGACGCCACATTCACGATCGACCCCTGTTTGCGCATGACCATCGGCGCCATGAACGCCTGCGTACACAGAAACGTACCTGTGGCGTTGACTGCCAGCAGGCGATTCCAGTCCTCGAGCGTGGTCTTGGCCAGCGGTGCGCTGTGGGCGGCGCCGGCGTTGTTGACGAGGATGTTGACCACGCCGGCCCGCCGAGCCGTGGCCTGCGCGAGGCTGTGGACGCTGGCGGCATCCGTCACGTCGCACTGCACCGCCCACGCCTTGCCGCCGCCGTCGCGAATCTCCGCCGCCACCTTCTCGATTGGGTCGGCACTCCGGGCAGCCACCACAATGGCAGCGCCCTCGGCGGCCAGCGCGCGCGCGACTGCCGCTCCGATTCCCTGGCCGCCTCCCGTCACCACCGCGACCGAGCCGTCAAATCTCGGCAATTACCGCCTCCTCGAGGATCGAACCCAAAGCAGCGACCAACCGGGACCCTTCTTCCGCGCTCGCCGCGGCGGGATCGCCGAAGTAAGCGCGCGGTCCACCCGCTGCTTCGAACGTGCGCTTGCCGAGTTTTATCGCCTGTGAAATCGAGCTGGGATTGGGCGCGAGCGCGCGCCGGATCGCATCGCGCACGAGCTCCGGCTGCGCGCTCATGACGATCGAGCTTTCGAACCGGCCGGCGTGGCAGGCGCCGCTCTTGAATTCGTCGCCCAGACGCGTGCCCCAGGGCAGGCGCGTGAGATCGGGGAAGACGATCGGCAGCAAGCGATCGGCGCGCGCGAGCTTCACCGCTTCGTGCAACGCCGTCAGATGTTCGGGATCGAGATGCGCATTGGCGACCGCCAGAAGTTTGAAGCCCTGTTCGGAGAGGCTGCGTGCAAGATCGACAATCACAGCAGTGACCGTAATACCGGAGATGGACAGCGTGCCCTGGAACGCCGCCGCAAAGCTCGCCGCGGTGTACGCGAGCGCCGGCAGGATGAGGACGACGCGGCCCCCCCCGCGCGCTGCGAGCTTCTGTGCGCCGTCGCGTGCCATCGCCGTCGCGATCACGACGTCGGTGTCGAGCGGCAAATGCGGCCCATGCGCCTCGATTGCACCGACCGGCAGCACGACGACGGTGCGGGCGCGGTCGAGATCGCGCACTTCTTCCCAGGTGAGTTGCGCCAGCTCATGTACCGGCATCAGAATCCTTCTTTGTCTACCGGGGCTGAGAGCCCCGGCTCGGCGTGTGGTGCGCCCTGTAAGGGCGCACTCGGCACCGAGCGCGCGCTCTCAGCGCGCGAACACGATATTAGGATACATGACCAACAATCTCCCCGAACGATTAAACATCGCTGATTGGCTGGTGGACGCGCGCGTCCGGGAGGGAAGGGGCGACCGGCCGGCGCTGCTGACGGACCAGGGCACGCACACCTACCGTGAGGTGCAGGCGCTCGCGAACCGCTTCGGTCATCTGCTCGCGAGCGCCGGCGTGGAGCCCGAACAACGGGTCATCATCGCGCTGCCCGACGGGCCGGAGTTCGTGGCGGCGCTGTT
>DASWDF010000250.1:0-4288 GCA_036395475.1 Casimicrobiaceae bacterium
CTCACGCGGCAAGTCTCGCGCCCAGATCTCGGCGCAAATCCGCGAAGGCTCGCGGTTGCTTCGGTCCGAGTTGGGCAAAAAGCTGATCGTGCGCTGCCAGCTCACGCTTCCACAGATCGCGCTCAAGTCGCATCACCTGCCCGAAGCGCTCGGCGCTGAAGTCGAGACCGCGCCAGTCGAGATCGCGGTATTCGGGCTGCAACCCGAGTGCCGTCTCCACTCCGCGCGCGCGATCGCGGCAGCGATCGACGATCCATTTCAATACGCGCATGTTCTGGCGAAAACCGGGCCAGACAAATTTCCCGTTCTCGTCGGTGCGGAACCAGTTGACGTTAAAAATTTTGGGCGGCCGAGCGACTGCACGGCCCATCGCGAGCCAGTGCCGGAAGTAGTCGCCGATGTGATATCCGCAGAAGGGCAGCATCGCGAACGGATCGCGCCGGACCTCCCCGACTTTGCCGGTTGCCGCCGCGGTCGTCTCGGAACCCATCGTCGCGGCCTTGTAGACGCCGTCCTCCCAACTGGTCGCCTCGACGACCAGGGGCATGGTATCGCTGCGCCGCGCGCCGAAGATGAATGCTGAGATTGGCACGCCTTCCGGATTGTCCCACTCCGGATCGAGTGAAGGGCATTGCGTCGCGGCAACGGTAAAGCGTGCATTGGGGTGCGCAGCCTTGCGCCCACAGTCGGGAGTCCATGATCGGCCCTGCCAGTCGGTGAGATGCGGCGGCGGCTCGCGCGTCATGCCTTCCCACCACACGTCACCGTCATCGGTCAGCGCTACGTTGGTGAAAATAACGTTGGCCTTGAGGGTTTCCATGGCGTTGGGATTCGACTCGTAAGACGTACCGGGCGCGACGCCGAAGTACCCGGCTTCGGGGTTGATCGCGTGGAACCGACCGTCAGCCGCCGGCTTGATCCAGGCGATGTCGTCACCTATCGTCGTCACCTTCCAGCCTTCGAATCCTTCGGGCGGAATCAACATCGCGAAATTCGTCTTGCCGCAGGCGCTGGGGAACGCCGCAGTCACGTAGGTCTTCTCTCCCTGCGGCGAGGTAACGCCCAGGATGAGCATGTGCTCGGCAAGCCAGCCCTCGTCGCGGCCCATCACCGAGGCAATGCGCAGCGCGAAGCACTTTTTGCCAAGCAACGCATTGCCGCCATAGCCGGAACCGAAGCTCCAGATCTCGCGCGTCTCGGGAAAGTGCACGATGTATTTATGCTCGGGGTTGCACGGCCACGGCACGTCCTTTTGGTCCGGGCCGAGCGGCGCACCGACCGAGTGCACACAAGGCACGAACGCTCCATCGCGGCCGAGCGCAGCGACGACGGCGCGGCCCATGCGCGTCATGATGCGCATGCTCGCCACGACATACGGGCTGTCGGTGAGCTGTACGCCGATGTGCGCGATCGGGCTTCCCAGCGGGCCCATGGAGAACGGGACGATGTAAAGCGTGCGCCCGCGCATGCAGCCCTCGAACAGCGATTCGAGGGTCGCGCGCATTTGGTCCGGCGCTACCCAGTTGTTGGTCGGGCCCGCGTCATCTTCGCGCGCGCTGCAGATGAAGGTGCGGTCCTCGACCCGGGCAACGTCGGAGGGATCGGACCGTGCAAGATAGCTGGCCGGCCGTTTGACCGGATCGAGCCTGATCAACGTTCTGCCGGCGACCATCTCGCCGCACAGCCGGTCGTATTCTTCGCGCGACCCGTCGCACCACACGATCCGTTCGGGACGCGTGCGTTCGGCGATCTGCCGCACCCACGCAACGAGTCCCGGGTGGCGAACCCACGCGGGCGCCTCCACGGCGGCGGCAGCGACGGCGAAACTAGAGTCGGATTGATTCATGGTTTGGACGAGGATGCGAAAGACGGATGCGGCACGCGGTAGAACGCGACCACGAGCCGATGGTGAATGGTCAATAACTCTAGCACGCGCCTGCGGCATGGCGTAAGGCCGTCGCCGTCGCTAAAAGCGGTCAGGCCACTGGGCCGCAAAACGAGACGGCTGCTAGCGTGCCCGGCGCCGCCGGCGCCGCAGCCAGGTGAAGAGCGGCGCGGTGCACGTCAGCAGGAGAACGACGCGGGAGACATGAAACGCGGTCACGAGCGGCACCCCGAGCTCGAGCACTTTGGCCGTGATCGACATCTCCGCAATTCCGCCAGGCGCCGTTGCGAGCACCAGCGTCGCGGGATGCAGACCCGTCGCCGCAGCCACGGCAACGCCGAAGACCGCCGAGATCGCCATTGCCGCACCGATGCTGACGAGGACGGCGGCGACGAAACGCGGCGCGCGGCGGAGAAAACTGCGCTCGAAGCGGGCGCCGAGCGCGCAGCCGAGCAGCAGTTGCGCGACGTTCGTGAGCCAGCGCGGAACGGCCGACAAATTGACTTCCGCCACGGTGAGAGGTATCGCAATCACGAGCGCGCCCAGCACGAATGCATTGGCCACACCGAGCCGCTGCAGCACCAGCCCGCCGGCAAGCGTGCCCGCGAGCAGGGCGGCGAGGCCAAAGCCCTCGACTCTAGTCGTGCCCGGTTGAAACGCATCGGACCCGTGCGCGTTCAGCGCCGCAAAGACCCACGGGATCACCACGACGACGAGCATCAATCTCAGCGACTGGGCGGCGGCAACTTCGTCGACGCGCGCGCCGTAACGCTCGCCAAGCACCGACATTTCTGCCGCGCCCCCGGGCACGCTGGCAAAAACCGCAGTGGTCCGATCGACCCCCGCCAGCTGTGCGACAAGATAGCCGCAGAAATAACCCAGGGCCAGCGCAAACACGGCGGCGAAAAGGAGCAACCACCAGATGCGTGTCACGAATTCCGCGACCAGCGGCGTGAAATACAGACCGAGCGCGGTGCCGATGATCCATTGGCCTGCCTGCCGCCCGCCCGCGGGCGCGGCGCATTCGATTCCGGTGGATCGACAGGCGGCAACGGCGACGAGCGGTCCGATCATCCACGGCAGCGGTGCGTGCACGAGGGCGCAGAGCAGCGCCGCCGCGAAACCGATCGCGAGGCCCTTGGCGGCGGGCAACCACGCGGCCGGATGCGTTGTCATCCGCCGCGGGCGATGCGCGAGAATGGCTCGGAAATTAGCCGCTCCGCCCGGGTTCTCCGTCGGCGGTCGCCGCCGGGGCTTCCTTCCAGCCTCCGCCCAACGCCTTGATCAAGGCGACGCTCGCCGTAAGACGCCGGCCCAGAATACTGATCGCCGTGCGCTCGTTGTTGAGCGCCGCAGCCTGAATGACCACGACCGCCAGATAATTTGCGGTACCCGCCCGATATTGATTCAGGACGATGGCAAGCGATTCCCGCGCGGCTTTGACGGCCTCATCCTGCACGGTAGCTTCCTGCTCCAGAATCTTGAGCGCCGCCAGATTGTCTTCGACTTCCTGGAATCCGGTGAGAACGGTCTGCCGGTAATTGGCGACGTTCTCCTCGTAGGTCGCGATCGCCTGAGCAGTCTGCGCGCGGCGCAACCCCGCGTCGAAGATGATCTGCGCCAGCGCGGGACCAAGCGACCAATAGCGGCTCGGCAGCGAGAACAGCTGGGACAACACCGAGCTCTGGAAGCCGCCGGTCGCCGACAGCGTGAGCGAGGGAAAGAATGCAGACTCGGCGACGCCGATCTGCGCGTTCGCTGCCGCCGCGCGTCGCTCCGCGGCGGCGATATCGGGACGGCGTTCCAGGAGCTCCGAAGGAAGCTCGACCGGTATGACCGGAAACACCGTCGGCACGGTCTCGGCAGCAAGCGAGAATTCCGCGGGCGGCTTGCCGATGAGTATCGCGATGGCGTGTTCCAGCTGCGCGCGCTGAACCGTTGCGTCGATCGCCTGCGCCTGGGTGGACTTGAGCTGTGTTTCCGCCTGGGCGACATCCGCGCGCCCTACTACGCCGACAGCATACTGGTTGCGCGTGAGCTGCAGCGATCTCTCGTAGGCAGCGACTGTGTCGTTGAGGAGGCGAATTTGCGCGTCCTGCGCGCGTAACAGAAAGTAATCCTCGGCGAGTTGCGCCTGCGCGGAGAGCTTTGCCGATTCGAGATCGGCGGCGCTGGCCTCTCCCGTCGCTTCGCTCGCCTCGACCGTGCGCCGCACGCGACCCCAGAGGTCGACCTCCCAGTTGACGTCGAGCGCGACGTTGTAGTTGTTGCGACCGCCTCCGGTTGAACCACCGGTGGAGCCGACGCTTCCGCCCGCGGCTCCCCCACGGCCCCCGCTGCGCGTCGCGCTGGCGTTGGCGGTAACGATCGGGAAAAAAGCCCCGCGCGCGGCCTGCGTCAGCG
>DASWDF010000251.1:0-7798 GCA_036395475.1 Casimicrobiaceae bacterium
GTTCAAGGCCGAGCAGAACGTCCTGCTCGAGCTCGTCGATCCCGCGTATGTCACTGCGACGCCCGGCTGGGCCAAGGTCCGGCATCGCGACGGGCAGGTGGGATACGTACGCATCCAGCAGATGTGGGGCCTCTGACAGGCCAACGTAACACTGCTGCGCGGCCGCTCTGCTCCGTTGTGCTCATCATGCAACCGAGCGCTTGGCGCTCGCCGTAATTCTTCTGTACTGTCTCGCCCTCGCTGTGGGACCTCGGTTGGGGAGGCATCCGGGTCTCCTCGCGACGCGTTGCGTTACCCTGTGCGCTGATTTCTCCAGCTCATAAGCGATGAGGGATACTGTTGCGATTCTCGGCGCGGGCGCTTGGGGAACGGCGCTGGCGGTACATCTCGCCCAAACCCGCTCGGCACCGTCAATCCGGTTATGGGCGCGCGATCCCAACCAGGTTCGTGCGCTGACCATGACGCGCGAGAACGCGCGCTATCTTCCCGGCGTCGCATTGGATTCGGCGGTTACCGTCAGCGCAGATCTGCAGGAGATTCTCGTCGGCGCGTCATTGCTGCTGGTCGCGACGCCGATCGGCGCTCTGATCGAAGTCGTCACGGCCGCACGCCGCGCGGCCGAGATCCCACTTTTCTGGCTGGGCAAGGGTTTCGTCGCCACGCACGACGCGCCCGGCGTGGCACTCGCGCATCGCATCCTCGCGCCTTTCTGGCCAGCCCCGGTCGGCGTCATCTCGGGCCCCAGCTTTGCGGAGGAAGTGGCACGTGGCCTGCCGACCGCGGTCACGGTGGCGGCGACCGATGCGCTCGCAGCCGAAGACGTGGCGCAGCGCCTGCGCGGCGAGACCTTTCGCGCCTACGTCAGCGATGACCTCACGGGCGTCGAGGTCGGAGGCGCGGTAAAGAATGTCCTCGCGATCGCCGCGGGCACGAGCGATGGCCTGGGCTTCGGCGATAACGCGCGCGCCGCGATTATCACGCGCGGGCTCGCGGAAACGGGGCGGCTGTCCGCGGCGCTCGGCGGCAAGCGCGAAACGCTGATGGGTCTCGCCGGCCTGGGCGATCTCGTGCTGACTTGCACCGGCGATCTGTCGCGCAACCGCCGCGTCGGGCTCGCGCTGGCCAAGGCGCAACCGTTGTCCGCGATCTTGAG
The DNA here is from genome assembly GCA_036395475.1 of Casimicrobiaceae bacterium. Classification (GTDB taxonomy): domain Bacteria; phylum Pseudomonadota; class Gammaproteobacteria; order Burkholderiales; family Casimicrobiaceae; genus PALSA-1003. The sequence continues at coordinate 1,154 of DASWDF010000251.1, forward strand.
CCAGCTTGGGCACGTGGCCGAAGGCGTCGCAGCGGCGCGGGACGTGCGCGCTCTCTGCGGCAGCTTAGGCGTGGATATGCCGATCTGCGATGCCGTCTATCGCGTGCTCTACGAGAACCTGCCGCCGCGGCGCGCCGTCGAAGCGCTGCTCGCGCGCGAGCCCGGCCCGGAGTTCCAGTGAAGCTGCAGCGAAGGGGAACACTCGACCATGCACTCTTGGCTTCGTCGCGCCCGTGAAGACGCCGGTTTGCTGCTGATCATGGCGAGCACGCTCGCAGCCGCGGCACCGGCGTTCGATCCGCCGCCAACGCCTGCGCGCCCCGTCGTCGACGCCGTCCACGGCGTCAAGCTCACCGATTCCTACCGGTGGCTCGAGGACGGCAAGAGCGCGGAAGTGCAGGCGTGGACGAAACGCCAGCATGAAGCCACGCTTGCCTGGCTCGAGGCAAACGCACCGCCGGTTGCCGGGCTGCACGACGAGCTTACCGCCTACTTCGACCGCGATATAACGCAGCCGCCTTTTTTCAAGAAAGGCCGCGAATTCTTTTATCGCACGCGCAAAGGCGAAGAGCAGGCCAAGGTGTACACGAGGCTCGACGGGCGCGAGCTTCTGCAGTTCGACCCGATCGCGCTCGATCCCTCCGGCAAGACCAGCGTCGGCGCATTCGTCCTGAATCGCGACGCAAGCCGTGCCGCCGTCGCGACCTACAGCCGCGGCTCGGAGATCACCGACTACCGCGTCATCGACACCCGAACGGGCGCGCAGATCGGCCCCTTGCTGCCCGGAATCGAGGCCTTCCACTGGGCGCGCGACGAGCGTTACGCGTTCGTGACGCCGCGCACGAAGGAGTCGATCGAGCGGCAAGAACCGCATCGCTGCTACCGGCACAGGCTCGGCGACGACCCGACGAACGACGAGCTGCTGATCGCGATGACCGACGCCAAGGACTGGTGCTCGGTGTACGAGCCGGAGGAAGCCCAAGTCACGGTGTTCGAGACCGGCGACTTCTACTCGAACACGATCCGCATCCGGCCGCTGGGCTCGCGCGCGGAGCCCAAGACGATCTACTCGAGCAAAGAATTCCGCGCCGGCGCCGACTTCCGCAAGGATCGCATCTACTTCGTCACCAACGACCATGCTCCGAACTTCAAGCTGATGGCCGCGAGCTACGACGCGCCGGAGTTCGACCGCTGGCAGGTGCTCTGGCCCGAGCAGGATACCGTGCTCGACGGCGTGGACGTGACGAGCGACTGGCTGCTCGTCCGCGACAAGAAAGACGTCCTCACACGGGTCTGGGTGCACGAGCTCTCGGGCAAACGCGTGCGCGACCTCCCGCTGCCAGAGCTCGGCACTGTCAGCGCCAGCGCCTACGACATCGACAAGGATGTCGTCTACGCGACGCTGTCGACCTTCACCGCGCCGGGCCGGCTCTACCAGATCGACGGCAAGTCGCTCGCCTGGTCGCTGCTGTGGGAAGACAAGCCGCCGCTCGATACCTCCCAGATCGAATCGAAGCTCGTGTTCTATCCGGCTAAGGACGGCACGCGCGTTCCCATGTTCCTGTCGTATCGTAAGGGCATGAAGCTGGACGGTTCGAATCCCGTGTTCCTGCACGGCTACGGCGGGTTCAATGTCGGCATCGGCCCCGATTACGTCCGCAGCTGGGCGACGTTTATCAACCGCGGCGGGATTCTGGCCGACGCGGGCATCCGCGGCGGCGACGAATACGGCGAGCGCTGGCACGACGCGGCCAAGTTCGGCAACAAGCAGACGAGCTTCGACGATTTCATCGCCGCCGCCGAATGGCTGGTCCGCGAGAAATATACGACGCGCGAGCGATTGATGGTCGGTGGCGGCAGCAACGGCGGCCTCTTGATCGGTGCGATGCTCACGCAGCGTCCGGATCTGTTCGCCGCCGCGCTTTGCGCGGTGCCGCTGCTCGACATGCTGCGCTTTCACAAATTCCTGATCGCGCGCTTCTGGATCGCGGAATACGGCGATCCAGACAAAGCCGATGACTTCGCATACCTGTTGCGCTACTCGCCGTATCACAACATTCGCGAGGGCGTGGGCTTCCCGCCGACGCTGGTCACGGCAGGGGAATACGACTCGCGGGTGGACCCGCTGCACGCGAAGAAATTCGTCGCCGCAGTGCAAAACCACGTCGGGCAGCTCGATCCGTTCCTGTTGTACATGGACTTCGACAGCGGCCACGGCTACGGCAAGGCGAAGGAGCAGGTTATCCGCGATCGCGAGTACGAGCTGCGGTTCATTTTCTCGCGACTGGGGATACGCTAGGAGCCGGAACCGGCGAAGCTCGCTTGCCGCCACGCCTCGTAGACGGTGATCGCGACGGCATTGGACAGGTTCAGGCTCCGCACACCAGCACGCATCGGGATGCGCAACCTCGCGTCCGGCGGGAACTCGGCGAGGATCGCCGCGGGTAATCCGCCGGTCTCGCAGCCGAAAACAAAGACATCGTCGGGGCGAAAAGCGCAGTCGAAGAGCGAGCGCTGGCCCTTGGTCGTCAGCGCGTACCACCGCCGGGCGCGCTGCGGATCGATCGCGGCCCGGCAGGCGGCCCAGTCGCGGTGCGCGAGCACGCGCGCGTATTCGTGGTAATCGAGGCCGGCGCGCCTGAGCTCGCGGTCGTCGAGCCGGAAACCCAACGGCTCGACCAGATGGAGCTCGGCGCCCGTGTTCGCTGAGAGCCGGATGACGTTGCCTGTATTCGGCGGTATCTCCGGCTGAACGAGAACAACCGCCGTCATCGGCAAGGGAGGCGCGCGTGCAGGCGCTCGCTCTAGGCGGCCGGTGGCAACGTGCGCGCCACGACCCAGTTCTCGACACGCGTTGCGCCGCCAGCCTTGAGCGTCTTCGCCAACTCGGCCAGCGAGGCCCCTGTCGTCATCACATCGTCGATGACCGCGACGGTCATTTCCGTGAGATCGAGCTCGCAGGCGAAGGCGCCTCGAACGTTCTTCGCCCGCTCGCTCCAGGGCAGCGCGGCCTGCGGCGGAGAAGCCCGATCGCGACGGATGCCGTGGCGAATGAGCGGGACTCGCAGCTGGCGGGCGATGGCGCGGGCGATTTCGTAAGCCTGGTTGTAGCCGCGCTCGCGCTGACGCTCGCGTGAAAGCGGCAGCGCGATCAGGCGGTCGGGTGGCAACGCCGGGCGACGCCGCCCCCATTCGTCGAGGATCGCGCCCGCGGCCCACTCCGCGAGCGCGAGCCGGCCGTGGTACTTGAACGCGTGCATGAGACGGTCGACCGGAAAAGCGTACGCGAACACCGCCACCGTCGCTGCGAATGGCGGCGGGTGGATAAGACACCGGCCGCACACCTCGCCCGCCGCCGTCGGCAGTGCGCACACGGGGCAAGCGGGCCCAAGACGCGGCAAGGAATTCTGGCACGCCGAACACAGGAGCAGCGCGCCGGATGGCGCGGCGCAGAGCTCGCAGCGCTGCGGCAACGCGCGCCGCGCGGCGTCGAGCGCGCCGCGGCGCACGCTGTCAAGTGCGCTGCCCAGAAAATTTGACAACAGCCCCTCCTCCCCCGACACTGCCTCAGGCATTCTAACCAGACCACCGGCTTTCATGCAGCTACCACTGCGATCCGCGGCGGTTGCCGCCGCGCAGACTGCGGGCGCAAGGCTCCCGCGCTGGACCCTCGCCGCGGTGGAGGGGCTGTTCGCGCTGCCGTTCAATGACCTGCTCGCGCGCGCGCACCAATCGCACCGCGCGCACCATGAGCCCAACGCCGTGCAGCTCTCGACGCTGCTGTCGATCAAGACTGGAGGCTGTCCCGAGGATTGCGCGTACTGCCCGCAGGCGGCGCGCTATCACACCGGCGTCGCGAACGAAGCGATGCTTCCCGTCGGCGCGGTCGCCGCCGCCGCCGCCGCGGCGCAGGCTGCAGGCGCGACGCGCTTCTGCATGGGCGCGGCGTGGCGTGGTCCGAAAGACCGCGATCTCGAGCCGGTGCTGGCCATGGTGCGCGAAGTCAAGGCGCTGGGACTCGAGACCTGCGCGACGCTCGGCATGCTCAAAGACGGTCAGGCGGAAGCGCTCAAAAGAGCCGGGCTCGATTACTACAACCACAACCTCGACACGGCGCCCGAGTTCTACGGCGAGATCATTACCACGCGCGAATATCGCGATCGGCTCGAAACGCTGGTCCGCGTTCGCGGCGCTGGAATCAAGGTATGTTGCGGCGGGATCGTCGGCATGGGGGAATCGCCCGCGGAACGTGCGGGCCTCATCGCGCAGCTCGCCAACCTCGATCCTTATCCCGAGTCGGTGCCGATCAACAACCTGGTGCAGGTCGAAGGCACACCGCTCTACGGCACCGAGCCGATCGACCCGCTCGAGTTCGTGCGCACCGTCGCCGTCGCGCGCATCACGATGCCGCGGGCGATGGTGCGGCTATCCGCAGGACGGCGCGAGTTGGGCGACGGCATCCAGGCGCTGTGCTTCTTCGCCGGGGCGAACTCGATCTTCTACGGTGACAAGCTCTTGACGACCGGCAATCCCGACGTCGAGGCGGATCGGGCGCTGTTTGCTCGGCTGGGATTGCATGCGCAAGGAGAGGCCTGCCCCTCACCCCGACCCTCTCCCCGGACGCGGGGAGAGGGAGGCCCGAGCGGCAGCGAGGGCGGGTGAGGGGCGGCGAGTATCTGCGTCGTCGGTACCCGCGTCGCTGAACGCAGATGTCGCGTCTGGTCGCAGAGCTGGAAGACGCGCTCGCCGCGCGCGACGCGGCCGGGCTTGCGCGGCGCCGGCGTGCGGTCGACTCGCCGCAAGGCGCGCACGTGACCGTCGAAGGGCGCGAGGTCCTGCACTTCGGGAGCAACGACTACCTGGGGCTCGCGTCCGACCCACGGCTCATCCACGCGGCACAGCGCGGCGCGGCGAGCTTCGGTGTCGGTGCCGGCGCCTCGCATCTCATCTCCGGTCACTTTTCGGCGCACGAAGCACTCGAGCGCGAGCTCTCCGCTTGGGTCGCGCCCTGCGCCGATTCGCGGGCGCTGCTGTTCTCGACGGGATATCTGGCCAATCTCGCCATCGTCACCGTGCTTTGCGGTCGCGGCGACGCGGTGTTCGGCGACCGCTTGAACCACGCCTGCCTCAACGACGCGGCGCTGTTGTCGCGCGCCCTGTTCATCCGCTACCGCCACCGCGATCTTGACGAGCTCTCCCGCCGTCTGACGGACAGCCGGGCGAAGCGCAAGCTGATCTGCACCGACGCGGTGTTCAGCATGGACGGTGACATCGCGCCGTTGCCGCCGTTGCTGGAGCTGGCGGAAGTGCACGACGCGTGGCTCCTTGTCGACGACGCGCACGGCTTCGGCGTGACCGGAGGCGGCCGCGGCACGCTGGCGCATTTTGGACTTGCCTCGGAGCGCATCGTCTACATGGGTACGCTGGGCAAGGCGGCAGGGGTTTCCGGCGCGTTTGTCGCTGCGCATCACGCCGTGATCGAGACGCTGGTGCAGACCGCACGGCCTTACGTATTCACGACGGCTTCGCCGCCGCTCCTCGCTTGCGCGCTGCAGGCGAGCCTCATGATCATCCGCGACGAGCCGCAGCGACGAGAGCGCCTGTTTGCATTGATCGCGCGCTTTCGTACCGGTGCCGCGAGCCTGCACTGGCGCGTTCTGCCCTCCGAGACCGCGATCCAGCCGCTCGTCGTGGGCGACAATGCCGAGGCGCTGGCCTTGAGCGCCGCGCTGTGGCAGCGCGGACTGTGGGTTCCGGCGATCCGCCCGCCGACCGTCCCGCAAGGTACGGCGCGGCTGCGCATTGCGTTCTCGGCGGCGCACGCCGAGGCCGACGTCGACCGGCTGCTGGCCGCGCTTGCCGAGCTCGCGGAGCGCGCATGAGCGGAGTTCATATCGATAGCGTCGGCGCGGGGCCGCCTCTGGTGCTGTTGCACGGCTGGGCCATGCATTCGGGCCTGTTTGCACCGCTTCTGCCGCGCCTGGCCGAAAAATTCCGGATCCACCGCGTCGATCTTCCCGGACACGGCTACAGCGCGGCGATCGCGCCGTATGCGCTCGCAACGATAACCGCGGTGATCGCCGACGCGGTGTCGCGCCTGCCGGACGCAGCGGCCGGCCCGCTGACCGTGCTCGGCTGGTCGCTCGGCGGCGCAGTCGCAATGCACTGGGCGCGCGCCGAGCCCGAGCGCGTAGGCCGGCTTATCCTGACCGCGGCGACGCCGTGCTTCGTCGCGCGCCCCGATTGGCCGCACGCGATGACCGCGGCGACGCTGCAGCAGTTCGGCGACGAGCTCGCCGCATCGTATCGGCTGACGCTGCGACGCTTCGTCGCGCTGCAGGTGCAGGGGAGCGAGCACGCGCGCGCCGTGCTCGCGCAACTGCGCACGGAGCTCTTTGCGCGCGGCGAGCCTTCGCGGGTCGCACTGCGCGCTGCGCTCGAGCTGCTGGCAGCGACGGATCTGCGCGCCGACATCGGCGCGATTCGGCAAAGCGCAGTTGTCATCTCCGGCGGGTGCGATACCCTGACGCCTCCGGAAGCCGGCGAATGGCTGGCCCGGACACTGCCGCGCGCGTCGTTCCGGCTGATCCCGGGCGCGGCGCACGCGCCATTCCTGTCGCATCCCGAATCATTTCTCTCCGCAAT
>DASWDF010000252.1:0-20334 GCA_036395475.1 Casimicrobiaceae bacterium
CGGCTTCGGCGGCGGCGGCGCTTCGGGCGGATGGAACTGACTTGGAACGAAAGGCGCAATGATCCCGACTAAACCGCGGCGGCTGGGTCGTCACTTCCTCACCGATCACCACAGCGTGCGACGGCGTTTCTCGTCGCAGGCATTGAAGCGAATCGAGGATGCGATCGCCGCCGGCGAGCGCCGGCATGAGGGCCAGCTCCGCTTTGCGGTCGAGGCGTCTCTGCCGCTAGCGCAGATACTGCGCGGGCTCGAGCCGCGAGCGCGGGCGCTGGAGCTGTTCGGACGGCTCGGCGTCTGGGATACCGAGCACAACAACGGCGTGCTGATCTACGTGCTGCTGGCCGACAAGGACGTAGAAATCGTCGCCGACCGCGGCGTTGACCGCAAGGTGGCGCAGGATACTTGGGAAGCCATCTGCCGGGCGATGGAGTCAGCCTTCCGCGAAGGTCGATTCGAGGATGGCGTGATCGACGGCATCGCGGCGATCAGCGAGCTGCTTACGCAGCATTTCCCGCGCCGCGCCGCGGGGCCGAACGAGTTGCCGGACCAGCCGATCGTGCTGTAGCCCGGGCTGAGCGCGAAGCGCGATGCCCGGGGCGCTGTGACAATGGTCAATGGATCCCGGGCGTCGCTGCGCTCAGCCCGGGCTACGGCTCAACGCGGGCCACGCCTCAGCGCGGGCTACAGCTGGCCGGCCTTCGCCTCCGCGCGCTCGACGATCAGGTGCATTACATCGCCCGCGGCGAGGTTCTGCCGGTGGCGCCACATCACCAGCGCCATCGCGCCGGCGACGAACAGCCCGAAAAGCGTGATTGCGGCGTTGGTCGACAAACCCACGTGCACCATTACCGCGTAGAGCGCGAGCATGACCAGCACACCGATGTTCTCGTTGAAGTTCTGCACTGCGATCGAGTGTCCCGCTCCCATCAACACGTGGCCGCGGTGCTGCAGCAGCGCATTCATGGGCACGACGAAGAATCCCGCAAATGCTCCGATCAGCGTCATGAGCACGATTGCGCTCTCCAGCCTGTTCACGGCGACCATCGCGATGACGCCGAATCCCATCAGCACGCCCAGCGGTAGCACCTTCACCGCGTTCCTGAGCGAGACCATGAGGGCGGCCAGCGCCGCGCCGAGCGCGATGCCAACCGCGACAATGCCCTGCATCATTGACGCGCGCGACAGGTTGTAGCAAAGGTGCGTCGCCGCCCAGTCGATGACGATGAACTGCAGCGTCGCGCCCGCGCCCCAGAACAGCGTCGTCGTGGCAAGCGAGATCTGGCCGAGCTTGTCGTGCCACAACAGCGCGCAGCAATGCCCGAACTCGCGGATCAGGAACACGGGATTCTTGCTCGCTACGCGGCGATCGACACCGGTGTCGGGGATGTACCAGTTGAACAGCGCGGCGATGGCGTAGCATCCCATGATGACCGCGATCGCCGCCTGCGGCGGGGTTTCGACGCCGGTCTCGATCCTCGGAACGTCGATCGCCAAGAGCCAGCTCGAGATCGGCCCGCTGATCAACAGCCCACCCAGCACCACGCCGAGAATGATCGAGGCGACGGTTGCGCCTTCGATCCAGCCGTTGGCGATGACGAGCTGCCGCGCGGGCAGAAGCTCGGTCAGGATGCCGTATTTCGCCGGCGAATACGCCGCGGCGCCCAGTCCGACCAGCGCATAAGCCGCGAGCGGGTGGAGGGTGAACAGCATCAGGCTGCAGCCGCAGATCTTGATGGTGTTGGTGATCAGCATCACGCGGCCCTTGGGCATCGAATCGGCGAATGCGCCGACGAGGGGCGCGAGCAAGACGTAGGAAATGACGAAGACCTGCTTGAGCGAAGGCGTCATCCAAGCCGGCGATTCGAGATCGCGCAACATTTGGATGGCGGCCACCAGCAGCGCACTGTCGGCGAGCGACGAGAAAAACTGCGCCGCCATGATGGTGTAGAACCCGGCTTGCATCGTCCTCAAAATGGCGCGCACGCTCTGGGAAACTCGACGTCCCGGCGGCGGGTGCCGGGAAGCATTTGCTGCGCTTCGTTCTGTATATAATTGAGAAAACAGCCGGCGCATGCGGCTCGCGCCTTATACCACGTTTTCCTCTTCACACCAAACTCGCATCGGCGGTTCGTCGTCGCCATGTCATGTCCCGCCCACTCGTAGCCCAGATCAATCTGTCGGCATTGCGCGCGAATCTCGCCAAGGCGCGCGCGTGTGCTGCAGATGCACAACTGCTGGCGGTCGTCAAAGCAGACGCCTACGGTCACAGGATCAAACGCGTTCTTCCGGCGCTCGCAAAAGCCGACGGACTGGCGCTGCTGGAGCTCGATGCCGCCATGGCGCTGCGCGAGCGCCACTACGCACGGCGGATCCTGCTGCTCGAAGGTTTTTTCTCAGACAACGAGCTGCCCGAGATCGCCGCGCGCAGGCTTGCCGTTGTAGTGCACCATGTGCAACAGATCGAAATGCTCGAAGCTGCGACACTGCCGCGCCCGATTGAAGTTTTCGTCAAGGTGAATACCGGCATGAATCGCCTCGGCTTCCGCCCGGGAGAGGTGCGCGCGATTGTCGACCGATTGTCGCAGACGGCAAGCGTCGCGGTCTTGCGCTTGCTCACGCATCTGGCTCGCGCCGAAGAGGAGGACGGGCTGCGCGAGCAGCTCGAAGCATTCGAGGAAGCATGCCAAGGTCTGCCTTATCCGCGATCGCTCGCCAACTCGGCGGGCGTCATCCGCTACCGCGAGGTCGGAGGCGATTACGTCCGTCCCGGTATCATGTTGTATGGCTCGTCGCCGTTTCCCTACGATACTGCGGAGATGCTAGGCCTCACGCCGGTGATGACCCTCAAGAGCGCAATCATTGCCATCCAGGACTTAAAGCCCAACGAGAGCGTCGGCTACGGCGGCATCTACACCGCGGCGCGCGCACACCGCGTAGGTGTCATCGCATGCGGCTATGCCGATGGCTATCCGCGCCACGCACCCAACGGCACGCCTGTCCTGGTTTGCGGCAAGAAGGTTCGCACCGCGGGCCGCGTGTCGATGGATTTGATGACGGTCGATCTCACCGAAGCACCGGAGGCGACAGTCGGTAGCCCGGTCGTGCTCTGGGGCGAGGGATTGCCGGTCGACGACGTCGCAGCCGCGGCAAGCACCGTCGGCTATCAACTGCTTTCCGCCGTCGCGCCACGCGTTCCGTTCGTGACGACCGAAGTCGGCAAAGTCGATATAGAGCTTTAATACTCGAATCGTGTACACCGTCGTCACCGGCGCTGCCGGCTTCATCGGCTCGAATCTCGTCAAGGCGTTGAATGCGCGCGGCGAATCCCGCATCCTTGCCGTCGACGATCTCACCGACGCCGACAAGTTCCGCAACCTAGTCGATTGCGACATCGCCGACTACGTGGACAAGACCGAGTTCCTGTCGCGGCTTGGCGAAGGCGACTTCGACGACGACATCGCGGCTGTCCTGCATCAGGGCGCGTGCTCCGACACAATGGCGACCGACGGCCGCTACATGCTTGCCAACAATTACCGCTACTCGGTGCGTGTGCTCGAGCACTGCCAGGACAACGATATTCCGTTCCTTTACGCTTCGTCGGCAGCGGTGTACGGCGCGGGTCCGGCGTTCCGCGAGGAGCGCGAGTGCGAGGCGCCGCTCAACGTTTACGGCTACTCGAAGTTCCTTTTCGATCAGTACGTGCGCCGCATGCTGCCGGAGCGGACCGCACAGGTGGCGGGCTTGCGCTATTTCAATGTCTACGGTCCGCGCGAGGCTCACAAGGGCCGCATGGCGTCGGTGGTATGGCACTTCTTCAACCAGTATCGCGCGTCCGGAAAGCTGCAGTTGTTCGAAGGCTCGGGCGGCTACGCCGCTGGAGAGCAACGCCGCGATTTCGTCAGCATCGAAGACGTCGTCAAGGTGAACCTCGACTTCCTCGACCATCCGGAGCGATCGGGCATCTACAATCTCGGCACCGGAACGGCCGCGACCTTCAACGCGGTCGCGACGGCGACGATAAATGCCTGCCGCGCAGCCGACGATGCGCCAGCGCTCTCGTTCGAGGAGCTGCATCGCGCCGGTGCGATCGAGTACATCGCGTTTCCACCCCCGCTGGCAGGCAAGTACCAGAGCTTTACGCAGGCAGACCTCGCGCGCCTGCGCGCCGCCGGCTACGGCGCGCCGCTGCTGCAAGTCGAAGAGGGCGTTGCGCGCTGCGTCAGGGCGCTGCTTGCCAGTCCCGCGGTCAACGCTTAACATCATCCGGACGTCGCGTGCGCGCCGGCTCGCCGCTCGCGCCGGGCGCCACGAAACATAAAACCACTATCCGCTCGGAGGGAGACATGAAACGACTCGTGCTGCTGCTCGCGGCGCTGCTGTTTTCGGCGTTCGCGCTCGCGGCGGTGAATATCAATACCGCAACCAAAGAAGAGCTCGATGCTCTACCCGGCATCGGTCCGGTCAAGGCGCAGGCGATCATCGACTATCGCGCCAAGAACGGCCCGTTCAAGACGCCCGAAGACATCATGAAGGTGCCCGGCATCAAGGAAGGCGAGTTCGGCAAGCTCAAGGGCCAGATCAGCGTCTCGGGCGCGTCCACACCGGCAGCCGCGCCGGCCACCAAGGAAATGAAAGCCGCGCCTGCCACGAAGGACACCAAGGCCGCGCCTACCTTGGCACCGGACGCTGTCGTACCGCCGGGATCCGCACCGGCGAAGGCGCAGGAAGCGAAGACAGCTGCTCCCGCGATGGCTCCGGCGCCAGCACCCGGGACAGCAGGCGCCAAGAAGGACGAGAAGGCGATGAAGGCCGACGAGAAGATGGCCAAGAAGGACGACAAGGCGATGAAGGCCGATGAGAAGATGGCCAAGAAGGACAAGGCCAAGAAAGCCGCGGACGAGAAGAAAGCGGCGGCGGACGAAAAAGCCGCCAAAAAGAAAGCCGCAGTCGATGAGAAGGCGGCCAAGAAGAAGGCGGCGGCCGATGAGAAGGCAGCCAAGAAGAAGGCAAAGGAAGATGAAGAGGCTGCCAAGGCTAAAGCCAAAGCGGACAAGGCGGCCGCCGACAAGGCAAAGAAGTAATCACCGCCGCGAACTTGCCTCCAACCCCGCCCGCGAGGCGGGGTTTTTGTTGGCGGTACAATAGAACTTTTTGAACGCGTAACACGCACCGTGTATCAGACCATCGAAGACACCGTCGGCAATACGCCGCTCGTGCGGCTGCAGCGCCTGCCCGGCGAGACGAACAACGTGCTGTTGGCGAAGCTCGAGGGCAACAACCCCGCCGGATCGGTCAAGGATAGACCCGCGCTGTCGATGGTTCTCGAGGCTGAAAGGCGGGGTGCGATCAAGCCCGGCGATACGCTGATCGAGCCGACCTCGGGCAACACCGGCATCGCGCTGGCGATGGCTGCGGCGATGCGCGGCTATAGGATGGTGCTCGTGATGCCGGAGCATCTTTCATTGGAGCGACGTCAGACCATGCGCGCCTTCGGCGCCGAGATCGTGCTTACGCCCAAGGCGGGCGGGATGGAAACGGCGCGTGACGTCGCGGAGAAAATGCGCGCGGAAGGAAAGGGCATCATCCTCGATCAATTCGCCAATCCCGATAATCCTCTCTCGCACTACAGGGGGACCGGACCCGAGATCTGGCGCGATACCGAAGGACGCATCACGCATTTCGTGTCGAGCATGGGGACGACAGGCACGATCATGGGTGCCGGCAAGTTTCTGAAGGAGAAGAATCCGGGGATCAGCATCATCGGCTGCCAGCCGGAGGAAGGCTCGCAGATCCCGGGCATCCGCAAGTGGCCCGAGGCGTATCTGCCCAAGATCTACGACGCGAAGCGCGTCGACCGCCTCGAGTACGTGTCGCAGGCGGACGCGGAGGACGTGGCACGGCGGCTCGCGAGCGAGGAGGGCATCTTCGCCGGCATCTCCTCAGGCGGTGCGTGCGCCGTCGCGCTGCGCATTGCGCGCGAAGTCGCCAACGCGACCATCGTGTTCATCATCTGCGACCGCGGCGACCGCTATCTCTCCACAGGCGTCTTCCCAGGCTGAAACCTGGGGTTTCCAAATGACGGCGTTCGTGCTGAGCTTGTCGAAGCATGAACGTCACTCGCGATGACTCCCACGCTCGTTTTCGACATCGAGACGATTCCCGACGTTGCGGGAATCCGCCGCATCAACGCGCTGCCCGCAGCGCTTGGCGATGCTGACGTGCTCGACTGGGCCCTCCAGCAGCGGCGTGCCGCAGTCGGCAACGACTTTCTGCCGTTGCACCTGCATCGCGTCGTCGCCATCGCCTGCGCGCTGCGCGAGGGGCAGAATTTTCGCGTCTGGTCGCTGGGAGAGAGCTCCGATGCCGAGCCGGAGCTGATTCGCAGGTTCTTCGACGGCATCGAGCGCTACGTCCCGCAACTCGTATCGTGGAATGGCGGGGGCTTCGATCTGCCGGTGCTGCACCACCGCAGCCTGATCCACGGGGTGACCGCGCCGCGCTACTGGGATTGGGGCGACGACGATCGCGACTACCGGTACAACAATTATCTCAGCCGCTTCCACACGCGCCATCTCGACCTGATGGACGTGCTCGCATCGTTTCAGCCGCGGGCGTGTGCCGGTCTGGATGCGATGGCGCGCCTGTGCGGCTTTCCGGGCAAGCTCGGACTCGGCGGATCCGCGGTCCACGCCGCGCACCAAGCTGGAATGATCGACGATATCCGTCGCTATTGCGAAACCGACGTGCTCAATACGTACCTGCTGTACCTGCGCTTTCAGCAGATGCGCGGGACGCTCTCGGCGGGCCAGTACGCGGCCGAGGTATCGCTTGCGCGCGAAAAGATCGCCGCGTCGAGCGAGCCGCACTGGCGCGAGTTTCTCGCGGCGTGGGACGCGAGCGCGAGTACGCTGGGATGACCGCGTAGCCTGGGCTGAGCGAGTAGCCTGGGCTGAGCCCGCAGGGCGATGCCCGGGACAGTCGACGCCACGTCCGCCCCGGGCATCGCTGCGCTCAGCCCGGGCTACGCGCAGCGATGCCCGGGGTTATGCGCGCAATATTTGTAGCGGCGCGAACTTACCGCCGAGCGGCCCCGGGGACGACACGCCCCACCAGCGATCGAGCACGGTCGCGTACACGCTGCGAAAGTCGATCGCGTAGCCGGTGTTGCCGTCCGCCGTGAGGCAATCGAGGGACGGCTGTTCGCCGTACAGACCGCCCGCGACGCGACCGCCCAACGCGAAATGCACGCTCGCCGTGCCGTGATCGGTGCCGTTGGACAGGTTCTCCTTCGGTCGCCGCCCGAACTCGGCGTAGGTCAGCACGAGCGTATCATTCCATCGGTCGAGCTCCGTGAGCGCGCTTTTCAGCGCGACGACGCCGCCGGAGAGCTCGCCGAGCAGTCGCGCCTGCGTGCCCGGCTGGCCGCTGTGGGTGTCGAAGCCGGAAAGCGTCACGCGCACGACCGCGACGCCCGCGCGGTTGGCGATGACCTGGCACGCGGTCTTGATGGCATTACCGAACCCACCCTGCGGAAACTCGGTCGTGAAGGCATGGTCGGCGGTGAGGTGCGAGGCCGCCTGCACGATGTCGGCCTCGACCTTCAGGATGTGCTGCAGCGCGCGATTGCGCGCGTTGCCTTCGGGAATCGCGAGGCGAGCCTGGCGCAGGAACTGCTCGGTGTTGGCGAGGGCAATCGCACGAGTGCCTGCGCCCACCAGCGGCCCCAGCTCGGGCGAGCCGACGATGACGCCATCGGCGGCGAAATACGCGGGCGTGGGCGCCGCAGCGAACGTGCGTGTGAGCCAACCGTCCTGCAGGTACTCGGCGCTCTTCGATGCCGTGTCCCAGATCTCGATCGAACGGAAATGCGACAGATTCGGCTCGGGATAACCCACACCCTGCAGCACGGCGAGCTCGCGGTTCTTCCAGAGCGGAAGCAGCGGCTCGAGCGCGGGATGCAATCCGGCAGCATCGGAAAGCTGGACGACCTGATCGCGCGCAATCGCGAGCTTCGGACGCAACGCGTAATACGCCGGGTTCGCATACGGCACGAGGGTGTTGAGCCCGTCGTTACCACCCTTGAGCTCGATCAGCACCAGCAGATTGCCGTAGCGTGCGACCGTCGGGGCGGCGGCCCAGGCGACTGGCGATGTCGGCAGCATCGAGCCCGGCAGGACAGACGCGCCTGCGGCGAAGCGGAGAAAGGCGCGGCGATTCATTTCGTGATCAATATGATCCGGGTTTTTCGTAGGCCGAATTCATTCGGCCACGGCGGCGAGGCGAGGATTGCGTGCGAATAAATTCCCACCTACAACTGCTACGCGATACACCCGATACCGGCAAGGTTCCGCCCGCGATCATTTGAGCTGGTAGGCGGCGTCGAGCACCATCTGCCGCACCATCGCCAACGGCGCGCTTGCCGGATCGGCGGCCGCCTGCGGCGCGTACGCCAGCAGCAGCCGAGTCGCGGCATCGGTACGCGCGCGCTCGGTCGTATCGAGCTGCGCGAGCCACGCATCGCTGTCGAATTGCACGCTTTTGAGCCCGCGTTCCATCGCCCGCAGGAAGCGAATGCGGCGCGCGACTTCGGACTCCTGCACGCCGCCGGCCGCGACGGCCTGTTTGGGCACGGGCGTCATCGCCCGCGCCGGCGCATCCGCTACGTTCCCGCCCGCGTCGTCGGCGCGGAAAAGGCGGTCGAGAAACGCTTTGCGCGCGAGCAGCGTGCTGGCGTTGATCCAGGCGTCGCCGCCGGGCCAGCCTTTCACGTTGGGCGGAGAGAACAGGTTCTGTCCCATCGCCGCGGCGGCGACGGCGAATGGCACGGGCTCGCCGGGCTTCAGGTCGAACTGCTTGAGCGTGCCGACGACCAGATCGACGGGAGATTTGACGAGCGCGCCGCGATTTTCTTTGGCATAGAACGCATCCGAGGTGAGCAGAGCGTAGAGCGCAACCTTGACGTCGTAGCGCGAATCGCGAAAACGTGACGCGATCTTCTTCACCTCGGCATCGTCGGGATCGGGTGAAACGAATTCGCGCCAGAGCTTGTGCGCGATGAACTGCGCGGTCTGTGGCTTCGCGAGCAGGATGTCGAGCACGTCGTCGCCGTCGAAGTAGCCGCTGCGACCGAGCACAGTCTTGCTGCCGTAGTCGTGAACGAATCGGCGGAACACGAAGCGGCCGCTGTCGCGATCGAGGCTCCAGCCCGTAAATGCGCGCGCCGCATCCTTGATGTCCTGCTCGCCGTAGTTGCCTTCGCCGAGCGTGAACAGCTCCATCAATTCGCGCGCGAAGTTCTCGTTCGGTGCGCCCGTGCGGTTCTGCGCGCTGTCGAGGTAGATCACCATCGCCGGGTCGCGGGCAATGGCATGCAGAAGATCGCCGAAATGGCCGAGCGCGTGCGCGCGCAGCGTCACATTCTGGCGGTACATGAGCTGCGTGAGCTTGACCTTCTGCTGGCTCGACACGAAGTGGTTATGCCAGAACAGCGTCATGCGCTCGGTCAGCGGGGAAGGGGTGAGGAGCATCTCCTGGAGCCACCAGCCGCGCAGCTCCAGCCCGTCACGGATCTGCTCCTGCTGGAACTGCTTCTTCTCCATGTCCGAGGCGTTCTCGCCGCGGCGCGGATAGCGCAACGGCCCGGCGTCGTTCGTCCATGCCGGCGGTGCGGTGACGGCGGTCGTGCGCGTCGCGGCCAGAAGCATCCGCGCAGCTTCTTCACGCGTCATGCCGACCATGCGCCGGATCTCCCCGTCAGTTGCGCCGAAGCCCGTGCGATTGAGCAGATGGCGGGCGTCGTCGTAATTGAGCGGCGCGGACGCGACTGTCGGAAACGCGATGAACGCGGCGGTTGACAGTGCAATGACGGAGAGGCTTTTCATCGGGTTCGAGCGATCACGATTTCGTCGTCCCTGGGCGCCACAACGTCCCAGTCTAACCGGCTGTTGACCGGCGAGCGGTATCGAGTTGTTACGAGCCGTTACCGCTTGCGGCCTTCGCCCACTGCGGTCGTAGGTGCGAATTTATTCGCACGATATTCGCACGCGCCGCGGCCGGATGAATCCGGCCCTACAGCATGATCGTGCCGCGACCGAGCTCGATGACGCGCCCGGAGACGAAAATGCTTCCTTCGGCATCGACGGTGAGCCTGAGCCGGCAGCGGCGCCCGATGGCGTCGCCCTGGGCGATGGTGAGCGTCCGCGGACGCGATGCGCCGGTGGCGACCAGCCAGCCGCCCAAGTTGGCGCAGGCCGAGCCGGTTCCGGGATCCTCGACGATCGCGCCATGCTTGGGAAAGAAAAATCGCGCCAGCGCGCCGTCGGGCGCGACTTCTGCCCATACGTAGGCCATCGCCCGCGAGCCGCCGTCGGACAGGGCGACGCTGCCGTGTTTGACGAGGAGATCCGCGTTCGGTCGGCAGCGGCGCACCGCCGCGACGCTCGCCAGCGGAACCAAGAGCTGTTCGCTGCCGGTGTCGACGAAGAGCGGTTCGCTGCCGATGTCGGAGACATCGAGACCGAGCATCGCGGCGAGCTCATCGCGCGACGCAGCGACCGCACGCGTGCGCGGCGCATTGGCTCGCAGCGTCCATTCGTCGCCGCTGGCGCGTACGGGAATGACCCCGGCGCGCATTTCCAGCATCACCGCATCACCGCCCTTGAGCACGCGCACGACGTGGGCGGTGCCGAGCGTCGGGTGGCCGGCGAAGGGCATCTCGAAGGTCGGCGTAAAAATCCGCACGCGCGCGGTCGCGCGCGTCGAGGGCAGGATCAACGTCGTCTCCGAGAGATTGAACTGCAACGCCAGCGCCTGCATGGTCGCGTCGTCGAGGCCGCTTCCATCCTCGAACACCGCGAGCGGGTTGCCGGCGAGGCGCTCCTCGGCGAAGACGTTGACGATGCGAAATGCGTAGCTTGTCACATTCACGACACGACGGTCTCGGCGTCGATCATCGCGCGCACCTCGCCGGCGAGCGACGCAAACGCGTCTGCGGACACCTCGCGCGCCTCGATCGCCAGCGATTCCCGCGAGGATGGAAAATTGCGCGAGAGCGAGCGCGCGTACATGGGATCGTAATGCGTCTCGAGGAGCTCCGCGACCAGCCGATCCCAGTCGGCGGCGGCTGCCATCGCTTCCCAGCGCGCGATCGCCGCCTTGCCGTGCAGCTCCACGAGCGGCTCGAGGCACGCGCTGAGCGATGCCGGAGCGCAAAGAAAATGCGCATACTCCTCCTTCAGCAGCGCCACCCTCTGCTCGAGCGGAGTCACGAGCGTAAGGGCGCGGCCGATGCGCATCTGTGCGAGCAGTGCGTCGGGCATCTGCACGCTGCCGATGCGCCTGCTTTCCGATTCGACGAAGACCGGTCGTGAACCATCGAGCCGTCCCAGCGCGTCGAACAGCTGGCTTTCGAACCATTTCTGCGACGGCTGCGGATCGCCGGGCACCTCGCCGAGGAGCGATCCGCGATGCCGCGCGATGCCTTCGAGGTCGAGGGTCTGCGCGCCGGAGCGCCCCAGCGCGCCGAGCAGCCGGCTCTTGCCCGAGCCAGTCAGACCGCAGATGACGACGAAGCGAAACCGCAGCGGTAACCGCGCGAGCTCGGCGACAACGTGGCGCCGGTAGGCGCGATATCCGCCCTCAAGCTGCACGGCGCGCCAGCCGATTTCGTTGAGAACCTGGGTCAATGCACGGCTGCGCTGCCCGCCGCGCCAGCAATAGACAAGCGGCCGCCACTCGCGCGCTTGCTCCGCGAAGGTGGTCTCCAGCATCGCGGCGATGTTCCGCGCAACCAGCGCCGCGCCACGCTTGCGCGCGTCGAAAGGTGACGCCATGTAGAGCGTGCCGATCCGCGCCCGCTCGGTGTCGTCGAGCACCGGGTGATTCGTCGCCGCGGGGACATGATCCGCGGCGAACTCGGCGGGGCTGCGCACGTCGATCCGATCGGGATAAGCGGCAAGCGCAGCGACGCCGACGCGGCGCACGCCGGGATGCGGCGCGTTCATTTTGCCTTCCCCGGCGTGCCGAGCAGGGGCTGCAACTCGCGCCAGACATTGTCGAGCAGCTTGGGCTGCGCCGCGGCGGTCGGATGGACGCGATCGGGCTGGAACAGCGCATTGTTTTCGCCGAAGCCGTCGAACAGGAACGGCACGAGCGCGATCTTGCGCGCCTTGGCGACATCGGCGAACGTCGCGTGGAAGCGCTGCACGTACGCGGGGCCGTAATTGGGCGGCAGCCGCATGCCGACGAGCAGCACGCGCGATCCTGCCTTCTGCACCATCGTCACCATCGCGTCGAGATTGCCTCGCAGTGCCTCGAGGCTGCCGCCGCGCAATCCGTCGTTGCCGCCGAGCTCGATGATGGTGATGACGGGACGGTGCTGCGCAAGGAGCGCGGCAAGCCGAGCACGACCTCCGGCGGATGTGTCGCCGCTGCTGCTCGCGTTGACGACGCGATGCGGATAGTGCTCGGCCTCGAGCCGCTGCTGCAGCAGGGTCGTCCAGCCCGCGCCCGGTCGCAATCCGTAAGCCGCCGAGATGCTGTCGCCGACGATGAGGATCGAGGGCGCCGCGGCTTGCGCAAAAGCGACAGAGCAGACGAGCGCTGCCACCAGCGCCGTCAAAGAGCGCAGGATCGATCGGAACGAAGGCGACGAATTCATGTCCACACCTCATTGTAGAGGCGCGTTTCGCGGCGCGCAAAGAAGCATCGCGGAGTACAATCCCGCCGCCACCCGTTTGAATCTGCGCCGCATCTCCGGTTCCTTGGCATCGCCATTCCTGTGCGCGGAGCTTGCGTTGACCTCGCGGCGGCCCCAACTGCAGTCGAGCCTCCGCCGAAACATTCCTTTCGTCATGACCGAGCCTGTCATTCGCGCACAAAACCTCTCCAAGATCGTCCAGAGTGGCGATGCACCGTTGACGATCCTCGACGGTGTGAGCTTCGAGGTCGGCGCGGGCGCCACCGTCGCCATCGTAGGCGCTTCCGGCTCGGGCAAGACGACGCTGCTCGGATTGCTGGCTGGCCTCGACCGGCCGACTGCCGGCGAAGTATGGCTTGGCGACACTGCATTGAATGGCTTGTCGGAGGATGCGCGCGCCGCGCTGCGACGGCGCTGGCTCGGCTTCGTGTTCCAGTCGTTCCAGCTCCTGCCTGCACTGACCGCGCTGGAGAACGTCATGCTGCCGCTGGAGCTCGCCGGCGCTGGAGATGCCGGTGGGCGCGCGCGCGAGTGGCTCGGGCGCGTCGGACTTTCCGCGCGGCTGTCGCACTATCCGAAGCAGCTTTCGGGCGGCGAGCAGCAACGCGTCGCGATCGCGCGCGCCTTCTGCGGCGAGCCGCAGGTACTGATGGCCGACGAGCCGACAGGCAATCTCGACGGCGCAACCGGCGCCGAAGTCGCCGACGTGATGTTCCGCTTGAATCGCGAGCGTGGCACGACGCTGCTGCTCGTCACCCACAATGCGGAACTCGCTTCGCGCTGTGCCCGACGGCTCTCGCTTGCGGCTGGCAGGCTCGTCGGCGATGATGTGGTGCGCGAGCCGCAATGAACACGCTGCGCCTCGCGCTGCGGATGTTGCGCCGCGACTGGCGCGCCGGCGAGCTTTCCGTCCTGATCGCGGCACTGGTGCTCGCCGCCGCGAGCGCAGGCACCGTCGGCTTTTTCGCCGATCGCGTCAAGGGTGCGTTATCAAGGCAGGCGAATCTTCTGCTCGGCGCCGATCTCATGCTGTCAGCCGATCGCGCGCTGCCGCCCGATTTTGCGCGCGAAGCGCAGGCGCGCGGACTCGCGACGGTGCCGGTCGTACGTTTCAACAGCATGGTCCAGAGCCCGCGCAGCGACGCCGTGCTCGCCGACGTCAAGGCCGTCGGCGTGGGCTATCCGCTGCGCGGCATGGTTTCGCTCGTCGCTCCCGGCGCCGCCGAGGGCTTGCCTGCGCAGCGCGTGCCGGGCCGCGGCGAAGCGTGGATCGATACGCGACTCGCGGCGCGGCTCGCGCTCACCGAAGGCGCGCGTGTCACGGTCGGTGAGACGACGCTAGCCGTCACCGGCATCGTGCAGCAGGATCCCGAAGTCGTCGGCGGCCTGCTGTCGCTGGGGCCCAGGCTCATCATGAACATCGACGATGTGCCGGCGACCAACCTGTTGCAGCCGGGCAACCGTGCCTCGTACCGTTTGCTGGTCGCCGGGCGCTCGATCGACGCGTATCGCGATTGGGCGCTCGCGCGGCTCGAGCGCGGGCAGCGGCTGGAGTCCATTCGCGACCTGAGGCCCGAGATCCGGCAAGTGCTCGAGCGTGCCGACAAGTTTCTCGGCCTCGCGGCGCTCGTCGCGGTCATCCTGGCTGCGGTGGCGGTTGCGCTGGCGGCGTCGCGCTATCTGCGCCATCATCTCGACGCTGCCGCGATGATGCGCTGCTTCGGCGCACCGCAGCGACAGGCGCTCGCGCTGTTCGTCATCCAGTTCATTGTGCTGGGCATGGGCGCGAGCGTCGTCGGCACACTCGTCGCGCTCGGCGGGCAACAACTCCTTGTCGCGTTACTCGGCACCATGATCCATGCGGAGCTGCCACCGCCGGGGTGGCGGCCCGCGGCCGCCTCGATTGTGATGGGGCTCGCGTTGCTATTCGGGTTTGCGCTGCCACCGCTCGTCGCACTGTCGCGCGTGCCTCCCTTACGCGTTCTCCGCCGCGACATCGGCCTGCCTCGGGCCGGCGGCATTCTTGCCTACGCTGTCGGTGCGGTCACCATCGCCGTGCTCGTTCTCTGGCAAGCGCAGGACCTGAAGATAGGTGCGATCATGATCGGCGGGATTGCGGCGCTGCTGGTTGCCGCCGCGGCCGCGGCTTGGTTGCTGATCGTGTTGCTGCGCCTGCTGCCGCAGCGCGGATACACATGGCGTTACGGGCTCGCCAACCTGCGCCGCCGACCGCTCGGCTCGAGTCTGCAGATCGGTGCGCTGGCGCTGGGCGTCATGGCGCTGTTGCTGTTGACCCTCGTACGCGGCGATCTGATGCGCAATTGGCGCGCGAGCCTGCCGCCCGATGCGCCGAACGCATTCCTGATCAATGTGCTGCCCGACCAGGTCGACGGCGTCGGCACCGTGCTCAAGCGCGAGCTCAACGTCGACGCCGCGCTGCGACCGATGGTGCGCGGGCGTCTGGTGGCAGTCAACGACCTGCCCTTCGACACGAGCCGCCTCGCCGACGAGCGCGCACGGAGGCTCGGCGAGCGCGAATTCAATCTGTCGTGGACCGATGTGTTACCGCGCGGCAACCGCGTCGTTGCGGGCCAATGGTGGAAACCCGACGCCACCGGCGCTGCGGCCGGCGCCTCGCTCGAAGACGGCATCGCGGAGACGCTCGGCATCAAGCTCGGCGACACGCTGACTTATGACATCCTCGGCACGCGAGTCAGCGCGAAGGTCACGAGCCTGCGCAAGGTCGACTGGGACAGCTTTCGCGTCAACTTCTTCGCGCTGCTCGCGCCGGGCGTGCTCGAGGCGCTGCCCAAGACCTACGTCGCGGGCGTGCGCGCGGACACCGGTAACGCGGCGTGGCTCACAGCGCTCGTCCGCGAGTATCCCAATGTGCTGGTCATCGACGTCGGCGAGATCCTGCGCCAGGTGCAATCGATCATGGATCAGGTTGCGCGCGCAGTCGAGTTCGTGTTCCTGTTCACCCTGGTCGGCGGCGTGCTCGTGCTCGAAGCGGCGATCGCGGCAACGCAGGACGAGCGCCGCTACGACGCCGCGATACTGCGCACGCTCGGAGCGAGCGAACGACAACTTTCCGCGGCGCAGGTCGCCGAGTTTCTCGCGCTGGGCGCACTGGCGGGCTTGCTCGCGGCGGCGGGTGCGACCGCGATCGGCTACGTGCTCGCGGACCGCGTATTCCAGATACCGTTCGCATGGAATCCGGCGCTGTGGCTGATTGGCATTGTCGGAGCGGCCGCCTGCATCGCGGTCGCCGGTTGGCTCGGGACGCGTAGCACGCTGCGGCAGCCGCCGCTGGCGGCGCTGCGGGAATCGACGTAGGCTCCTAGCCTATACTGCTTCGGCATCTTCACGCGCACCGGCCATGTCTCAAGACCGCCTCGAATCGGGCATCGTCACCGATTTTCGCGACCGGCTCACGTATGCCGGCTATCTGCGCCTCGATCGGCTGCTCTCCGCGCAACAGCCGCTGTCGGGGACTGCGGGCGAGCCGCCGCGTCACGACGAGATGCTGTTCATCATCCAGCATCAGACCTCCGAGCTGTGGATGAAGCTGATGATTCACGAGCTCAAGGCGGCAATCCGCTACGTGCAGGCCGATCGGCTTGCCGCGAGCTTCAAGATTCTCGCCCGGGTCAAGCTCATCCAGAAGCAGCTCTTTGAGCAGTGGGCGGTGCTGGAAACGCTTACGCCCTCGGAGTACGAGACGTTTCGCCCTGTGCTGGGGCAGTCGTCGGGCTTCCAGTCGCCGCAGTACCGCGCGATCGAATTCCTGCTCGGCAACAAGAGCGCCATATCGCTCGAGGTTTTCCGTCACGATGCCGCTACCTTCGACGAGCTCGAAGCGCTGTTGCGCGCACCGTCGCTTTACGATGAATTCCTGCGCCATCTCGCGCGGCGCGGGCTGCCTGTGCCGCGCGCGTGCCTCGATCGCGATTTCACGCAAGCGTACCGGCGCAATCCTGAATTGGTGCCGGTCCTCAAGACGATCTACGACGATCCGCAGCGTTGGTGGGACGCCTACGACATGTGCGAGAAGCTCGTCGACGTCGAGGAGGGTTTCCAGCTCTGGCGCTTCCGTCATTTGAAGACGGTCGAGCGGATCATCGGCCACAAATCCGGCACCGGAGGCTCGTCGGGCGTGCCGTTCCTGAAGAAGGCCCTGGAGCACACGTTTTTTCCCGAGTTGATCGACGTACGCACGGCGATCGGCGCGCGATGAAAGCCCGGGCCGACGCGCGCAGCGGCACCGTGGCAATGATCGAGCGCGCGGTTGCCGGGCTCGGCGACGGGCCGCTGACGGAAGCTGGAATCCAGACGCACCTGGCGCCGCTGTTCTCGCGCGTGCTCGAGCGGCGCGCGACCGCGATCGACCTCGCCAATCACTCCCTGGGACGCCCGCTCGACGCCACCGCTAGCGACATCGCCGAAGCGGTCTCGCTGTGGCAGCAGCGCCTAGGCGATGCCTGGGACGCGTGGCTCGAGGAGATGCGCGCCCATCGCGCGCGCTTTGCGCGGCTTCTCGGTGCGCCACGCGACGATTGCGTGGCGCCCAAGACGAGCGCGGGACAGGGCCTGCGCGCGGCCCTCAACAGCTACGACACGGTACCGCGTGTGGTTGCGACGCGCGGCGAGTTCGACTCGGTCGATGTCATCCTGCGCCACTACGCGCGGCGCGGGCGCATCGCGCTATCGTTCGTCGAAGCGCGGGAGGACGGACAGTTCGTCGTGGACGATCTTCTGGCCGCGTTTTCCAAGGGCGTCGATCTCGCCGTCGTGTCCCAGGTTGTCTTCAACACGGGGCAGGTTTTCCCCGAGCTGCCCGCTCTGATCGCTGCCGCGCACGCCGCCGGGGCGCGTGTGCTCGTCGACGTCTATCACTCGCTCGGCGTATTACCGGTGGATATCGCGGCGCTCGACGCCGACTTCGCGATCGGCGGCAGCTACAAGTACCTGCGCGGGGGTCCCGGAGCGTGTTTCCTGTATCTTCATCCGCGCCATCTCGACGGATCGCTGACCACGCTCGACAC
This sequence comes from Casimicrobiaceae bacterium, assembly GCA_036395475.1. Classification (GTDB taxonomy): domain Bacteria; phylum Pseudomonadota; class Gammaproteobacteria; order Burkholderiales; family Casimicrobiaceae; genus PALSA-1003. The sequence goes on from DASWDF010000252.1 coordinate 17,743, forward strand.
CGGCTGGTTCGCCAAGCAGGAGCCTTTTTCCTATCAGCGTCCCGATCCGCCGCAGTTCGCCGCCGGCGGCGACGCTTTTCTCGAGTCCACGCCGGCGATCCTGCCGTGGTACCAGGCACGCGGCGGCCAGGTGTTCACGCTGGCCGTCGGCGTGGAACGCCTGCGCGCGTATTCGCTGTCGCAGCAGGAGCGGCTGGTTGCACTCTTTCGCGAACGTGACGTGGATGCGGAGGGTGGCACCAGGAACCGTGGCGCCTTCGTTATCATCCGGGACCCGCATGCGGTCGAGCTCGCGCTGGTGCTGCAGGAGCGCGGGGTCCATGGCGATGCCCGCGGCAGTTATCTCCGTCTCTGTCCGGACGTGCTGACCACCGACGCGGAGCTCGTTGCGGCCGCTGAGATTCACGCCGCGGTAAGAGCGGACCGCAACATCTGACTACAGGGAACCTCAGGTTCGTCAGCCCTTGCGGGTGACGTAGCTCACCAGCAGGACCAGCATCGCTACAAGGACCGCGGCGCCAAGCACGCCGGCGACGATCACGTGCAGCGGCTTGATGCTCACCATGTCGCGCTCGCCAGCCGCCTTCTTGCGGACACCGAAGAAGCTCGAGAATACCGCGCCCAACACTTGCAGGAAACCCGCTGGGCGCGGGCCGCCGCCGTCGGGCGGCGGCGCGTGAGGATCGCTCGGGGTCATCGCCAGGCCTCCATGCCGTAACCTCCGCCACCATAGCACGGCTGACGATCCGTCTTCGCGGCGGCATCCACCTTGGAACCGCGCGCGTATATCGCGGTGCAGGCGAGTATGCGACTGTCGCATCCCAAACAGAGGAGAACCCGATGAACACAATGTTTCGGAGACTTGCGTTTCCGCTCGTCCTGATCGCCGGACTGCTCGTCGGCGGCTGCCAGGACATGGGCATGAAGCCGATGATGCAGAAGAGCCTGTATGATCGACTCGGCGGCAAGGATGCCCTCACCGCGGTCGTCGACGATTTCGTCGGCAATGTGGCGGCCGACAAGCGCATCAACGGCTTCTTCGCCAAGGCCGACGTCCCGCGGCTGAAACGCAACCTGGTCGACCAGATCTGCCAGGGAACGGGCGGTCCCTGCGTCTATATCGGCAGGGACATGAAGACCGCGCACAAGGGCATGGGCATCACCGACGCGGATTTCAACGCGCTCGTCGAGGACCTTGTCAAGACCCTGAACAAGTTCAATGTGCCTGCCAAGGAACAGGGCGAGCTCCTGGGCATCCTGGGGCCGCTCAAGCCGCAGATCGTCAATCAATAGCCAATCTGGTCTTGATCCGAGGCGGTCGCTGCGCCGCCAGCGAAACTAGATCGTGCTCGGCGGAGGCCTGAGTCGTTCTCAGGCATCATCCGGGCCGCGTTCTCGCCAGCCGAAGCGGTTATAGATATCGTCTTCGTCGAGCTGGCCGACCTGGTAGGACGTCTCGAGCCACATGACGTTGATGATGCCGAAGGCGAGCGCCAGGCCGATGCCGAGGATCCAGGTGAAATACCACATGCGACGTCCCTCCTAGTAATGTCCGCCCTCGCGGACCGCGCGCTCGGTGACCGTACCGCGCATCATGCGATAGGCCCAGCCGGTATACGCAATCACGATCGGGAGGAACAGAATCACGACCCAGAACATGATCTGCAGCGTGCGATGGGTCGAGACCGCATCGTAGAGTGTCAGGCTGCTCTTCGGGTCGCTCGACGAAGGCATGATGAACGGAAACAGCGCGAATCCCGCAGTGAGCACAACGCCCGCGACGCCGAAGCACGAGAGCACGAACGCGAATCCCGCGCGTCGCGCACGCGAGGCTGCGAGCGCGAGCAGCGTCCCGCCGAATGCGAGCACCGGAGCCGACAGCATCCACGCGTATTGCGTGTAATTGGCGATCCAGCCGCCCGACACACGTTCGACGGCTTTCGCCAGCGGCATGAAGGCCGAACCCGGAGGCGGCATCGTGACGATACGGAAGGCATCGATGCCCGTGGCGATCCAGACGCCGGCCGCGGCAAACGCCGCAAGGAAGGCGATGCCGCACCACAGCGCAGCGCGTCTTGCCCGTTCCTGCAGGGCGCCGTCGGTACGCAATTGCAGGTAGATCGCACCGTGCATCGTCAACATGCCGAGGCTGACGACGCCGGCAAGAAGCGCGAACGGATTGAGGAGCCCGAAGAACGAGCCCGTGTAGAACACGCGTTGGTCGAGATCGAAATGGAACGGCACGCCCAGCAGCAGGTTGCCGAAAGCCACGCCGAAAATCAGCGCGGGCACCGCGCCTCCGACAAAGAGTCCCCAGTCCCAGGCGTTGCGCCAGCGCGGGTCTTTTACCTTGCCGCGGTATTCGATGCCGACCGGGCGGAAGAACAGCGCAAAGAGCGTGAGCATCAGCGCCGCGTAAAACCCCGAGAAAGCCGTCGCGTACACGAGCGGCCACGCCGCGAACGTTGCGCCTCCTGCGGTAATGAACCAGACCTGATTGCCCTCCCATGTCGGGCCGATCGAATTGAGCATGACACGCCGCTCCTCGTCGCTGCGGCCGATAAAGCGCAGGAGCACCCCGACGCCCAGATC
>DASWDF010000253.1:0-3460 GCA_036395475.1 Casimicrobiaceae bacterium
CGGCAACGAGCCTGGCGTCGTCGGCCGCCACGATGGCGGCGCGTGCGTAGTCGTTCTGTAACAGCGGTAGCAGCGCGGCGGCGGCCGCGGTCGAACCGGCTAGCTCGACCAGCCGGTCGAGAAAGTCGCGGCGGCTCATGCCGCCATGGGTGAAGCGGTCGTAAAGATTGATGATGTCCTGATTCACGGGTATTCCTCCCTCGTCCTGGCAACGATCATAACACGAATTCCGCGCGCGTATTCCCTTGCCGCGAGCTTGCATCGGCAGAGGCGACATGCCGCGCGCCTTGCGTTTCATCTTCTCTTGCTGGCAGAATCGCGACTCTATCGCAGCGACGGCAGCGTGGCCCCTCGCTCCCCTCGTCCATCGAAGCCGCGACCGCATTCCGATTGGCTATGACTTCGATTTCGCGCCGCGATTTCCTCAACGGAGTGGCCCTGACCGTCGCCGCCGGCCTGACGCCTGCGGCGCAGATCGCGGCCGAGCCTGCGCGCTACCCGCCGGCGCTCACCGGATTGCGCGGGCAGCACCCGGGCTCGTTCGAGATCGCGCACGCGCAGGCGCGCGCAGGCACGCGCTTCGCTCTCGACCGGCTGCCGATCGAGGAGCATTACGATCTCGTGGTCGTCGGCGCCGGCATCAGCGGCTTGGCCGCCGCGTTCTTCTATCGCCGCGCCGCTGGATCGTCCGCGCGCATTCTCGTGCTCGACAATCACGATGATTTCGGCGGCCATGCCAAGCGCAACGAGTTCACCCTCGATGGCCGCCTCGTGATCGGCTACGGCGGCAGCGAATCGATCGATTCTCCCAACACGCAGTACAGCGAGATCGCAAAAGGCCTGCTGCGCGATCTCGGCGTCGAGATCGCGCGGTTCGAGACCGCGTTCGAGCGCACGCTCTATTCCTCGCTCGGGCTTTCGCGCGGCATCTTCTTTGCCCGCGAGGCCTTCGGCCGCGACGTGCTCGTGGCCGGTGAACCGCCGACCGCGAGAACCGACGAAGCCGCGCGCCGGCTCGCCAAGCCGCTCTCCGAGTTCGTGGCTGCCTTTCCCATCTCGTCCGCGAGCAAGGCACAGCTGCTCGCGCTCTATGACGGCGCGCGCGATCCACTGGCCGGCAAGACCGCGGACGAAAAGCGGGAAATCCTCAAGCGGACGAGTTACCGCGACTACCTCACCAAGCTATGCGGCTGCAGCGAGGAGGTGGCGAACTGCTTTCAGGGCCGCACGCTCGGTTTCTTCGGGTTGGGATGCGACGCCGTGCCGGCCGCCGAGGCCCGCGAACTGGGTTATCCCGGGTTCGACGGTTTGGGCCTGCCGACGCGCGTCGCTGCGAGGGAGCCTTACATCTACCACTTTCCCGACGGCAACGCCTCGCTCGCTCGCCTCTTGGTGCGTTCGCTCGTTCCCGATGTCGCGCGCGGCCATACCATGGATGACGTGGTGCTGGCGGCGTTCGACTACGGCAAGCTCGATCGCGATGAACAGGCGGTGCGCATTCGGCTGGATTCGACCTGCATCGACGTCCGCAACGCCGGCGACAGCGTGCTCGTGGGCTACGTGCGCGATGGCGTGCCGCACCGCGTCGAGGCTAAGCACGCGGTGCTCGCCTGCTTCCACATGGTCATTCCACATATCATGCCGGAGCTGCCGGTGCCGCAACGCGAGGCGCTCGCGCGCAACGTCAAGACGCCGCTCGTCTATACCAACGTGCTCGTGCGCGACTGGCGTCCGTGGGTGCACCTCGGCGTGCACGACATCTCCGCGCCCATGTCCTTTCACAGCCGGGTCAAGCTCGATTTTCCCGTGAGCCTCGGCGGCTATCAGCATCAGCGCGATCCTTCCGAGCCGATCTGCCTCCACCTCGTCCACGTTCCGGGCGCACCCAACCGGGGGCTCGATGCGCGCACGCAGTTTCGCCTCGGCCAGGCACGGCTGCTCGACATGACGTTTGCGGATTTCGAGGACAGGATCCGCGACGAGCTCGACCGCATGCTCGGCCCCGGAGGTTTTTCCAGCGCGCGCGACATCGTTGCGATCACGGTCAACCGCTGGCCGCACGGCTACGGCTACGTGGCGAACTCGCTCTATGACGAGGATGATTATGAAAGCGTGCTGGAGCGCGCCCGGCAAAAGGCGGGTCGCGTCGCCATCGCCAATTCCGACGCGGGCGGCGACGCCTATGCGCATCTCGCGATCGCGGAAGCCGCGCGCGCGGTGGCGGAGCTGAAGGGTGCTGGGCAATGATCATTCAGACCGCACCGGCACGTGAGCCCCGCTTGGCGGTGATGATGCACGAGCATACAGCTCTCTCCGGCCAGTTCGCGCGCGCATTCGGCAATGACCGCTTCGAGCCGGTTTGGCCTGATGACTTGATGTTCTACGTCGTTTCCCATCACGATGCGGGTTGGGCCGAGTTTGACCGTAATCCGGTGAGCGACGAGACGACCGGCCTGCCATACAATCTGATCGAGACACCCGCGGAGTACATCACGGTCACCAGCCGGCGATCGCCCGATTTCAACGAGCGACACCATCCCTACTGCGGGCTGATATCGAGCATGCACAGCTGGGGTCTCTACAACGGGCGCTATGGGTTATCGAAGCTGGTCCTGATCGACAAAATTCCGCCGGTGGATCGCCCTTTGGCCGAGCGGATGCTGGCTGGCGAGATCGATCGGCAGAAGCGGCTGAAGGCTGAGATCGCGAAGGATGCGCAGACCGCGAAATGGATCGAGGCAGAGCACCTGTTTCAGAATTACAAGCAGCTGCAGTTTTTCGACACGCTTGCGCTCTATTTCAATCGTACGCATCCAAGCCAGCGCGCCGAGCAAGCATTCGAACATGTGCCGGCGAATGCGCGACAAGATGTGAATGTGACCATTCGACCGCATCAGCCGGGCATCTACGAGGTGTCGCCTTATCCGTTCGCCGCAAGCGCCGCCGAATTCGCCTTTGCGGGACGCCTGATCGAGCCGCGCCAACATCAAAACGTCGCCGGCTGGCTGCCCGTGTTGCGAGGGGCGCCGACGCGTTGGGAGAGTTTTCGCCTCGTGTGATTTCCATACAGGACACGCTCTGAGAGGTAGATGGTGGGCGCGAGCGACCTAGCCCCGTCCGTGGGGACGCTGCCGCAGCGCGTGCGGCGCGATTTCTCCGGCGTCGATTACGACGAGGCGATACGGCGGGCGCGGGAGATTGTGCCGATCTTGCGCGAGCGCGCCCAGCGCGCCGAAGACGCCCGCATGCTCATTCGCGAGAACGAGCAGCTCCTGCACGAGAGCGGCCTGTTCCGGTTTCACCAGCCCAAGGCCTTCGGCGGCATGGAGCTTGCGTTCGTGGCCGTCGTGGACATCCCGGCGGAGCTTGCGCGCGGCTGCCCATCCACGGCCTGGAACGTGGGAAACGTCGCCTGTCACCACTGGATCCTCGGCTATTACGCGCCCGAGACCCAGCGCGA
>DASWDF010000254.1:0-9135 GCA_036395475.1 Casimicrobiaceae bacterium
ATCCCCGGCGGCCCGGTGATTCACTACGACGATCTCGACGCCACGTCGGCGCGCATCGCCAACGTGCTCTCCGCCGCGGGATGCCGTCCTCGTGATCGCGTGGCCGTGCAGACGGAAAAATGCTGGCAGTCGCTCGCGCTCTATCTCGCCTGCCTTCGCGCAGGACTGGTCTACCTGCCACTCAACACCGGCTATCAGAAGAGCGAGCTCGAATATTTCTTTGCCGACGCCGAGCCGACCGTGATCGTGTGCCAGCCCGATGCCGCGGAGTCCACGGCCGCGTTGCGTCCGCAGTCTACCGTCCTCACGCTCGATGGCGCGGCGGGGACGCTGCTCGATCGCGCTGCCGACCAGCGCGACAGCTTCGAACCGATATCGTCCATGCCCGACGACCTGGCGGCCATCGTTTACACGTCGGGCACCACGGGACGCTCCAAAGGCGCCATGCTCTCGCACCGCAATCTCGCCAGCAATGCGCTCACCCTGGTCGAGCAATGGGGCTTCACGCGTGGAGACGTCCTGCTTCATGCCCTTCCCGTCTACCACGTGCATGGCCTGTTCGTCGCCTGCCACTGTGCGCTGCTCTCGGGCAGTCGGATGCTTTGGCTGCCGAAGTTCGATGCAGCCGAAGTGATCGGATTGCTGCCGCACGCGACTGTGATGATGGGCGTGCCGACGTTCTACACGCGCCTGCTCGCCGACCCGTCTTTCGACGCAGACGTTTGCCGCAGCATGCGCCTGTTCGTTTCCGGCTCGGCGCCGCTTCTCCCCGAAACCTTCGAAAGCTTTCGCGCGCGCACGGGACACGCCATCCTCGAACGCTACGGGATGACCGAAACCGGAATGAACACCGCGAACCCCCTCGCGGGCGAGCGCATCCCGGGCTCCGTCGGACCGCCCTTGCCCGGAGTCTCGGTGCGGATCGCCGATGGCGATGGACGTGCCTGCGGGCCGGAAACCGTCGGCGCCATCGAGGTCAAGGGACCGAACGTCTTCGGCGGATACTGGCGCATGCCCGAAAAGATGCGTGAAGAGTTCACTGCCGACGGCTACTTCAAAACCGGCGACATGGGTGAGTGGCTCCCCAACGGCTATATGAAGATCGTCGGCCGCGCGAAAGACCTGATAATTACCGGCGGCCTCAACGTCTATCCTGCGGAGATCGAAGAAAAGATCAATGCTCTGCCGGGAGTTGTCGAATCGGCGGTGATCGGCGTGCCCGATCCGGATTTCGGCGAAGCCGTCACCGCGGTAGTGGTCACCCGGCCTGGGGATGCGTTGAACGAATCGGAGCTGATCTCGGCGCTGAAAGCCGATATCGCGAGCTTCAAGGTGCCCAAACGCGTACACCTGGTTGCCGACCTTCCGCGCAACGCGATGGGCAAGGTGCAGAAAAATGTCCTGAGGGCGTTGTATTCGCCAAAGTGACGCGAGCTTTGGCGAGGCCCGGGAGCCAAGGTGCTGCGCCCGTGCGGCTACGAGCTTGGGTCCCGGCCTTCGCCGGGACGACCACCGCTGCATCATCGGGCGAGCCCTTAGCCTTCGCTCTGGACCTGGCTGCGCGAGACTCTGGATCCACTGTCCTGCGAGTGGCTTGTAACGCCGCATTCGGCGCTACCGCCGCAGCAGTTTCGCGTCAATGAATTTCCACTCCCCAGGCTCGACCGGCGTGATCGACAGGCGGTTGCCACGTTGCAGGAGCCGCATCGCTGCGAGCTCGCGTTGCGTACGCAACTCGGCGAGCGGAACGAGCCGCGTCTTCTCGACCAGCGTCACTTCGACGTTGAACCAGCGCGGTGCGGCGCGCGTCGCTTTGGGGTCATAGTAGGGGCTCTTGCGGTCGAATTGGCTCGCGTCCGGGTATGCGGCCTTGCTGATGCGTACGATACCCGCGATGCCTGGCTCCGGACAGCTCGAGTGGTAGAAGAAAGCGAGATCGCCGACCTGCATCTGGTCGCGCATGAAATTCCGCGCCTGGTAATTGCGCACGCCGAACCACGCGATCGTCTTGTTCGGCATCGCCGCGAGGTCGTCGATCGAGACCTCGTCCGGTTCCGATTTCATCAGCCAGTGGCGCATAAGGGATCGAAAAAACGCGGCGCCGTTTCAAAGCGACGCCGCGTGAGAATAGGCCCCCCGCCTGTGCCGTGCCAACCGTCATCTTGAACCTGGGTTCAAGAGGGTCGCCTACCTGGACCATTAGGCGCTTCCGCGTAGGGAGCGCACACCGGTCCGTTCAAGGCGCGGCGACCACGCTATCGTAGCATTGGTTCAAAGAGTGTATGGCCAGCTCGAACACCGCAGGGGACGAACGTTGCAGTCGAGCAGGCTTTCGACAACTTCAGAACAGCTTTTCCTGCTCCGCCATCGCACGATCGATGGCCGTCTGCATGGCGGAAATTCTACGCTGAATGGCCGCGCTGTCAAAACCGCCGGTCGCCGGAGTTCCGCTTCTGGCGCGCAGCACTTCGTGCGCGATATTGAGCGCCGCCATCACGGCAATGCGCTCTGTGCCTGCAACCTTCCCCGAGTCGCGGATCTCGCGCATCCGCTGATCGAGAAACTGTACCGCCTGCAGCAACTCGTCCCGCTCCGACTCCTTGCACGCGACGCGGTACTCGCGGCCGAGGATCGATACGTCGAGAGTGAGCGAACGATCGTCCACGAAGGGCCTAACTTGTCGACTCGGGCAACTGTTGCAGCAGCGAATCGAGGCGCGCGGTCGCGGCTGCCATGCGGGCCGCGAGCGCCCGATGTTGCTCCTGGGCGCGCACCAGCTCGCGCTTGAGCGATTCATTCTCCGCCCGCACCCGATGGTAGTCGGCTAGCAATACGGCGAGTTTCTGCTCGAGCCCGGCGAGATCGGAGTCCATGGGGCACTATAGGCGGAACGTTTCAGCGCCGTCAACCTGCGCGCCTTTGCAAGTGCGTTGATCCGCGCATGGAGCCGGCAGGCGCGGTGAACGGCCGAATGCACTCGGGCCCTGCGACAGTCTCAGCCGCTTGTCGCGAGCGGCTCGTAGCGCACGTGCAGAATTTCGAGCTGCTCGACACCGCCCGGCGTGGTGAGCGTGACCATGTCGCCTTCGCGCGCCTTGATCAGCGCCCGGGCCATCGGCGATACCCAGCTGACGTATCCGCGGGCGGTGTCGATCTCGTCGATGCCGACAATGCTGACGGTGCGCTCTTCGCCGCGCAAGTTGGTCACGGTCACGGTGGCGCCGAAGAAAATCTGGTCGGCGTTATCCGCATCACGCCGCGCCAGTGGATCGACCACTTCCGCGCGGTCGAGGCGCCGGACGAGAAAACGGATGCGGCGATCGATCTCGCGCAAGCGCTTCTTGCCGTAGATATAGTCGCCATTTTCGGAGCGGTCGCCGTTGCCCGCGGCCCACGCCACGGTCGCAACGATTTCCGGACGTTCCTTGTCGACGAGCTGGCTCAACTCGGACTTCAGGCGCGCGAACCCGCCCGGCGTCATGTAGTTGCGGCTCCCGGCGGGCAGCGGCGAAGCTTCCTCGACCTCGTCGTCGAGGTCGGTTTCTTCTTCGCGGGTGAATGCTTTGCTCATGATCAACCGATTCGGCGACCCAATGCCCCGGAACCGTTGGATGCAAAATTATAGGCCAGCGCGCCGGAGAAGGCGCGGGCTCCCTTTTTGCGCCGGGCGCCACAGCACACGGGCTATAATCGCCGCTCCTGCCGGCTCGCCCTCTCCAAGCTTTTCGTCGCGATGTTCCGGATTTCCGCCGTTCCCGCCCTGCTCGCGCTCGCTGCTATCGCGCTTGTCGCAATCGCGCTGGCGCTCTCCGCCGGCAGCGTAGCGATCGACCCAGCGTCCGTCGTGCGCGCGCTGTTTGCCTCAGGCGACTCGACGCAACAGGCGATCGTGCGCGAGCTCCGCTTGCCGCGCGCGATTGCGGCATTTGCGGCTGGAGGATGTCTAGCGCTCGCGGGCGCGCTTCTCCAGGTGCTCCTCAGGAATTCTCTGGCAGATCCGTACGTATTAGGCGTGTCAGGCGGCGCTGCGGCCGGCGCGCTGATGGCGATGCTGCTCGGCGGCGCTGCGTGGCTCGTCTCTGCCGGCGCATTCGGCGGGGCAATGGCGTCGACCGCGATCGTCTTCGGTCTGGCGCGCGGCGGAGGTCCTTGGTCGCCGACGCGGCTTCTGCTCACGGGGGTTGTCGTCGCAGCCGGCTGGGGCGCCGTGGTGGCGCTCATCCTGTCGCTCGCGCCCGAGGCACAGTTGCGTGGCATGCTCTTCTGGTTGATCGGCGATCTCTCGGCGCCGCCGGCTGCGTGGTCCACGCTGGGCGCGCTGGTGCTCGCGATCGCAGCAGCGTTGCCTTTCGCCAGCGACCTGAATGCGCTTGCTCGCGGCGACACCGCCGCCGCCGCGCTGGGCGTCGACGTCCTGCGCCTTCCATGGCTGCTGTTCGCGCTCGCCGCGTTCCTGACCGCCGCCGCGGTGACGACCGCCGGCGCGATCGGCTTCGTCGGCCTGATCGTTCCGCACGCGGTGCGCCTCGTGCTGGGCAACGATCAACGCGTGCTCCTGCCGGCATCCGCGCTCGCAGGCGGGACACTGCTGCTTGTCGCCGACATACTGGCGCGCCAGATCGCCGCGCCGACGCAGTTGCCCACGGGTGTCATCACTGCCCTGATCGGTGTGCCGACCTTCCTCTACTTGCTGCGGAGAGAGCAGCGATGACGCCGCCACTGCTCGCCGCGTACGGCCTTGGCGTGACCATCGCCGGTAACCAAGTATGCACCGGCCTCGATCTCGCGGTCCTGCCCGGCCAATGCTGGGCGATCCTGGGACGCAACGGAGCGGGCAAGACGACGCTGCTGCACACGCTGGCGGGACTGCGCAGTCCGGTGGCCGGTACGATCGAGCTCCGTGGAAAGCCGCTGGCAACACTCGCGCGCCGCGACGTTGCGCGCCTGCGCGGGCTGCTGCTGCAGGATGATAGCGACGCGTTTCCCGCGACCGTGCTCGAATCCGTGCTTGTCGGTCGCCATCCGCATCTTTCGCGCTGGCAATGGGAAAGCGCGGAGGACGTGCAAATCGCACGCGAGGCGCTGGCGGCCGCCGATATGGCGGGCACCGAAGCGCGCGACGTGCGTACGCTTTCCGGAGGCGAGCGGCGGCGCGTCGCGCTCGCCTCCCTGCTGGCACAGCAACCGCGCCTGTTTCTGCTCGACGAGCCTTCCAGCCATCTCGATTTGTCGCACCAGCTCACGCTGCTCGAGCGGCTGGCCGCCGCAGTCCGTTTAGATGACAAAGCGCTGATCATGGTCGTGCACGACCCCAACCTTGCAGTTCGCTATTGCGATCACGCGCTGTTGCTTGCGGACGGCGAAGCGGTCGCCGGGTCGGCGCAGGAGCTCCTCACCGCGGAACGGCTTTCCGCCGTCTATCGCGTCTCGCTCAAGGCAGTCGCCGGCCCGCGCGGCAGTCTATTCGCTCCCGATTAGAAACGGTTCAGCGGCCGAGGTTTTCCCGCGCCCGATCGAGTGCGGCGCAGAGCTGCTCGGCGCCTGCCGCGAAGCGGGGCCCGGCACGATGCAAAAGATTCGCGTCGACCACGAACAGGTTGCCGCGAGCGACCGCGGGGAGCTCGCTCCAGTGTCTCCATTCGTCCAGCCAGGCCGGCCGGACCGCATTGTCGGTGGCGGCGATAATCGCCTCCGGTCGCGCCGCGAGCACATCCTCGACGCCGACGGCGGGCGCTGGCGCGGCGAGCGCTTCGAAGACGTTCTCGCCGCCGCACAAGCGGATTGCCGCAGTAATCAGATGCTGGCCGCCTACCGTATAGAGCGGCTGGTGCCAGATTTCGTAGAACACGGAGAGTTTCGCTGTGCCGCGATCGTGCGAGTCCAATGCCGAAAGCCGCGCGCGGAACGCCGCTGCCGCGCGCGCCGCCGACGCGCGTGTGCCGGCCAGCGTGCCCAGCCGCTCGAGCTCTACCGCAATCGCCGCCGGCGTGTGGGGATCGGACACGAAGACCGCGATGCCCAATGCGCGCAAACGCTCGATCTGCGCCGGCGCAAGATAGGGCCACACGATGACGAGGTCGGGCTTGAGTGCGACGATGCGCTCGAGATCGAGGCCGCCGGCGGTTCCCACGCGCGGCACCCTTGCCGCCTCCGGCGGCCAATCCGCTGGGGCGAGGACGCCGACGATGCGCTCCCCCGCGCCGGCGGCAAACAGGAGCTCGGTGGCATGCGGCGCGAGGCTCACGATGCGCTCGGCCGGGATAGCGAGCGCTATCGACGCGCCTGTCGCGTCCTCGGCCGCGACCGCCGCCATGATCGTCGCAGGATGACACGCCGCCAGCAACGCCGGCAGTGCAAGATGCAAGATCGTCCGCCGCATCGCTTTAATACCGGTAACGAACGCCGGCGAACGCGTTGGCGCCGGCAGTATTGTAATCGGCAGCGAGCTCGTAGCGCTTGTCGAACGCGTTGTCCAGGCGGGCAAAGAGCGTCCATCCGCGGCCCAGCGCGTAGTCCGCAGTCAAGTTCACGATTGCATAGCCGCCCATGCGGCGAGTGTTCGCTGCATCGTCGAAGCGTGCCGACGAGGCGATCAGCTCGGCGCCAACGCGCAGGGCGCTCCACGATTGTGCCACCGCGACCGCGGCATGCCGGCGCGCGCGGCGCGGCAGCAGATTGCCGCTCGCGTCGTCTTCGGGCCGCTGGAAATCGGCGCTCGCCCTGACAACGAGATCGCTCTCGCGCGCTTCGAGCTCGAGCGTCACGCCCTTGAGCGTGGCGTTGGCCACGTTCTGCGGCGCGCAATTGAAGGAGGCATCGCACTCAAACACGATCAGATCGCGCACGCGGTTGCGATACGCGACGATACCCGCGGCGAGGCCGCGGCCGGCGTAGCGCAGCGCCGCCTCGGCGTTGTGCGCGGTTTCGGGTTGCAGATCGGGATTCGAAAATCGGGGGAAATAAAGGTCGTTGAACGTGGGAACCTTGAACGCCGTGCCGTAGCTCGCGCTGGCGCGAAATCCGCCGCCGAACGAGTAGCCATAGGCGAGTGCGCCGGTCGTCCGTCCGCCGAATTGCGTGCTGTCGTCGCGGCGCAGGTTCGCCTGCAATGCCTGCGGCCCGTCTCGCCATTGCCAGACTCCGACGGCCGCGCTGGTGTTGCGCGCGCTCACGGGAAAGTTCGCGTCGCTGTCGACGCGCTCCTCGCGCCGCTCGACGGCAACCGACAGCATTACCTGCGGCAGCGAGAAGTCGTTCTGCCATGCGTACTGCCGCTGCCGCGTCTTGAACCGTGACGGGCCGAAGCCGGTCTGCGACAGGCTGTCGTCGTCTCCTTCGCCGGCCTCGAGCCTGCTCGTCCAGAACGACGTCAGCCGATTCCGGCTCGCGATCGAGTAACGCGCAAGGGTAGTGATGGTGCGATCGTCGTACCCTGGACCCGCGTCGAATTGGGCGTTCTGCCGGCTGCGGAAGAACTGCGCCGAGAGTTCTTGCTCCTCCGCGAAGCGGAAAGCCACGCTGCCGCTCGCGCTGTCGTCGCGATAACCGTCGCGGTCGGGGTTGTAGCTGAAATTGTCGGGATTGCCGATGGCGTTGAAACCCTCGCTCTTGCGTACGCCCGCCTGGAGCGCGAACCGCCATGGGCCGCTGCCGTCCGAGACGCCGCCGCTCGCGGCGCCGGTTCCATACGTCCCGTAGCCCGCGCTGGCGTTCGCGGCGAGCATGCCGTCGCTGCGGCGCGTGAATATCTGGATCACGCCGCCGATCGCGTCGGCGCCGTAAAGGCTCGACGCGGGCCCGCGCAGGATTTCGATGTGATCGATCTGATCGAGCGGGATCGCCTCGAAGGCGGTCGCACCGTCGGTCGATGAGCCTATGCGCAAGCCATCGACCAGCACCAGCGTGTGCCCGCGATTAGCGCCGCGCAGGAATACCGAGCTGGTCGAGCCGGGCCCGCCGTTCATCGCGATCTCTACGCCTGGGACGCGGGCGAGCAGTTCGGCGAGGCTCTGTGCGCCTGCGCGCGCGATCTCCTCGGGTCCGATCGTGGTCACATCGGCGATGAGTTCGGCAAGCGGCTGTGGTGAGCGCGCCGCCGTGACGAAGACCGGCTCGATCGTCGTTTGTTTGGGCAGGACCTGCGCGTCGGGCGCGCTCCCGAAAAAGGCGAAAACAGCGGCGAGCAAACTGGCATTGCAGCAACGGGACGGAATCAGGGACAGGACAGGCATTGCAGTTTCTCCGCGTGGGCCGTGCATCCCCGCACGGCGGGTGGATCGAATCAACGCGGAATGAAGGAGTCGGCGGATGGCCGCTCGAGTAGCAGGAGGCGACCGTCCGGCCGCATGCCGCCACCCGCGGTGCGCCTGGTTCCGGCGCAGTGCGCCGGACGCAGGCCGGTCTCCGGGCTCGTCAGTTGATGCTGGAGGCCGTCAAAGCCTTCCCGCTCGCCTTAAGAGCGAACAGTGGCGTCGTCCGACGGCCGCACTGACCTACCGTTGCGGGGGCAGCGCCGGCATGGTCTTAAGGGCTTGGCCCCGCGACTTCACCGGCTTCCCGTTTCACCCGCCGCGCTCGAAGGCGCGCGGCGGACACCTGCTGGGCGCATTATAGCGTCCGTCGGAGGCAGAGGCGCGCCCGGAGGGTAGCTGCTATACTGTTCGGCTTTTCACACGCCTATTTCGATGGTCCGCAAGCTGTATATCCGCACGTTCGGCTGCCAGATGAACGAGTATGACTCGGACAAGATGGCCGACGTGCTGCGCGAAGCGGAAGGGCTCGAGTTGACCGAACGGCCCGACGAGGCCGACGTGATCCTATTCAACACCTGCTCGGTGCGCGAGAAGGCACAGGAGCGCGTTTTTCACGATCTGGGCCGGGTGCGCGGCTTCAAGGCGGCGAAGCCGGAGCTCATCATCGGCGTTGGCGGCTGCGTCGCGAGCCAGGAAGGTGCGGCGATCGTGCGCCGCGCCCCTTTCGTCGACATCGTCTTCGGACCGCAGACCCTGCACCGGCTGCCCGACCTCATCGCGCGCCGGCGCAGCACTGGACGGCCGCAGGTCGACATCAGCTTCCCCGAGGTCGAGAAATTCGATCACCTGCCCCCGCCGCGGGTTGAAGGTGTCAGCGCCTTTG
>DASWDF010000255.1:0-2142 GCA_036395475.1 Casimicrobiaceae bacterium
ATGACACGCCGAAGCGGTCAGCGACCATGCCGAAGCGCGAGGAAAAGAAGGTCTTGGTCAACGGCATCTGCACCTGCCCACCATCGGCCAGAGAAGCGAACAGCCGCTCGGCCTCGGCATCGTTAGGCACCGTGAGCGACAATAACGATCCCCGATCCAACGTCTTTGTTAAAGCGTCGCTATTTCTCGCAGCTCTGTTCCTTCTCCTTTGAATCTCGTTCCCCGCGGCTTGCTGCGTAGAGAACTATTCCAGACCTCTTAACGTCCGTCATTCACGAATGTCTATCGGTAGTTCGACTGAGCTCACCACACGCGAGGCTGGACCCCCGATTAAAACATTCGGGGTGACGCCTTTGGGGTAAATGCTCGCCGCGGGTTGTTCATTTTGATGGTGTAAGCGGCTCACATATTTACCAAGTACTCCGCGAGACGATCCACGGTCTGGTTTCAGCTCACGTAGATAGTCGTCCAAGCGATCTAACTTATCGGGCACTGGCGCTTGGCGACGCACCGCACTCTCAGGCGTCGACCAGGACCTTGAATCCGCCCCAGAACATACGCTTGCCGTCGAAGGGCATGGCCTTGGGATCCATCATGTTCGCCACGCGTGGGTCTTTCATGACCTTGGCGTTGACCCGATCGCGATGCGCGCGCGACTTGAACACAATCCACGAGAACACCACCATCTCTCCGGGCTTGAGCTTGACGCTCTGTGGGAACGACGTGCGCTTGCCCGGCTTCACGTCGTCGGCGACGCACTCGATGAACTCGAGAGCGCCGTGATCGCGCCAAACTTTCCCCGCCTTCTGCGCCATGCGCCGATAGGCTGCCACGTTCTTCTTCGGGACGGGTAGTACATATCCATCTACGTATCGCATAAATCCTCCGTGAGTAGGTTGAATGTTTATGCTGAAACCCTATCGAACCGAGGCTATTTGGCCTCTCGCAAGGCTGCCTTGGAAACAACGGAATTGTTAAAGCTCCAGTTCATTTCATTTGCCTGTTACCAGTACGGTTGGAGTCTTTTTTTGCATCAACGGCTTCGGGAGGTTGCACCGCGGAGTTCGAGTCAGCGGCGAAATTTACCGCAAATTCTCTGACAGTATAATTAACTTTGGACTAGCCGCCGGCTATGGCGCCCACGATCATCAATGGCTCTGCGCCCGTCGCGACTGCGTCGGGCAGCGGCGCGTCCGGCGATTCGTGAGAAAGATCCTCCTGGCAGGCGAAAAACCTCACGAACGCGCGGCGCTTTTGCGTGACTTGGTCGCGGATCGTGCCGCGCAACATCGGATAGCGGGCCTCGAGCGCGTCGAGAACCGTGCGCTGCGTGACCTGACCCTCGACGTCGAGCTTCACCTCGCCATCGACGTGCGCGAGCTTACGCAGATGGGGCGGGAGCGTGACTCGGATCATGGCAGCGTCTGGACCTCGACGGAAACCACGGCCGGAAGATCTCGAACGATGGGCGCCCAACTGTCCCCGCCGTCGGCTGACGCGTACACCTGACCGCCGGTGGTACCGAAGTACACACCGCACTTATCGAGCGTGTCGACGGCCATCGCGTCGCGCAGCACGTTGACGTAGCAGTCGCTCTGCGGCAGACCCTTCGTGAGCGCTTCCCACTCGTTGCCGCCGGCGCGGCTGCGGTACACGCGCAGCTTTCCGTCAGGCGGAAAATGCTCCGAGTCGCTTTTGATCGGCACGACGTAGACGGTGTCCGGCTCGTGCGCGTGAACGTCGATCGCGAACCCGAAGTCGGTCGGCAGATTACCGCTGATCTCGTGCCACGACTCGCCGGCGTCGTCGCTGCGCATCACATCCCAATGCTTCTGCATGAACAACACACCTGGACGTGAGCGGTGCATGGCGATGCGGTGAACGCAGTGGCCAACCTCTGCGGTCGGATCGGGGATGTACTGCGAATGCAGGCCACGATTGATTGGCTGCCATGTCTTGCCGGCGTCGTCGGTGCGAAACGCGCCAGCGGACGAGATGGCAATGAAGATTCGGTTCGAGTTGCTCGGATCCAGAAGGATCGTATGCAGGCACATCCCGCCGGCGCCTGGCTGCCAAGCGGGCCCCGACCCGTGGCCGCGCAGACCGGAAAGCTCTTTCCACGTCTGCCCACCGTCCGTCGAG
>DASWDF010000256.1:0-7148 GCA_036395475.1 Casimicrobiaceae bacterium
CGCGGGCACCGGGCAGGTCATCGACAATCTGCTAGCCGAGTTCAAGGTCCTCAACGCGTCTTCGGTCGCCTCGCCCTTGAACGTCCTCGTCGACAACAATATTGTGCTGTCGAACATCCCCTTCGCCGGTATATCGAATTACGTCACGACCACTGCCGGCTCGCACACCTTCGCGGTGCAAGCGACGGCGACGCCTGGCGCAAACCTGCTGACACTGGTCGCGACGCTGGCTTCAGCGACGGATACGTCGCTTGCGTTCAGCGGGCCGGCCGGGGCGCTCGTCCCGCTCGTACTCAACGACAACAATCTGCCGTCGCCAGCAGGGCGCGCCCGCGTCCGGTTCGTAAACGTGTCGCCAGGCCTGGGGCCGCTCGACATCTACGTCAATTTCAGCAAACAGGTGTCGGGATTGGCCGGCAATTCCGGCTCGTCGTATATCGAGGTTACCGCGGACTCAACGATCGGGACGTTGTACGAGTTTGACTTCAACATCGCCGGAACCACGTCGGTGGCGCTCAAGCTGCCCTCGGTCTCGGTCATCGCAGGCCACACCTACAGCATCTACGTCGTCGGACTGCCCGCTACGCCGCAAGGTGTGGTGGCGAAGGACGACTGAGATCCGTTGCCGCGCGGGCGGCTGCCCGCGTATAATTCGCTTCCCGCCGCCGGATCATTTTTTTAGCTCCGGCGGCGGCACCCGCAGTCGCTCCGATCCCGGGTCGTTAGCTCAGCTGGTAGAGCAGCGGACTCTTAATCCGTTGGTCGAAGGTTCGATCCCTTCACGGCCCACCAATTCCACTGCGCTCCCGGAAGATGTCGATGCCAAGCCGCAGTGGCTCACTCGCTGGCATCTTCCGCATCTACTTCCCGCACGGCTCAAGCCGCACCGTTGATTCGGAGACCGCCGGCTTATCGGTGGAATCCGTCGCGATCATCTTCACGATGATTGTTCCGCCCGCAGGATAGTTCAGCGGGAAAGGCTGCGACCCCTGGACCGGCTTGAGCTCGATCGTCTCGCGGCGGCGATCGGGGTAACCGATCTCGGCGCGCATGCGGGCCGGACGCTGGCCGTCGACGATTTCCCACGACAGCAGGAGCTCGTGCGTAAGGTTCTGCACGCACACGCGTCGCGCCGTTGCAGAGGCTGTCACCCGCAACGGTTTCGCGTCCTTGTCGGGGATCGATCGCGCCTCCTCGTAGTTGGCGACCGCGTCGACGGCTTCGCTCAGCTTCAGAACGATCCGCCTTTCCGACGAACGTTTGCCGCCGGGAAATGCCCAGCCCACGAACCTGAGCACCGCATCCTCCTTCTTGATCTCCGCGGGAGCTTCGAGCACGACTTCGGCGTCGTCGCCGGGCGCGATCTCGAACGGCGCGGCACGGACGTACCGTTGCCCTTTCAGCAACACGGTGATCTCCGCCGGAAGCGACGGAGGCGCGCCGTCTTCGCCGACCTGGAGCGCGTGCACGCCGAGCACGACCGGCCGCGGGTCGCGCGGCGGCGACAAGGCGCGGTTCAATTCGTACAGTCCACGTCCGTACGTCGAGGCGCGGATGACGCCGCTGTGGTCGCGTCCCTGGAAGTTCTGGTGGACCTGAATCTCGGTCACCCACACGTTCGGAACGCCGGGCGATCGGCGCCACGTCCAGACCTCCAAGCCGAACGGCGGCAGCACGCCGGGCGCGAAAGGCGCGATGACGGGCTTGCCGAGAAATCCTCGATATACGCCCTGATCGGTGCCGACGTAAACCGCCGTGCCTTGCGTCTGGGGTATCGTGGGATCGACGACGATGCTCGTAACCTGGCCGATCGACAACGGCGGCGTGAAGGTGCCGTCGATGTCGGCGACGTTCCACGTTCCGTTGGCGAGCCGGGTCAGTTGCTTGATCCGTCCCGGGCTCGTAGCTTTGGCGGTGGTGACGAAGATGCGCTCGTTACGGAAGAGATCAGGCGCAATCGAGGTGACGGAGGTGTTCGTGTTGCCGCACTCGCATAGCTTGATCCAGCCGACTTCGGGCGAGCCACGCCACACTTGTCCGGTGTCGGTGCCGAGGTAATACACCGGTTGTTCTTCGAGCACCCGGCTGCGGAAGGCGATCGTCTTCGTTTTGCCGGTCCTGCCGAAGAAGGGATCGACCGCGACCCACGAATCGGGATTCTTCAGCACCGCGTGCGGCGCGAGGTCCGCGCCGGTCGCGCGGAACAGGAGCCCGGCTTGCACATGCAGCAGGTGGCCCGGGCGATGCGGATCGGCCCAATGGTTGCCGCCCGTCTTCTGCGACCAGATGCCTTCGCTCGAGAACGATCCCATGAAGGGCTCATGGGCGCGGCACAGCGAGCCGTCGAAGCCGGCGTTGCAGTCGAAATAGAGCGCGAAGACGCCGGCGTCGATCCGGGCGCCGAACCCATCGCCGCCTCCGACCGGAAGCGTCTGCTGAAACGAGGGGAGAAGCAGCGCGTTCCCGTTGTGCCAGAAGCCGGCGGTGCTCACGGTTGCATCGTTCGGATCGAGGCCGATCGTTCCGGCCTGCCCGATCGCGAGGCCTTTGCTCAGCGGCTCCCACGTCACGACGCCGTCGAAGTCGAAGCGGCCCTTGGTGATGCCGCCGTCGTTGGCGACGAAGACGATCTGGATCTGCGAGGGATCGGGCAGAAAGCTCCCGTAGGGCGCGAACACGATGTCGTGAATGTCGCCGTGCACATCGAGGCCCTTGCGGAAAGGATTCGGATGCGTCTGGCAGCAGCCAAGCACCGTCCACGACTGGTCGGTGATCGGCGGCGACGGGCGGTAATCGTTCTGCCCGCCCTTGCGTCCGCCATCGAGCGTCCGCCAGAACGCGATCTGGCCGATGTACACCTCGTCGGAGTTGTACGGACCGACGGCGATGGCGTTGTTGAACCAGGCCTGGCCTTCGTGCGGAGGCGACGGCAGCTCGGTCCAGTTGGTCCCGCCGTCGCGCGTCACGAACAGACGGTACACGTCCTTCGGAAACTGGAAGCCGGCGTACACGATCGGCAGCGGCTGCGAGAACCCGATCCCGGTACGCCCGCCGAACGCGAGCGCGATGCGGCCGAAGTCGGACGTCGGCAGACCGCCGGCGAGCATCTGCCACTGGTTGCCGGAGAGATCGGTGGACTTGAAGATGCCTTGGCTCCAGTACGCGACATACAGCGCACCCTGGAAGGGATCGGCGACCATGTCGATCGCGCTGCCCGAGACGGGAAGGCCGTTCATGAGGAACTGCCAGCAATCGGTTCCGTCCTCGCGATAGCGGTACACGCCGGAGCTGCTCGCCGCGAAGATCGTCGACTGTCGCCCCGGAACGATGAGGATGCGATTAACGTTGGATGCCCCGATCGAGCCGTTCGAGCAGCCGGACTGGAACGCATTCGCGCCGGTCGGCGTCCACGTGCCACCGCCGTCGATGGAACGGAACACGCCGAGGCCTGCTCCGAAGAAGCAACAGGCGACGTTTGGATCGCCGGTTCCGGCGTAGATGGTCTGCGGTTTGCCCGGGTCGATCGCGAGCGATCCGATCGACATTGTCGCTTTGGCAAATCCGGTCCACTGCGTCCGGACGAGCTGCGTGTCGGTCAACGGGATCCACGATCCGCCGCCGTCGCGTGTCTTCCACACTCCGCCTTCGGCCGCGCCGATATAGATGATGTTCGTGTCGCGCGGGTCGATCGCGAGCGCGTTCACCTGGCCGTTGATCACGTCGTGGTTCGGAATCTCGAGCCCGAACGGACCAATGGAAACCCAGCCTTCGCCGCGTGCAGTCGATAGCATCGCGCAAAGGGACGACATTGCAAGCGTGTAGAGGACAACCCTTGCGGACGATTTCATGATCGGCCCTCGCCTTTGTGAATGGGGCGCGCGTCGAACCGACGAAGCCCGGAGAGCGGCGTCGAACGATTTCGTGAGATAGCGACTGCTCACTCGCAAAAGAGCGGCCGCGAGGCTTGGCGGCGGAAGAATGGTCGTACCTCGGACGCCGAGCCTCGTAGCCATGTGATTCCGCCTTAGTTGACCATCACTGCTTCGACAGTGACAGCCCTGCACTGAACTCCGACGTCGAACCGCTGGCGTTGGTGGCGGTTGCGGTGAAGACCGCATGCGCGCTGCCATCTTGCAGTGGGTCGCCGGTTGGTAGTGTGAAGGCAAAAACCGCATTGCCCGTCACGTCCGTCGTGATCGTAAGCGGACCCAGATACCGTTCGCCCTCGGCGAAGCCGGCAACGTTGAGCCCGTGGTTCGCATAAAAATCTATGACAAAGATCGCGTTGGGCCTGGAGGCCAGCGTTCCCGGCAACACGATTTGGTTAGCGCTCCATGACGAGCCGGGCGAAAGCACTGGGAAATTCTGCACCGTGTCGCAGTCCGGGAAGCCGTCGGCACAACTTCCGCCGAGATCGTTCGGAGTAACACCATTGACGCCGACATCGATGCCGAGGAGTGCCGGACTTGCGGGGTTGGTCGTACCGCCTGCCGAGCCCGCCAAGGAAAGGATCGGTTGACCGTTGTTGTAGATTTGATTCTGGGTGATTGCAACGTGGCTGGTAAGAGACGGACCGACGCCCATGCGGTTGCCGGTAATGACGTTGTCGATGATCACCACACCCGTCCCGCTCGCGGTAATGCCATATGTGCTGCTAGTGATGGTATTGCCCATGATCAGCAGGTCATTCGCGGCATTCATCTGCAATCCGTCGGAATAGCCTGCGAAGGTGTTGCGCAGCACCCTGTTGTGATCGTTGAGCGTGCCCGCAAATTCCATCCCCTGGGAATAGGGCACATTGCCATGCGCCCGAGTTTCAAAAAACAGGTTGTATTGCGAGACGCTATACGAGGTCCCGCGCGTGAATTCCGCGCCATCGCCCGTATCGTAGATGATGTTGTAGTCCATGACATTACGCGTGCTAAGCCCCGTGGTCGGACCGCCGTTGCCGTCGTCACCGGTAAATTCGATCCCCGCAGCGCCTGCCGTGTTGTGTATCTTGGTATGGTGAAAGTGGTTGTCATGGCTTCGCAGCGACAGTATGCCGATGCAGAACTGACGAATTTCCAGCCCACTGATCTCCACGTAGCCTGAATCGACAACCGAGAGCGCCGGCTTGGTGAATGAGCGGACATTCGGCCCGCTCTGCGCCGGGTTGGCGCCAGGGCAAGACGCGACATCGTCGCCATTGATGAAATTTGAGCCGTCGATGACGACATCGGTGACCAGGGGTGCGATTGCGGCGCTGCCCCGGTTCTTTCCCTCGATCGTGGCCGGGCCGATGATGGGCGGAAGCAAGGAATTGAGCTTGATCACGAATGGCAGGTCAGGTCCTGTCGGAATAATCTGAATCCGATTGCCGACCGGATTCAGGTTGTTCTGTTCGATTGCCCAACGCAGGGTGTGCGCCGAACCATCGTCGCTGGTCTTGTTCACGACGAAGGTGGTCGCCGATGCGATGGTGCTCGTGCCGAACGCCAGAATTGCTGCGAGCGCTATGTTGGATTTCATGGTTGCCTCCAAGTTAACGCGCCACGAAGATTGAGCGAACCGCCATCCGGTGCGGGTCATGCACCGCTATCCTTGTTGCCGCGATCCCCTCGATTAAACCGAATTAATGCATGATGCATCGCGTGATTGAGGTGTCAGGCGGCTGAAGACCTGGGCTCAGCTCCGGCGATACTACGCCTCTTCGCAGGCTGCTGAACCGGCGACATTGACAATATGGGGCGGCCGGCTCTAAAGTGGTTCCATTATGGTTCCATTAGACGCCCATGCTTACCCTGACCCTGAAGAACGTCCCCGTGCATCTGCACACTAAGCTTAAAGAAAGTGCCGAACGGAACCGTCGTAGCCTCAATAGCGAGATCCTGACAAGGCTCGAGCGCGACGTTGCGGCGCCAAAGATCGACCGCGGCAAGCTGGCGAGAGAGTTGAAGGCTTTCACCAATAAGCTTCCCTATGTAGATCATCAGATCGGCGATCGCTACAAACGCAAAGGCCTTAGGTGATCGTCGTCGACACCAACGTCATCCACTACTGCTGGGTACGTGGGCAGAATACGGAGGTCGCTCAGGCGGTCCGTCAAACAGATCCCGAGTGGCACGTGCCCATTCTGTGGCGCTCGGAACTACGTAGTGTGCTAACAGCATACCTCAGGCGCGGGTTGCTCACACGAGCGCAGATCGTCGCAATACTGAGCAGCGCGGATCAAGCGCTCGTAGAGAGCGAGCACATCATCCCCGACGATCTGGTGCTCGACGTTGTCGCCAGAAGCACGCTGACGGCTTACGACGCCGAGTTCGTCGCCCTCGCGAGCGCGCTCTCGATACCGTTGGTGACTGGGGATAAGGCGATACTTAAGGCATTCCCGGATCGGGCGTTGACGATGGAAGCGTTTCTCAAATTCGCGGCAGCGTCCGACTAGATCAGGACGCGTGGGATTTTTCATCGACTTGAGCGATCGCATGAAAACGCTGTTTCTCATCCGCCACGCCAAGTCGAGTCGCGATGATCCTGCAATGGCCGACAAGGATCGGCCCTTGAATGATCGCGGCAAGCGCGACGCGCCGAAGATGGGTAAGCGACTGGCGAAACGCGGTGTAAAGCCTGACTTGATCCTGTCAAGCTCGGCGGTGCGTGCGCTCGAGACGGCGGAGATCGTCGCCAAGGAGGTCGATTACAAGCGCAAGGACATCCTGGTGGATGATCGGCTATATGCGGTCGGCGCGGAGGAGCTGCTTGACGTGATTCGCAAGCTCGGCGATGAAGTAGAGCGCGTTATGCTCATCGGCCACAACCCCGAGTTGACCGAGCTCGCACATCGCCTTTCAAGCAGGATCACCGATATGCCAACCTGCGCCGTCGCCGAATTCACGTTCGATGCGAAATCCTGGTCGCGCATCGGAAAGGACAAGCCGGTAAAGGTTGCGCTCGACTATCCAAAGCGCCCGCAGGAGAGAGCGTAGCGCGAGGATCGCGGACCGTCGCTTTTCCCCGCGGCATTGGGGCATTGCCAACTTGCCAGGGCGGTTCGAGAATGCTGTCACTGCTCGCCGCCCAGTCATGACCGCAGACCTGCGTCAGATCGTCGAAGGCGTCTTGCTCGTCTTCGCCGCGCTCTTTCCGATCGTCAACCCGCTCGGCGG
>DASWDF010000257.1:0-2233 GCA_036395475.1 Casimicrobiaceae bacterium
CCGAGCCTATCGCTCGCGGCTTCTGATCGGCACCGGGAAGTACCGCGATTTCGACGAGACGCGCCGCGCGGTGGAAGCGAGCGGCGCCGAGATCGTCACCGTCGCCATCCGCCGCACCAATATCGGACAGAACGCGAACGAACCGTCGCTCCTCGACGCGCTGCCGCCTTCCAGATTCACGATCCTTCCCAATACAGCGGGCTGCTACAACTCGGAGGACGCGGTGCGCACGCTGCGCCTTGCGCGCGAGCTGCTCGACGGGCACGAGCTGGTAAAGCTCGAAGTGCTGGGCGACCCGAACACGCTTTATCCTAACGTGATCGAAACGCTCAAAGCGGCCGAGATCCTCGTGAGCGAGGGCTTCAAGGTGATGGTTTACACGAGCGACGATCCGATCGTCGCGAAACAACTCGAAGAGATCGGATGTGTTGCCGTCATGCCGCTCGCTTCGCTGATCGGCTCGGGGATGGGGATTCTCAATCCCTGGAATCTGCAGCTCATCATCGACAATGCCAAGGTGCCGGTCGTGGTCGATGCGGGCGTCGGCACGGCTTCCGACGCCGCGATCGCCATGGAGCTCGGCTGCGATGCGGTGCTCATGAACACCGCGGTCGCCAAGGCGCAGAATCCGGTGCTGATGGCGCGGGCGATGAAGAAAGCGGTCGAAGCCGGTCGCGAAGCCTTCCTCGCCGGCCGCATGCCGAAGAAGCTCTACTCCGCCAGCGCGAGCTCGCCGGCCTCCGGCCTGATCTCTCCGAAGGTCGCGTAACCCCGCTTCCTTGCAGGAACGGCGCCCGATCCGCAGTTTCGTCTTGCGCCAGGGGCGCATCTCGAACGCGCAGCGCCGCGCCCACGCCGATCTGCTGCCGGTATACGGCGTCCCATTCTCCCCTGCCGCTCTTGATCTGGACCGCGTGTTCGGCCGCGCGGCGCCCAGGATCCTCGAGATCGGGTTCGGCATGGGCGAAACCACCGCGGCAATCGCGCAGCAACATCCCGAAAACGATTATCTCGGCGTCGAAGTGCATACCCCCGGCGTGGGAAGTCTGCTGAAGCGCATCGCCGAGCTGCATCTCGAGAACGTGCGCGTCATCCAGCACGACGCGGTCGAGGTGCTGCGGCACATGATCGCTCTGGCCGCGCTCGACGGCGTGCACATCTTCTTTCCCGATCCCTGGCCGAAAAAGCGCCATCACAAGCGGCGGCTGATCCAGCCGCCGTTCGTCGCGCTTCTCGCCTCGAGGATGAAGCCCGGAGCCACGGTGCGCGCCTGCACCGACTGGGAGGAGTACGCCCGGCAGATGCTTGAAGTGTTCTTGTCCGAGCCCTCGCTGATCAACACGGCCTCGGGCTTTGCCGGCGCGGGCTCACGGCCCGAGACGAAATTCGAAACCCGCGGCCTGAGACTCGGGCATCGGGTGTGGGATCTTGTGTTTAGGAAATCTTTGGCACCTTGATCATGAGGTACCGCTGAGCGATGGGGTTTCTTGCCGGCCTACACCCGCGATGCAGGGGATAATCCTCGTTGGGCGTCAAAACAATTGTGAGCTAGAATTAAACCATGTCGCAAGTAGATCAAATCAAAGAAATTCTTGGCTGGCTTAAGGTCGTCTTTGGCGCCCTTGTTGCTATTGATGTTTCGCTGATCGCGTGGCTCGCGCAAAACTTCCACAGCACCGATACTATCTTGGTAGTATTGGCAGTTGTTGCCGTTCTGGTCACCACCGTCGGCATCGTCAGCGTAAACCGCACGGCTTTTCGTCGCATAGCGCAACTGGAGAAACTCTAATGGTATGGGCCGTTGTTACAGCAGTGGTCATCTTCGTCGTCGGCATGCTCATCGTCGTTTACGAAGCCACCACGGCGGGCAAAAAGTAGAGAACGACGAGGCGCTTAAGCCGACGCCGTGGAACGCCGCGGACCCTCAGGTAGGGTTCGGTGGCCGGCGCGGCAAACGTCCAGCTCCGGAGAACAAAGTCCCGCCCTGTCGTCGATGTACGGCGGAGTCGTAACTCCCGTTCACCGGGAACGCTACTAAGAAGTCCTAGGATTAGCGAGGCAGGAACAGCTGCAGCAGATCGTTCAGGAAGCGCTGCCCCAAATCCGTCGGCCGAATGCGTTCGTGGTCGCGGACGATCAACCCGCGCGCCTCGGCTTGTGCAAGCGGCTTCTCTGCCACAGCGATCTGCAAGCCCGTGCGCTCGACGAACGAGCCGACCGGAAAGCCCTCGGG
>DASWDF010000258.1:0-11240 GCA_036395475.1 Casimicrobiaceae bacterium
TCGACGATCTCGTAGTCTTCGCGCGGCAGCAGGAACATACGGTACTCGCCCGCCTCACCCTCGCCGCGCACGATACCGCCCAGCATGTTCCACGCGGCAGGATCGACACCGCTCGAGAACGGCCAGCGCCCGCTCAGGCGATAACCGTCCGCGACACGCATGGCGCGTCCCGCGGGGAACACCATCGATGAGGCGATCAATACCGCGGGATCCGCGCCCCAGATCTCGTCCTGACACGCAGCCGGCCAGAACGCGAGCATCCAGTGATGCACGGCATAATTCGCCCAGTTCCAGGCGGTCGAGCCGCAGCCCCGCGCGAGCTCCGAACCGATGTCGATCAGCACGACCCAGGGGAGCTCGGATCCGCCAACGCGCCGCGGCTGCAGCACGCGCATCAAGCCGGATTCGTTGAGCTCGCGAATCGACTCGTCGGGGCAGCGGCGCAAGTCATCGGCAAGGGAAGCGCGCTGCTTGAGCCGCGGCACCATCGCATGCGCAAGCAGCAACGCCTCATCGGGCGTGAGAACAGGTGCTGCGGTACGGGCTACGACTTCGGCGGACAACGGCGCCTCAGGCGGCAGCGGCGGCGGTGTTCTGCGCTTGCGGCGCCTCGGATGCCGGGAAATTGAGCTCGATGGTGACGCCGTTGGGATCCTTGATGAACACCTGCTGCAATCCAAGGGTTGGCACCGTGCGTTCGAAAAAGCTCACGTTGCTGCGCCGGCAGCGCTCGAGCATCCCGGCGCGACCGGTGACGGCAAGCGCGATGTGATCCAACGCGCCGGTGCTGCCCTTAAGCGTGTCGGGGTCCTTGTAGCCCAGCGTGTCGATGAGGCCTTTCGGAGCGTCGGAATCGACTCCCATGATGTGCACGATGCCGTAGTTGCCGCCGGCGTGGTCCAGGTCCACCGGAGGCATACCGTTATAGAGCCAAAATCCGGGAAAAGGGAAAGCCGGACGCGGGCCGACCGTAAGCCCGATGATCTCGGTGTAAAACTTGCGCGACGCTTCGACGTCGAGCGTACGGATCGAATAATGGTCGATGCGCTTGATTTCCATCGGGTCCTCCGTTGATTCGTCAGTGCGAGTGCAGTCGCGACCCGTCCTTCTTCGCGTTGCGCCGCCGGCCCACGAATTCGGCCCCACGGTAGCTTGCCAGCGCGGCGCCCGCAGGGCAAGCCGCCATGTTTCCCTCGGAGCGGCTAGGCTGGTGAAAAATCTGCGGCCAAGTGGTCGAAGTCGCGTCGAGTGGATTTGTGCCGACGCTCAGCAATCCGATGAGCAGCCGTCCCGCGCGTGCGACGCCCGCCACGAACGCGCATGACGCGCAGACGACTAACGCGGCAGGCGGGCGCGCCGGGTTCATCTGATCACCCGATCGGCGCGCAAGATGAACTCGCGCGGCAACACAATGCCGTACTCCTGTGCCGCGCGAAGGCTGACGACGAGCTCGTAGCGCGTGGGTTGCTCGACGGGAAGCTCGGCAGCCTTCGCGCCTTCGAGCAGCCGCGCGGCGAAGTACGCGGCGCGCCGGTATTGCTGCCTCAGGCTCACGCCGTAGGCCATCAGCCCCCAGCCTTGGTCTTCGACGAAAACATCGGCGTTGAACATGACGGGCCGGCGTGTCGCCATTATCAATCGCACGAACGCATACAGGTTCGTGACGGTGTCGGCGTCCTCGACGACCAGCACGGCATCGGTGGCGCTGCGCGCGATCGCCGCGACCGCATCGCGATAGTCGTCGAACTTATGAACCGGAAACTGCAGGATGTTGAGCTGAAGCCGCCGCGCCGGTTCGTCGAAACCGGCGCGCGACATGCTGAGGTTGGAGCCCATGATGGCGACCGTGCGGATCCCGGGAAACGCTTCCCTGAGCATCTGCAGTCGCTTGGCGGTGAGGTCCTCGCCGCGCGTGACGAGGCCGGTAAGGTAGCCCTGCGGCCGGGACAGGCTCCCGACCAGCCCTTCCAGTACGGGATCGCTCGAAATCACGAAGACGGTCGCGATTCCTGGCGCGCCAAACTTGGCACTGCGCGCGGCCTCCGCCGTAGTGGCGAGAATGACATCCACCTTTGCCGTGGCCAACTCCGGGGCGAGATTGCGAAGGCGCTGGGGTTCCGCTCCAGCGGATCGACGCACCATGCGCAGGTTCCGGCCCTCCACATAGCCGTGGCTCTGCAATCCTTCGACAAACTCCCGGTAAAGCATTTCCCCGTCGGATTCCTTGACGAGCTCGAGATAGCCCACGCGCGCGTTCGGCCTCGGGGCGCCGATCGCCGGGTGCCAGGCAATGGCGACAGCGATGCTTGCGGCGATGAGTCGTCGGCGATTCATTCGATGGGCTTTCCCGCCCGCAAGAGCAACGGAACCGGCACCGCAACGCCGATCTGCCGCGCGATCTTCTTGTTCACCATAAGCTCGATCTTCGTGGGCTGCGCGACCGGCAGGCTTTCCGGCCGGGCGCCCTTCTAACCTAGCGACGGCCTCAGACGGTGTCAAGCGCCGCGCGGAATGACGGGAAGCAGCAAATACGAGGCGCGCGCCCCGCCGGCGAAGATCGTGTTGGTTCCGGTGTTGTAGTCGGCCGCGTAGTGCGTGTACGGAGCGCTGCCGACGCCGTCGCGCGGCTGGACATCGAGGCGGATCCTATGGCCCCGCTTGAACACCATGGACGTCGGCCAGATCTCGACTTCGACGCGCACCGGCTCGCCAGGCTTGAGCCACTCGCGCTCGGCATGTACGTGGTACGGCCGCCAGGGCAATGACAGCGCAGGATCGAGCCGGCGATGGGACGCGCGCAGCCACCCCTTGGCCACCGGAACCGGCTGACCCTGCTGCCCCGACTCGAATACATCGCTGCCGTCGGGCGCGATGTTGCGGATGGTCGCGAAGATATCCATGTCCTCGGTGTTGCTTGCGACCCACAGCACCAGCACGACGGGGCCGGTTACTTCGGTGTCTTCACCGAGCGGTTTGGTTTCGAATGACACGCCCATCTGTGGCACGCTGCCGGCGAGTGCCGTGGAGGTCCAGGAAGCGCTGGCGACGCCCGCCTTGGTTATGCCGCTCGCGGAGTAGGAAAGCGATGTCGCCTTGCGCGGCGCGTCCGTGACCAGCGCCCCGGAGCCATCCTGCTCGTTACCGCGCGGATTCGATCGAAGGAAAAACCTGGTCCAGCGCGTGCGCTTGAGCGGCCATTCGTTCTCGAACCGCCACTCGGAATTGCCGTGCCCGCCCTTGCGGATCAACAGCTTCACCGGCGGCTCGGACATTATTCCGGTGTCGATTCCCTTGAGCCAATAGTCGAAGAAACGCAACTGATCGGCGCGACCGTCCGCCGAATAGAACGGGTGGTAATGCGTCCCCGCGTGGATGCGCAGCTTCCTGTGCTTGCCAGCGGCGCGCAGGTAGCCTTCGGTGTTGCCGCGAAGATGCAGCCCCATGCCGCTCCAGTTGCCGGCGCTGTAGAGCGGGCAGTCGATGTTCTCCCATAGGGCGCGGCGGCCGTGATACCACTCGCCGTCGAGGTTGTAGCGCATGTACTCCCACACCCACGGCGTCGCGAACGCGTCGGGAGACGTCGTTTGCGGCTTGCCCAGCAGGTGATGCGCCATGTGGTTGTTGTACCAGTTGACGACGAACGTGAACGAAAAGATGCCTCCGTGATAGGCGAAGTCGCGGTACATATCGGCTGCGCCCTCCCACGGGATCATCGCCTTGAGCGACGGCGGTTTGAGACCCGCCACCAGCCACTGCGTCATCGCGAAGTACGAAACGCCGCTGGTCCCGACACGGCCGTTGCTCCACGCTTGCTGCGCCGCCCATTCGATGGCGTCGTAGAAATCGCATGCCTCGCTGGGCGACCATGGATCGGTGCGTCCCGGCGATTTGCCGCTGCCCCGGCTGTCGACACGCAAGGCGATATAGCCACGCGGCACCCACCACAGCGGGTTCACCGTCTCCCAGTTCATGTGCGGATTCGGTTTCTCCTCGAGGTCGGCGGGAGGCACCCACAGCTTGTCCTTCTGATACGAACCGAGGTTGATGATGACGGGGAAGCGTGCTCCCGATTTGGGACGGAACACGTCGGCCTTGAGCCGAGCGCCGTCGCGCATCGGAATTTCGAGATCCTTCTCGATGATGAGATCGTGGCGCGGCTGCGACCCGCGATAGCGCGGTTTGGCCAACGGCTACTCCGCAGTCAATCGATCTTGACCTTGTTGTCGCGGACGACTTCCGACCAGGCTTGCGTCTCCGCGCGGACCTGTTCGGTGAATTCCTGCGGCGAACCTGACAGCGCAACCGTCATCAGCTGACGCGCAAGCATCTCTTTCATTTCGGGCCGCGACAGGACGGCCGAGACCGCCGCGTACAATTTGACGAGGATCGGCTTCGGCGTTGCGGCCGGCGCGAATAATCCCTGCCAGGCGTTGGTGCCGATGCCGGGAAAGCCCTGCTCGGCCATGGTCGGGACGTTCGGCAACTCAGTGAGGCGGGTCGGCATGGTGGTGGCGATCGTCTTCAGCCGCCCGGCCTTGATCTGCTCGATCGTCGAGGCGAGGTTGATGAAAGAGACCTGGACTTCACCCGAGATCAGAGCTGGCAGCATCTGGGCAGCGCCGCCCTTGTAAGGAATGTGTGTCGCCTCGATGCCCGCGGCTTTCAACAGCCGCAACATGTCGAGGTGCGGGTACGTACCCAGCCCGGCGGACGCATAGTTGAGCTTGCCGGGGTTGCGCTTGGCCCACTCAATCATTTCGGCCACCGTATTGGGCGGGAACGACGGAGTCGCCACGACGACGTGCGGAATTTCGACCAGCTTGGAGATGCCGACGAGATCGCGCGAGGGCCGCGTCTGCATCACATCAGCGAAGGTGCTTTCGTTAATCGCATTGGTGGAAACATTGCCGACGAGCAACGTATAACCGTCGGGCGCAGCCTTCGCGGCGGCCTCGAGGGCGATGTTGCCCGAAGCGCCGGGGCGATTGTCAACTACGAAGGGCTGCCCAAGCGCTTCCTGCAGCTTGGGCGAAATGTGGCGGGCAATGATGTCCGTGGCGCCGCCGGGCGCATAAGGGATCAGCATCTTGACCGGCCGATTCGGGTACTGATCGGCCAATTGTCCCGACGCGGCGAGCGGCAGCAGTGCGGCAGCGGCAGCAAGCGCGATGCGTCGCGCCGCGCGCGAAAGTTCGGATGGCCGACGGCGTCGAACGGAAGCGAATCGATCCATGTTTTTCCCTCGGGCCACACTGTGGCTACCGTTTCATCATACGCCGCAGCTCGCGCATCGCACCAATACCCGTTGGTCGTCCGAAGCACGCCGATCCGGCATCGTTCTCCTGACGCGAGCGCGACCCAGCGTTTGTGCGGGGTGGCGAGGACCGGTACCATCGGCGGGACCCGTCTGCGGACGCAAAAACGACCGGACCGCAGGCGAACCACGCATACGAGGGCTGAGCCGATGAGCGACGTTCCCCAGGATCGCCACGACCACGCGCGGTCCCGGAGTCGCACGCGCCGCGCGGTCGATACGCACGCCCACTGGTATCCCGCGGATTGGCTAAGATTGTTCGAGCGGGACGGTGCGGCGGAGGGAGCGCGGCTCGAACGCACCGCCACCGGCTACACCATTCGCACCGAAAGAATCGTCAACGCCTTCGACGAGCAGTTTGTCGATCTGGGCTTGCGCCTCGAGGGCATGGACCGGCAGCGGATCGATGTGCACGCGTTGTCGCTCACCGCGCCGATGGTTTATTGGGCCTCGCCGGGATTCGGACTTGCGCTCGCGCAAGCGTACAACGACGCGGCAACGGCGGCGCACGCAAGGCATCCGCAGCGATTCGTGGGACTCGCCATGCTGCCCATGCAGGCACCCGATCTCGCGCTCAAGGAGCTCGAGCGCGCCGCCAAGCTGCCGGGCATGCGCGGAATGTACCTCGCCACCCATGTCAACGGGATCGAGCTGGACGATCGGCGGTTTTGGGATGTGTACGCAAAAGCGGAGGAACTCGACTGGCCGGTTTTTTTGCACCCGATCGACACGATAGGCCGCGACCGGACGACGCGTTATTACCTGCGCAACCTTCTCGGCAATCCCTACGATACCGGTGTCGCCGCCGCGTCGTTGATCTTCGGCGGGGTGCTGGACGCATTTCCGAAGCTCGAGGTCAACTTGCCGCACGCGGGCGGGACGTTCCCGTGGCTCATCGGCCGCCTGGACCACGGAACCAGGGTGCGTCCGGAACTGCGCCATATGAAAAGATTGCCCAGCGCATACCTGAGGCGCTTCACCTACGACACGATCGGGCACAACGACCAGATCAACTACAACTTGATCCGCATGGTCGGCGCGGACCGGGTCGTATTGGGCAGCGACTACTGCTTCGATATGGGGCTCGCGGACCCATTGGGCGATATCGAGCGCCTCGACGCGCTCAGCGCTACCGAGCGCGACCTGATCATCGGCCAGACGGCGACGAGATTATTGCGACTGTAGCCCGCGGGTCGCGAAGCGAACCCCGGGGCCGAGCGGACGAAGCGTTTTCCCGGGCATCGCTGCGCTCAGCCCGGGCTACGTCTGCAAGCCCGCGGCCTTGACGCCGCTCACGGCGCATTCTTCGTCGCGATCCGACGTGTCGCCGCTTATCCCGATGGCGCCAAGGACGTTTCGCGCTTCGTCGTAAATGAGAATGCCGCCCGCTGCCGGCACCAGCCGGCCTTGACTTACCGACGCGAGAGCGCCGACGAAAGCCGGAACCTTCTGCGCTCGCTCCGCGAGCTGCCGGCTCGAGAATCCCATTCCCAGCGCGCCCCATGCCTTCCCGCGCGCAATGTCCGCGCGCAGAATTCCCGAACCGTCCTGGCGCTTCAAGGCAATGTCATGTCCTCCCGCATCGAGTACGACGATGGTGAGCGGCGCGCAACCGATTTCGGTCGCCTTGGCGAGCGCGGCGTCGATCGCTCGAAGTGCCAGCTCCAGGGATAGTCCGGTCATTTGAAATCCCGTTTCATTCTAAATCGGTGCGCGATCACTTGCTCTCATGATACTCGTCTTCGACGTTGACGCTCCAGATGGCGTCCTTGTCCGCGCGAGCCGAAGCGATGCAGTCGACCGCGGCTTTGGCGGTCAGCATCGAGTGATCCTAGCGGTGCGCCTTCATACGTTTGACTAGAAGACCGACCGCGATGAACGCGCGATACGGCAACTGGCTGGCGCGCTTTTTCCGGCCTCGGTCGCACGGCGCCGGGCTCCGGAGCCGCTCCGCGCAGTTAAAGCGAAAGCCGGGCGCGACAACGCCGCTGCAGACGAGTCGCGTAGCGTCTCCGGCAGCACTACGCCGGACCGCATACGCGCGGCCCGGTCCTGCTCCATTCGGGATGGCGGTCGCGCTACGACGCGCCGTTGACGAGCTGCCTCAAGGTGGGTATGTCGAGCAATTTCACGACGCGGCCTTGCACCTGGATCAGGCCTTCGCGCTGAAACCGCGAAAACAGACGACTGACCGTTTCCAGCTTGAGACCCAGGTAGCTGCCGATTTCTTCGCGTGTCATCCGCAGGACGAATTCGCGCGACGAGTAGCCGCGCTCCTGATAACGCTCGGACAAATCGAGCAGGAACGCGGCCAGCCGCTGCTCGGCGTCCATGGTCCCGAGCAGCATCATGACGTTGCGCTGCCGGGAAATCTCGCGCGAGAGTAGGCGATGCAGGTTGTGCTGGAGACGGCTGTTGCGGCGGGAAAGCTCCGTGAATTGCTGGAAGGGAAGCGCGCAGACTTCGGTATCCTCGAGCATGACCGCTTCGCAATCGTGAACGCCCATCCCGATCCCGTCGGTACCTATGATGTCTCCCGCCATGTGGTAGCCCGCCACCTGGCTTTGTCCGTCGCGTGAGAGCACGACGGTCTTGCACGATCCCGAGCGGATCGCGTAAAGTGAGGAAAAGCGCGCGCCGGCGCGATACAGCGTCGCGCCTTTGCGCACTGGGCTGCGCGTCGTCACGAGGGCATCGACCTGGCGCATGGCGTCGGTGTCGAGTCCTTCGGAAAGACACACCTCGCGCAACTTGCACGATGAACAGAGGGTCTGGCCGCAACTGACGTCGCGCAGCACCGGCTTGGGCCGCAATGCGACGTCGGATTGCAATGCGACCTTGGGTCGAAAATCGGCGTAGCTTTGAAGACTGGCTGCAGCATCCATCGCGTCCTCCCCGTTATTGCGGCGTCTTGTCTTCGCGCGAGTTGCGCGCCGCCAGAAATGTGGCGACAACGTCCTTGATCTTGCCGAACTCCGTACTCTTGTCGAAGAACCAGCGGCTCCCCGCCTCCATGCAGACCCGGCGATACTGTGGGGTGGGATGATTGGTGAGCACGAGGAACACGACCTCCGGCATGATGGGCAGCACGGCCCGCATGACGGCGACGCCGGTGCCGCCGATCAATTGGTAATCAAGAATGACGAGATCGGGCGCGGATTCCAGAATGCCGGCCGCCGCTGCAGCGGGCGATCCGGCTTCGCCGACGATCTTGATCCCCGGTACGTCGCTCAGCATCTCGACCAGGCGGCTGCGGATCGGGGGGGAATCCTCGACGATGAACACGCTTTTGTGCACCGGCATTTCCATGGCGCAAGTATTCCCCCTCGCGGCGCGTGCAACCATCGGCGGCGGCTGAATGCGGCCGTCGGAGCGATCTGAACCGGAGGGTAAGGCACGAGCCCCACGCGGGGTAGGAATCGCCCTACCCCGGCCGCGCTTTAGTCGGGAGCGCTCGAATCGTCGACCAGCCGATGCTTGATCGCATAGCGAATGAGCTCGGCTTGGTTGTTGAGCGCCATCTTTTCCATGAGCCGCGCCTTGTGCGTGCTGACCGTCTTGGCCGACAGGTTGAGCTCCGCGGCGATGTCCGACACCGACTTGCCGGAGACCAGCAGCCGGAAGACCTGGTATTCGCGGTCGGACAAGCTCGCATGCGGCGGACCCTCCGCCTGCGGCATGGCGCCGAGCGCGAGCGCTTCGGCAACTTCGGCGCTGATGAACGCGCCGCCGCCGGCGACCTTCCGGATCGCGGACACCAGCTCTCTCGAGGCGCTGTCCTTGGTGAGATAGCCCGAAGCGCCGGCCTTGATCGCCCGCACCGCGTACTGGTGCTCCGCGTGCATGCTGAGCACGAGGACGCGCAGTTTCGGTTTCTCGCCCTTCACCTGCCGGATGAGCTCCATCCCGCTCCTGCCCGGCATCGACATGTCGAGCAGTAAGACGTCGAAGTCGCTGCCGCGAACGCGCTCCAGGACCTCGTTACCGTCGCGCGCTTCCCCGGCGACCTCGAGATCGCTCGCCGCGAGCAGGAGCTGCTTGAGCCCCTCGCGCACGATGGTGTGATCGTCGGCGATTACGACGCGGATCACGATGGCTCGGTCCCCGAGATGACGGGCAGGCGGACCTCGACTTGCGTCCCCTCGCCGGGCGCGCTGCTGATCGTCGCCTCGCCGCCGAGCAGCGCGGCGCGCTCGCGTAAGCCCAGCAATCCATAGGAGTTGGGCTTGCGCGGGGCTTCGACCGAAAAGCCTGTTCCGTTGTCGCGCACCTTGACGGTCAGAACGCTGTCGGTTTGTGCGATGGAAACTTCGACGCGCGACGCGCGCGCGTGCCTGGTGACGTTCGTGAGCGATTCCTGAATGATGCGAAACACCGCCGTCGCGTGCATGTCGGGAAGCACGAGCTCCGAATCGCTGACCGCGAGCTCGCAGGCCACGCCGCTGCGCTGCGAGAAATCCTCCACCAGCCATTCGACGGCGGGCACGAGCCCCAAGTCGTCGAGCATCAGCGGGCGCAGATCCGCCGCGATGCGCCGCGTCGCGGCCACCGTCGCGTCGAGCATGGCTTGCATCCGGTCGAGCTTCCCGCCAAACGCCTCCTGCTCCGGCGGAATTTTCTCCTTGCACCAGGCGACATCCATTTGCAGCGCCGTCAGCGATTGGCCCAGCTCGTCATGCAACTCGCGGGCGATCCTGCTCTTTTCGTGCTCCCGCGCCACGTGCGCCGCCGCGCCGAGCTCTTGCAACTCCTTCTTCGAGCGACGCAAGGCTTCGTCGGCGCGGACGCGCTCGGTAACATCGCGGAGAATGACCGTGTAGAACTTCTCGTCGTGCTCGCTCAATTGCGAGATGGCGGCATCGATCGGGAACTCCTCGCCGTTGCGTCGCAATCCGGTCACGATGCGTTGCGTCTCCATGCGCCGCGAAGCGGTGCCGGATTCGCCGAAACGCCGCACGTGATCCGCGTGAACGTCGCGAAACCGGGCGGGAATGAACCAGGCGAGCGGCGCGCCGATCGCTTCGTCGCGCGGCCAACCGAACATCGCTTCGGCCGCGGCATTGAAAAGCACGACGTGCTGTGTCGCGTCGACTGTGATGATCGCGTCCATCGCGGAGTCGAGAATGCCGCGCAAGCGCGCCTCGCTGCGCGATAGCCGCGTCTCGGCGCTGATGCGCTCGGTGATGTCGCGCAGGATCACCGTGAAATGTTTCTTGCCTTCCTCGCTGTGCTGGGAAATAGACGCCTCGATCGGAAATTCCGCGCCATCGTCGCGCAGCGCCATCAGCACCATCTGGCTGCCCATGCGCCGCGACGTCGTGCCGGTCCTGCCGAAGTGCTCGATATGCGCGCCATGAACCGTGCGAAAGCGTTCCGGAAGGAGCTTGGCCAGGGGCTCGCCGAGCACGGCATCGCGCGGCCAGCGAAACACCCTCTCCGCGGCGGCGTTGAACACCACGATCCGTTGATTCTCGTCGACCGAGATGATCGGGTCCATCGCCGACTCGACGATGTCGCTGACGCGCGCCTGCGCATTCTGCAGCGCGAGGTTGGCCGCCTGGCGCTGCCGGATCTGCCGATAGAGCAGGAACATGGCGAGCGCCGCAGTAATGCCTACCAGAACGCCGGCGGCCCAGAGCATTTCGTCCCGGCGCCCGCCGAATGCAAACGCCGTCATCACCAGCAGGGCGGTCGCGGCGAGCAGGCCCAGGATCGGCGCGAAGACGACCAGAAGCCTTCCCGCCGCAAGCGATGCTCCATTGCCTTCCGCAAACGCGGCTGATGGAAGTGGAAATCGCGGCACGGTCATGGCTCGCGTGACTGGCCGGAGAGCCAGGCGCTCCCGCGCGCATAGAGTCGGTCGACCTCGGGCCCTTGCAGCGTAGGCATATCGCGCTTGATGGTAAAGCCGATCCTGGTCTGGACA
>DASWDF010000259.1:0-12062 GCA_036395475.1 Casimicrobiaceae bacterium
GTCGTGAAGGGCGCGCCGAACTACGACAACGTGATGCGCTTCCTGGCATTCGTTGCCCGTCCGAAAGTGCAGGCCGAATTGGCGCGCTTGATCGGGTATGCGCCGAGCAACCCGCGCGCTTACGACTTCCTGGACCCGGCCGCGGCGGTCAAATTGCCGACCTATCCGGACAATATGAAGCAGGCCTTCATCAAGAACGCGGAATGGTGGATTCCCAATCGTCCGCGCTGGCTCGAGGCCTGCTTGAATGGAATCATAGCGGGGAAATAGACGCGCGCTTCACGGCCAGATAGCCGAACGTCATCGCGATGCCGATCTGCGCGCCCGGGCCAGGGTACTCGCCACCCATAATCGACTGCATGTCGTTCCCGCATGCATAGAGGCCCGGGATGGGGCGCTCGGCAACATCCAGCACCTGACCTGTTGCGTTGGTGCGCACACCGAGGCTCGTGCCGAGAGGCGTGGGGAACACTTTGACTGCGCAGAAGGGCCGCGCCTCGATCGGACCGAGACACGGGTTGGGCTCGTGCGTCGCATCACCGTTGCAGCGATCGTAGCTGTTGCTGCCCTTGCCGAACTCGGTGTCCACGCCGGTGCGCGCGTATTCATTCGCCGCGGTTACGGTCTGCACGAGCCCCGCCGGATCGACCCCGACTTTGCGCGCGAGATCCTCGATCGTGTCGGCCACATGGAGATATCCCTTGTCGATATACGTGCGCAACGAAAGCCTCATGGGTCGGATCATCCCAAGGCCGTACTTCCACACGAAGCGCCGGTCACACACGAGAACCGCGGGGATTGTCGGCACCGTGCGGTGAGAGCGGTACATGGCGCGCGTGAACTCGTGGTACGACGACGCCTCATCCACAAAGCGACGCCCGCCGGAATTGACGGCGACCAGCCCTGGTTTTGAACGATCGAGCGCGATGTGCGGGTAGACTGCGATTGTGCCGTCGGCACGCTTGGCAACTGAACTCGGAAACCAGAACGCGTTGTCCTCGCCGGGCGGACCGATGGCGGCGCCGCTCTCCTGCGCGAGCGAAAGTGTCTCGCCGACGCAATCTCCGTATGCTGCCGTGTAATCGGCGACGGGCTGCGGCAGGTATTGCCGACGCATTGTCGCGCTGGCGGGAAAGCCCCCACCCGCGAGTACAACACCACACCTCGCCTCCACCCGGCGCTCGCCGTCGGACGTCTTCACGACGAGGCCGCGCACTACGCCGCCATCCATCACCAAGCGCTGCGTCTGCGCGGCGAACCAGATGGGGACCTGCCGATCGAGGAGGTTGCGATAAAGCCGCGCCGCCAGCGCGTTGCCGAGCACCAGCCGTGTTCCACGTTTGTAGCGGAGACGATCGGCGAGATAACGCGTGACGAGCCGCGCGCCGAGAAGAACGGAGTCAAGCGACTTCGCAATGCGCAGCAGGCGCGCCGCTTCGCCGCGAGTGACCATCATTCCGCCGAATAGCATGAATTCGCGCAGGGGCCACGCCACGCGATCGAAATGTTCGCCCAGCGTCCGCCCGTCGAATGGCAGCGGTTCGAGCGGACGACCACCGTTTGCCGCCCCCGGCAGGTCCTGGCGGTAGTCGGGGCTGCTCGGGTACGCCTGGAAGCGGACATCGGTGCGCGCCTCGAGGTACTCGATCATGGCCGGACCGGCGTCCAGGAATGCATCGCGCAGCGACCGGTCGGCGCGATTGCCGACGAGGGCATCGAGATAGGTGCGCGCTGCCGCCGAATCGTCGGCCGGATTGAGGCGCCGCTGCTGAGGGTTGTTCGGTATCCAGACCGTCCCGGACGAGCGCGCGGTGGTGCCGCCGATCTGCCCGCTCTTCTCCAGAAGCAGCGTACTCCGGCCCTCGAGCGAGGACACCAGCGCAGCGGTCATGCCCCCCGCGCCGGCGCCGAGCACCACGATGTCGAAGGTGTCATCCCATCGCGAGTTCCCGTTCATGCCATCGGCAACTTCATGCCTCCTCGGCCTTCTGTTCTCCGCGATACCCAAGTTCCGCCGAAAATTCCGCCGCCGATTGACGCACCAGCCTCGATTTCTCGTGCAGCGACTGCAGCGAGAGCCGCCACATCGGCCCGGAGATGCCGATCGCGCCCGCCAGGCGACCGAGGAAATCGTACACGGGCACCGCGACACAACGGACTTCCGCATCGAATTCTCCGTCGTCGAACGCGATGCCGTTGCGGCGGACCTGATCGAGTTCGGCGAACAGCGATTCACGCTCGACGATCGTCTTCGGCGTGAAGCGGGCGAGCTCTCGTTTCTCGAGATAGCGCTCGAGCTGCGCCGGTGTCAGTGCGGCGAGCAGCACCTTCCCGAGCGCAGTGGCATTGGCCGGGCGCACCGCGCCCGTGCGGTCGACCAGCTGGAACATGCCGGCGCCGCCGGTCCTCGCGATGATGACGACGTCGTCACCCGCGCGAATGGCGAAGTGGGAGCTCTCGTTGGTGCGGTTGGTGAGGAGCTCGAGGATCGGCGTGGCACGGTTGGCGATCTCGTTCTCGTCGAGCGCGCTCGCGGCGAGAGAGAACACTTTGCGACCGATTCGGTACTTCTTCGAATCGCCGTCCTGGCTCGCGTATCCGAGTTGCACCATCGTCTTGACGAGGTGGAACGTCGTGCTACTATGCAGACCGACGCTCTTGCACAGTTCAGCGAGCGTGATGCCATCGCGGCGCCGCGCAACCTGCTCGAGAATGGCAAACGCTCGCTCGAGCGACTGGATGCCGCCGCGCGCCGTCACCTTGGCTGCCTTCGGCTGTGCCTCTGCCGGGACTGGTGGGATCACGCGCGCGCGCCTCGGCACCCTCGTCCCCTCATGCGCAGTTCGTTGCCGTTTCAACGCGTTTGGCCCACCGGTCTTCGTGACTGGCTTCATCAAAATTGTGCCAAGGTAACCGGCGTCACAGGTTAAACACGACAAGGCGTTCTTCGGTCATGTCGCGGATTGCGTAGCGCGGGCCTTCGCGGCCGGTACCACTCGCCTTGACTCCGCCGTAGGCGAGTTGGTCGGTTCGCCAGGTCGAGCTGCCGTTGATGATGACCCCGCCGACGCGAAGCCCGCGGATCGCCTGAAACGCGACCGGCAGCGACCTGGTGAAGATGCCGCACTGCAGCCCATACCGGTCGGCGCTCACGGCCGCGAGCACCGGCGCGAGGTCGCGATAGCGTTGCACGGTCACCACCGGACCGAAGACCTCTTCGCAAACTACCTTCATCGACGGATCGACATCGACCAGCACCGTCGGCTCGTACTGCGTGCCGTGTCGCTTGCCGCCGGTCAGCAAGCGGGCGCCGCGGCCAGACGCTTCGGTGACCCATTGCTCGACGCGTTTCGCGGCAGCCTCATCAATGAGCGTTCCCACGTCCGTGGCGGGATCCATGGGGTCGCCGAGACGCAGCTTGCGAACGTTTTCCACCAGCTGTTCGACGAACGGCTCGTACAGGCTATCGTGCACGAACACGTTCTGCACCGAGATGCAGCTCTGCCCGGCAAGGCGCATCGCGTTGCGCGCGCATGTGGGCGCGGCGTCGGCGAGATCGGCGTCGGAATGGACGATCGTGATGCCGTTGCCGCCCAGTTCCAGCGCGACCCTGCGCGTGCCACTCGCGGCCTTGATGTCGAGACCCACGCGACTCGAGCCGGTGAAGGTGATGAAGTCCACCCGCGGGTCACGTACCAACGCCGGGCCTACGCTATTCCCGTGCAGCAGGTTGACGAATCCTGGCGGAGCGCCTGCGTCAGCGAACAACTCGCAAAGCATGGTGACGACGCCCGGGGCCTGGGGCGGCGCCTTGAGCACGATGGTGTTGCCCGCGGCGATCGCCGGCGCCACCTTGTGGCAGGCCAGGTTGAACGGCGCGTTGAACGGCGTGATGCCGGCGACGACGCCGACCGGAAAGCGCAGCATGAACGCCATCTTGCCGGCGCCCATCTGCGAGCCGTCGAGTGGAACCTGCTCGCCCTCGATGCGGATCGCCTCCTCGGCGGATAGCAACACCGTGTCTTGCGAGCGAATGACCTCGGCCTTGGCATCTTTGATCGCCTTGCCCGTTTCGCGCGTCATCACCTTCGCGATTTCATCCGCGCGGTCGAGCAGCAGTTGCCCCGCCTTGCGCAGCAGCGCCGCGCGCTGGTAGCCGGGCATCGCCGCTGCCTGCGTCTTCGCAGCGGTCGCTGCGCGCAGCGCGTCATCGAGGTCCTGCAGCGAGGATTCGGGCGTGCGCGCCACGATCTCCCCGTTGTACGGGTTGACAACGTCGCGCTCGGTGCCGCCTTCGCGCCACGCCCCGCCGATCAGCATGCGGATACGGGGAACGGAGCGCCTGGTGTCGGAGCGGAGGTCAGTCTTCATATTTGCCATGGCAGCCTTTGCGAATTGTCTCGGAGGAAAGGGGCGGCCGAACGGTCGTCGACGATGCCGAGTCTACTTGCCCGCGACGTACTTGTTTCCGAACACCGGCTCCTTGTGCGGCAAGGGTGGCAATTGCCACGCGCCGGTAGACGGCGGCCGGATATTGGCATCGACGTGAACGTCGATCACGCAGGGTTTGTTGAGGCGCACGGCCTGCTCCAGCGCTCCCTTGAAGTCCTGCGAGTGGGTGACGGTCATTCCCTCCGCGCCCGCGGCACGCGCCCAGGCGGCGAAGTCCGGGTTATAGGGTTTGCCCTCGGGGCCATGGTAGAACGCGGTGCCAATCTCTCGGCCGTCGAAATAGCCGTACTGCAGGTCGCGAATCGCCGCCCAAGCAAAATTGTTCCAGACGACCCAGACGACCGGGATGTTGTATTCGACCGCCGTGCAGAGCACGTGCGGGACCATCGTGAAGCCTCCGTCGCCGCAGATGGCGACGCAAGGCCTGTCCGGTGCCGCGAGCTTTGCACCGAGGATCGAGCTCGGGCCGAAGCCCATCCCCGAATAGCCCCAGGTGTTCAGCATGGTCTGCGGGCGGCGCGCCTTCCAGAACTGCATGAACCAGTTGTGGTGGATGCCCGAGTCGAGGGAGATGATCGCGTCATCGGGCAGCACGGACCGGCAGTCGGCCACGATGCGCTCGGGACGGATCGGCGACGTGTGCAGTTCGAAGTTGGGGGTAACGAAAGCATCCCATTCCACACGCCACCTCTCGATTTCACGGTGCCACGCGTCGAACGCAGTGCGAGTCTCGAGCGTCCCGCGCTCCAACTGCTCGAGCAACTGGATCAGGAACGTGCGCGCGTCGGCGAGGATGCCCAGGTCCGGCGCATAGTTGCGGCCGATCTCGGCGTGGTCGACGTCGACCTGGATCAGCTTGCAGTGCGGGAAGTTCCACGAATAGCCCGGC
The DNA here is from genome assembly GCA_036395475.1 of Casimicrobiaceae bacterium. GTDB lineage: Bacteria > Pseudomonadota > Gammaproteobacteria > Burkholderiales > Casimicrobiaceae > PALSA-1003. Next base: position 5,342 of record DASWDF010000259.1, read on the forward strand.
AGCCAGGAGGACGCCGAGCGGTCGTCGAAGCGCCCGCCGATCGCGATGACGAGGTCCGCGTAACGTCCCGCCTGGTTCGCCGGGTACGCGCCGTTGCGGCCGATGAAGCCGAGCGAAAGCGGATCGTCCATGTCGAGACAACCCATGCCGTTGGGCGAGCTGATGACCGGGATGCGCAAGCTATGGGCAAGCTCGGTCAACTGCGGACCCGCCTCCGACAACGTGACGCCGTGGCCGATGAAGAACACCGGTCGCTTCGCCGCGGAGATCATTGCGGCGGCGGCCTCGATATCGGCCGGAGACGCGCCGCTGCGGCGGATGTTGACGCCGTCCCACGCAGGTTCGAGTCCGACCTCGGCCTCTTCCTGAAAGAGGTTGTAGGGAACGTCGAGGTTGACCGGACCCGGCCGGCCGCTTGTCATCATCGTGACCGCCTGCCGCAACGCCAGCGGGAGCATGTCGACCCGGGTCGGCTGGAAGCTGCGCTTGACGACGGGGCGGATCACGTTGGGGAAGTCAGCCTGGTTGTGACGGTTGAGCTCCTGGAAGGGGCCCCGGTTGAACTGGGAGGTCGGGACATTGGCGGTGATGGCGAGCAAGGCGGACGAATCCGTCTGCGCCACGGCCAAGGCCATGATCAGGTTGGCCGACCCCGGACCGGTCGAGGTGAGAGTCGCGACCGGCTGGTGCCGGACGCGAAAATAACCGTCCGCCATGTGGCCCGCGGTTTGCTCGTGGCGCGGCGACACGAGTTTCACCTTGTCGCGCACGTCGTAGAGCGCATCCAGCATGCCGACGTTGCCGTGGCCACAGATGCCGAACACATAGGGGATCTTTTCCTGCACCAGGAAGCTGGCGATGAGCTCCGCCCCTTTCATTCGTGCCATGTCGCGCCCTTTCGAAATGGGTAACGGCTTGTGAGGGTGGGACGCGCAATGCGAGACAAGAACGATGCACCGGATCCGTTTCTGTGTCTTATAATACTTCACATGGCCGAATGTCAACCGACAATGTAGGATAATACTTCGCGAACGCCCGATTGCTCATGACGAACGACATCACGCTTACGGACAGACAACTGGAAACGCTCCAGCACCGGAGCACGCTCGGGCTTCTCGCTATCTGGCACGGCGTGGAAGCGGGATTCGAGCCTTCGTTCGACGACTGGTACGACCGCCAGCACCACTTGGAGCGGGTGAACATTTCCGGTTTCGCGCGTGCCCGGCGATACCTCAACCTCGACGCCGGCCCCCGCTACTTTTCCCGCTATGACGTGGACGATGCCGCGGTGCTGGCATCGACACCTTATCTCCATGCGCTCAACAAACCGACGGAGTGGACGCGGACGCTGATGCCGCGCTATCGCGACACGACACGCGCCGTGTTCCGCTTCGTCGCCGGTGCGGGCGACGCCGATGGTGGCGAGCTCGTCACGCTGCGCTTTGCGGGCGACGACGCGGACGCGTTGCACGCATTCGGGCGCCGTGAGCTGGCGGCGCTGGCGACAGCGCCCGGCGTCCTCCGCGTTGAAATCTGGCAGGCGGACAGCGCGGTTTCCACGCTACGCACGGAGGAGAAGAAGCTGCGCGGCACTACCGACAACGTCGTGGCGCAGGCGATCCTCGTCGAGGGCAGCAACATCGATCGCCTGACCGACGCCGTGGCGAGGCATCTGCTGCCGTTCCTCGCCGCGGCGACGACCGTCGACCGGTACCGGTTCGTCTACCAGTTGCAGAAGGACTGAGCCGGACGCCGGCGCGCCGGTCCCTGCATGATTCGTTGACTGAACGGATACCGAACGCGATGCCAATTCTGATCACCGGCGGCATGGGGCACGTGGGCTACGAGACCGTGCGCCAAGCGCTGGCGGCGGGACACGACGTGGTTGCGCAATATCGCAGCGTCTTTCGCGAGAAGGATGCGAAGGCACTGCGCGGGCCCGTGACCTGGGTGCGCTGCGACCTTGCGGTTGCGGTCGAAGTCGCCACTCTCGTCGACAGGTATCCCGTCGAAGGTTGTATCCATACCGCGGCCGTCCCCAACGAGCAGTTCGCTCGTGCGGATCCAGTCGGTACCGTGGACGCGAACGTCGGCGCCGTGTGCCGGCTGCTCGACGCCGCCCGCCTCAACGGCTGGCAACGCTTCCTCTACACCAGCACGGGATCGGTGTTCCAAAACGCGATCGACCCGGCGAAGCCGATCCTCGAGGACGCACCGCCGCAAGCGACCAATACTTACAGCACCACGAAGCTTGCCGGCGAGCTCCTGACGAGCCTGTACCGATCGCAGTTCGGCGTACCCGCTGCCACCGTTCGTATTTCGTGGGTGTACGGACCGCCGCTGGTGCCCCGCGTGCGCGAGAACCCGCGCGGGCCCATCCCGGTGTTCCTCAAGCTCGCGCTCGCGGGCAAGCCGGTGCGCGAGCCGAGCGGCGCGGATTTCGCCGCGAGCTACACGTACGTCGGCGACGTCGCAGCCGGCCTTCTCGCAGCGTACCGCGCGCCGGCGCTTGCGCACGACATCTATCACCTCGGTTCCGGGCGCAACTTCGACACGGACGCAGTCGCAGCTGCCGTCCGCGCGGCGGTGCCGGGTGCGGTGATCGAAGTCGGGCCGGGTACGGCACCCTGGACCGACCATACACGGATGCGCGGTCCGCTCGCCGGCACACGGCTGGTCGACGATACCGGATTTGCGCCGGCGCACAGCCTCGACGCCGGAGTTGCCGCGTTCGCCGAGTGGATGCGCGCCCATCCCGAGAGTTTTCTCGACTGACGGCCGGCGACTACACGGCCGGCACGACGCAAAGCAAGGAGGAGCGGAACATGAAGTTCAAGAACGTGCTCGTCACCGGTTCGGGTGGCCTGCTCGGGCGCCATGTGGTGCGCGAACTGCAATGTCGCTGCAGTGTCTCGGGATTCGACCAGAAGCGCTGCCCGGAAGACGTGCCGCAAACAATCGCCGACGTGACGGATATCGCGGCAGTGCGGGCCGCGTGTGCCGGCAACGATGCGGTCGTCCATATCGCGGCGATACCGAACATCTGGAGCGGCACCGGGGAACGAATCCTCAACGTCAACGTGATGGGCACGTGGAACGTGCAGCAGGCCGCGGAGGAGGCAGGCGCGAAGCGAGTGATCCTCTGCAGCAGCGACTCGGTGCTCGGGTTCACCGTGATGTCCGACAGCATGCGCGGGCCCGAGTACGCACCGGTGGATGCGGCCCATCCGTTGCGCCCTACCGATCCCTATGCGTTGAGCAAGCTGCTGGGCGAAGACATCGGACGCAGCTTCGTCGATCGCGGCAAGCTCGAAGTGATCGCGTTGCGCCCGGTCTTCGTGCTCTACGAGGAGATGTACGGCGAAGTGAAGGCGCGGGCGAAGGATCCGGCGAACTACAAGGGGCCGGCCGCGGGTGGACCGAGCTCGGCAGGAGGCGGTCCGCTTTGGCATTATGTGGATCCGCGCGACGTGGCGCGGGCGTTCCGGCTTGCGCTCGAAGTACCCGTGCTGCGGAGGTTCGAGGGATTGTTCATCTCGGCGAGAACGACCCTTGCCCCGACTCCGACAATCGAGCGACTGGAGCAGTACCTCAAGCGCAAGGTCGAGGTCCGCACCCCTGGTGTCTATGCGAGGAACCCGCATGCGCCACTCTACGACCTGTCCCGCGCCCGCGACGTGATTGGGTACGAGGCCGAGCACGACCTGCGGCACCTCATCAACTGATCGGCGTGCGCGCCGAGCGAGGCATCATGGGCGTATTGCACACGGCACCTCTGCGCGTCCGCGCAGAGGTCGTTGAGCAGTTCAAGGATCGGCTGCTGCGGCACGCACGCATCAGCGTCACGCAGGAGGACGTGAAGGAATGGGTGATCGAGCGCACGTGGTGGTACTGGAACGCGCTCGATGCCGGCGGTTGAATCTCAAGCCGCATGGCGGTGAAGAGGCGCCACGTTCGTATCGTTGGCGATCGCAGCGATACACCACGCAAGTTGACAGCGGCGGAAAGGGACGGTTGTATTGCTTTTCACAACGTCGCATAGGTTCCGACAATAGGAAAACCGGCGACATCCCGAGGGGAAATCCACCATGCGATTCGAGAAGGTGTTGTGCACCGGCAGTAGCGGCCGTCTCGGAAGGTACGTGACGGAGGATCTTCGCGGCCGTTGTGCGCTGACCGTACTGGATGTGAAGCCGTCGCAGGCGCCCGGTGTGCAGTACGTGAACGCGAGCATTACGGACTTTGCCGCGCTGAAGAACGCCTTCCAAGGGCAGGACGCCGTCGTCCACCTCGCTGCCATCCCCAATCCCCGCACCGCCCCCCCGGATGTGACCTTCAACACGAACGTGCAGGGCACGTGGAACGTGCTGCAGGCGGCGGAGGAAGCGGGCGTGCGCCGGGTGATCGTCGCGTCGAGCGATGCCGCGCTCGGCCTGCACTACAACCCGCCGGGCTACGGCCCTCAGTACCTGCCAATCGACGAGAGCCACCCGCTGCGACCCATCGAGTTCTACTCGCTCAGCAAGGAAGCGACCGAGACGATCTGCCGCAGTTACGCCAACCGCGGCAAGCTCGAGGTGCTCGCGATCCGGCCGACGCACATCGTCTTCCCACCCGAATATCCCGAGCTGGAAACGCGCGGTGCCGACGTGCAGAACTACCACCTTTGGACCTACGTCTCGCCGGAAGACGTGGCGCAGGGCTTCCGGCTCGCACTCGAGTCGGCGAAGTCGCCGTTCCAGGCGTTCTACATCTCGGCGGCCGACGGGCTCAATACCCGGCCCACCCTCGAGATGCTGCGCGAACGCTACGGCACGCTTCCGGAGATCCGCAACCCGCACTACTTTCGCAAGAACCCGCTGGCCGCGGTGCTCGACATTTCCCGGGCGCGGGACGTGCTGGGCTTCGAGCCCACAAGCAACTGGCGGCGAATGTTCGCGGCAGCGAAAGCGGCATGACCAGGCGATGCGCCTCACAGGAACCGATGCAATGACCCCTACTGCCTCTCCATTTGCCATAAACACCTATTCGTACACGCTGAGCCACACGGCCCGCGATTGTCTGGAATCGCTCGCGTCCGGCGGCTACACCGAATTCGAGCTGATGATGTACCCGGGCCACCTCTGGCCCGCCGATTTCGACCACGCGTCCCGTCGCGACTTGCGCAAGTACATCGACTCGAACGGCCTCATCGTAACGACGCTGAACATGCCCAACATCGACCTCAATGTGGCAGGTGCCGCCGCGGAGATGCGCGCGTACACGCTCGCGAACCTGCGCGGCGTGGTGCAGCTTGCGGGCGATCTCGGCGTGCCGGGTGTGGTGATCGGACCGGGCAAGGCAAACCCGCTGTTTCCGGCGCCAATGGAGCGTCTCATGGGTTACTTCTACGCGGCGCTCGATGAGCTCGCACCGCTGGCGCAAAAGGTCGGCACGGCGCTCTACGTCGAGAACATGCCGTTTGCTTTCCTGCCGGGGATCGATGCGCTGATGCAGTCGCTCGACCGCTACGGCAACGACCGGATCGGCATCGTCTACGATGTCGCCAACGGTCATTTCATCAACGAGGACGTCGGCGCTGCGTTGCGCCAGTGTCGCAGCCGCCTCAAGGTGGTCCATCTGTCCGACACTAACCAGAAGGTGTATCGCCACGATACGATCGGCCTCGGCACGGTCGACTTCGCGCCCATCTCGGCCGTGCTGGCGGAGATCGGTTTCACGAAGAAGCCCATTTTCGAAATCATCTCGCCGAACGCGGACCGCGACATCGCGGACAGTGCCGCGAAGCTGCTGGCGATGGGATGGGGCAAGGCGTCATAGTGAAGACCGTAGCGCCGTTCGAAGTCGGCCTTGTCGTCGCCGATATCAACCGGCTTCTCCCGTTCTACCGGGACGTGCTCGGCCTCGACGTGATCGGCGACATCGAGATGCCGGCAGAGCGAAGCCGCGCCTCCGGCCTCGCGCCGGACGGCTATCGCGTGGTCCGCCTGGAGAGCAGTTCCGGTGATCGGCTGAAGCTTGCGCGGCCTGCAGGCGGCGGCGTCGCGGCCGCTGCGACCGATTACGCCATGCAACGCGTCGGCGCATCCTACGTCACATTCATCGTCGATGATCTTGCCGCACTCCACGCGAGGCTTCGGCAAGCGGGCGCGAACATCCGCAGCAAGGGAATCGTGGAACTGCGTGCGGGCCTGCGATTGCTGCTGGTTGCCGATCCGGAAGGCAATTTCATCGAGCTTCTGCAGTACGATGACATCGCTGCGTATCGGCCCGCGAAAGGATTCCCGTCACAGGTTCCGCGTCGGGTTCCATGATTGAGACCACACTTCATCCACAACTGACCCCGCGTTCCGCGACGCTCGATCTCGTCAAGAGAGCGCCAGGTGCGTTCTATCTGCTCGCGTTGATGGGCGCCGTGCTCACGATCGGGACGCCCGGCTTCTTTACCGCGGCGAACCTGACCAACGTCGCGCTGCAGGTCGCGGTGCTGATCATCGTCGCGCTCGGCATGACGCTCGTCATCCTGACCGAGGGAATTGACCTCAGCCTCGGTCCGGTGCTCGGACTATGCGGTGTCGCAGCGAGCCTGATGGTCGTCGCCGGATACCCGCTGATCTCGGCGGTTGCAGTGGCAATCGGGATCGGCATAGCGATGGGCATGCTCAACGGCTCGCTGATCGCCGTCGCCGGGATGCCGCCCTTCATCGTGACGCTTGGCACG